>NZ_JBIAQF010000003.1:0-266776 GCF_042888885.1 Streptomyces sp. NPDC002742
TGTGGGAGAGTAGGACGCCGCCGAACAAATATTACAGAAACCCCCGTACCGGGAAACCGGTCACGGGGGTTTTCTGCGTTCAGGGGCATTTCCCCACCCTGCTTGTAGAACCGCTATTCCATACCCTGTTGCTCCGGACTCCGGAATCCCGTCCCTCACAAGGCCGGGACCTTTTTCGTTCTTCGTTTACAGGCGGCCGGCCGACTTCAGGGCCAGATAGGCGTCCGCGAGGGCCGACGCCAGATTGTCCGGAGTCGCGTCCACGACGGTGACTCCACGGCGTCGCAACTGCTCGGCGGTGCGTTGACGCCCGGCTTCGGCTTGGGCCGCCGCCGCGGCCTCGTACACCGCGTCGATGTTTCCCCGGGCCTTCGCCATCTGCGCGATGTGCGGGTCCGCGACCGAAGCCAGCAGGACCGTATGGCGCTGGGTGAGGCCGGAGAGCACGGGGAGCAGGCCCTCCTCGACGGGGGCCGTTTCGAGGCTCGTCAGGAGCACGATCAAGGAGCGGCGTGGGGCGGTACGCAGGGCTGTGGCGGTCAGGCCGCGGCCGTCGGTTTCGACGAGCTCCGGTTCCAGTCCGGCCATCGCGTTGACCAGGGACGGAAGGACGTCACCTGCCGAACGGCCCTGGACGAGGGCGCGTACCCGACGGTCGTAGGCGAGCAGGTCCACGCGGTCGCCGGCGCGGGAGGCCAGGGCGGCGAGGAGCAGGGCCGCGTCCATGGAGGCGTCGAGACGAGGGGCGTCGCCGACACGGCCCGCGGACGTGCGGCCGGTGTCGAGGACCAGAAGAATGTGGCGGTCGCGCTCGGGACGCCAGGTGCGCACCGCGACCGTGGTCCGGCGGGCTGTGGCACGCCAGTCGATGGAACGGGTGTCGTCGCCGGGAACGTACTCGCGCAGGCTGTCGAATTCCGTGCCCTCACCGCGTGTCAGCACGCTGGTGCGGCCGTCGAGTTCGCGGAGCCGGGCCAGTTTGGAAGGGAGGTGCTTCCGGCTGGTGAACGGGGGCAGGACGCGTACGGCCCAAGGGACTTCGTGGCTGCCCTGACGGGAGAACAGGCCGAGGGGACCGAATGAGCGGATCGTGACGCGGTCGGCCCTGCGGTCACCGCGGCGCGTGGGGCGCAGACGGGTCGTCAGACGGCGGCGTTCGCCGGCGGGGACCGTCAGGTGGTGACGGGAGGCCTCGACCTCGGTGCCGGGTTCCCAACTGCTGGGCGGCCAGGCGTCGCGGAGGTGCGCGCGCAGGGGGCGGTCGGAGGGATTGGTGACGGTGAGGGTGACGTCGGCGGACTCGCCGAGCCGCACCGAGGTGTCGCCGGAGCGGGTCAGGCCGAGCCGTCGTACGGGAGCGGCGAGGGCGGCGTCGCAGGCGCAGGCCAGGGCCAAGGGGGCGTTCACGGCGAGGATGCCCGTCCAACTGGGTCCCCAGATGCCGACGGGCAGTGCGCCGAGGGCCGCCAGGAGGGCGGCGCGTCCGGTGAGTGCCATCAGCGGGGGACGGGGACGTGGGCGAGGATCGCGTTGATGACGGAATCGGCCGTCACGCCCTCCATCTCGGCTTCGGGCCGGAGTTGGACGCGGTGGCGGAGGGTCGGCAGGGCCAGGGCTTTGACGTCGTCGGGGATGACGTAGTCGCGGCCGGTCAGCCAGGCCCAGGCGCGGACTGTGGCGAGGAGGGCGGTCGCGCCGCGCGGGGAGACGCCGAGGGTGAGCGACGGCGATTCGCGGGTGGCGCGGCAGAGGTCGACGACGTAGCCGGTGATCTCGGGGGAGACCACTGTCTTGGCGACCGCGGTGCGGGCGGCTTCGAGGTCGGCGGGACCGGCCACGGGGCGCAGACCGGCGGCGCGCAGGTCGCGAGGGTTGAAGCCCTCGGCATGGCGGGTCAGGACGTCGATCTCGTCCTGGCGGGAGGGCAGCGGGATCGTCAGTTTGAGGAGGAAGCGGTCCAGTTGGGCTTCGGGGAGCGGATACGTCCCCTCGTACTCGACCGGGTTCTGCGTCGCGGCGACCAGGAAGGGCTCGGGGAGCGGCCGGGGTGTGCCGTCGACCGTGACCTGGCGTTCCTCCATGGCCTCCAGCAGCGACGCCTGGGTCTTGGGAGGGGTGCGGTTGATCTCGTCGGCGAGCAGGAGGTTGGTGAACACCGGGCCGGGCTGGAAGGAGAACTCGGCGGTGCGTGCGTCGTAGACGAGCGAGCCGGTGACGTCGCTCGGCATGAGGTCGGGGGTGAACTGGACGCGCTTGGTGTCGAGTTCGAGTGCGGAGGCGAGCGCGCGGACGAGCAACGTCTTGGCCACTCCGGGGACTCCTTCGAGGAGAACGTGTCCACGGCACAGGAGGGCGACGACGAGGCCGGTCACAGCGGGGTCCTGGCCGACCACGGCTTTGGCGATCTCGGTGCGCAGAGCTTCCAGGGACGAGCGGGCGGTGTCCGCGTCCCCGGAGTACCCGGCGTACCCGGCGTTGTCAGTGGTCGGGTCCATCATGAAATGCGTACCTCTCTTTCGAGGGCGTCGAGTTGGTCGGCAAGAAGGACGAGGGCCGCGTCGTCGCGGGGCGGTGGCCCGAAGAGGAGCGGGAGCGCGGACTGTCCGTCCCCGTCGAGACGGGTGGACAGGGCGGGGAGCAGGGCTTCGGGCGCGTGCGCCTGGGTCGGGGACACGCCGACGAGAGGGGCGAGGCGGGTGCGGGCGGCGGAGCGCAGAACGGCGGCCGCGCGGTCTCGGGCGTTGGCCTTGCGGTAGAGGCGGGCGCGGCCTTCGGCGGTCTCGGAGGCGCGGATCGCGACGGGAAGCCGCTCGGGTACGAGGGGGCCCATCCGGCGTCCCCGCCACAGCGCGGCCAGGACCGCCGCGACGAAGAGCTGCAGTGTGCCCCAGAGCCAGCCCGAGGGGAGCAGGTCGAGGAAGCTCTGGCCGCCCGCGTCGGTGGCCGAGTCGTCGGAGAGGGTGGGGAGGTACCAGACCAGATGAGCGCGGGAACCGAGGAGTTGGAGAGCGAGCGAGGCATTGCCCTGCTCGTCGAGGCGGTCGTTGTAGAGGATGTCGGGGGCGCCGAGCACGACGGTGTCGCCGCTTCCGGAAGGTGCCGGTATCCGCAGGAGCGTGGGCAGGCCCTCGCTGGGGTAGCAGGCGTCGGCGCCCGGTTCGGTAGTGGTGTAGCGGATGCCGCCGGTGTCGGCGCTGCCCGCTCGCCGGGCGGCGGGCAGGCCGCAGTCGGGCGAGCGCGTCGAGTCGAGGCTGACCGCGGGGTCGGCGGTGACTCCCGGGGCGAGGGTGCCGATGGAGGGCGGTCCGGGGGAGACCAGGAGCGTACGGCCGCCGGAGCGTTCCGTCGCCGTGTGCAGGAGGTTCTGCTGACGCTTGGTCAGCAGGTCGGGGACCGCGATCAACAGGGTCGTGTCGGGGCCGGCCGCGGCACTCGCCTCGTCGAGGGTGGTGACCACGCGCGTGGAAACCCCCTGGCCGGCGAGCAGCCGGGCGACGGCCCGGCTGCCGGAGGGGTCGGCGGAGCGCGGGTCGAGGCGACCGTACCGGGCGTCCGAGCGGACCGCGGCCATCACGACGGCGGCCGTCAGCAGGAGGACGAGAGCGAGGACGAGTCCGCGCGCGCGGGTCCACAGCTGGCGGGCGGTGGGCGAGGCCGAGGTGGAGGAGAGGGTGGCCTCGGTCATGAGGCGGCCCCCTGGCGGCTGTTGTGGGCCGTGTTCCGGTCCGTGCTGTGGGCACTGTCCGTGAGTACGGGCTTGGTGCGCCGCAGGTCGCGGTCGAGCTCGGTGAGGCGCTGGTACGCGCGCGGGTCGCCGGACCTGCCGCCGTACGTGATGTCGTCGAAGTCCCGTGCCGCGGCGCGCAGCCGGTCCGTGTGGGAGGGCAGGGCGCGGCTCGCCTCCGCGGCTGCCTCGTCGGCCGTGCGGCCGGGGCGCGGATCGAGCAGCGCGCGTTCTTCCAGGGAGCGGACGATGGCGCGCATCCGCTCCTGGACGGCCTGGTTCCAATGGCCTTGCGCGGCGTGCGCCTCGGCGGCGGCGCGGTGTTCGGCCGCGCTCCTGGGGCGGTCGTCGAAGAGCGTGGCGGACGAGGCGGGGGTGCGGCGCGGAGTGCCCAGACGCCACCACAGGGCGGCCCCGACCGCCACGAGCGTCAGGACGATGACGACGAGTCCGAGGGTTCCGCCGGGCGTCGCGGCGGAGGCGGCGCCGAACAGTTTGTCGACCCAGTCCCAGAAGGCGTTCAGGGCGCGTTGGACGAGGCCGGGGTCGTTCTCGTGGTACATCCGCTTGGACAGCTCACGTCGGGCCGCCTCCCGTGCGGGATCGCGCGGCGTCGTCACCGGTGGTGTGTCGCCGCGCGAGACCGCGAGGACGGCTGTCGCACCGGTGTGCGGCCCCGCGAGTACCGCCGTGAGAACTCCCCCCGCCCCGTTCACCGCATCAACTCCCTGGTGTGGTGCCGGAGGCCTCGGTGCCGTAGCCGGGGACGCCGGCGGCTCGGGCCAGGTCCAGGTCGAGGGCTTCGCGCCGGATGCGCCGGTCGATGTACAGGAGCACGGTGACGCCCGCGGTGATCGGGAAGGTGACCATGGATCCGATGACCGAGCCGATACCGCTGACGATGAGGAAGGTCCAGCCGAGGTCGCCCCCGGCGTTGTCGAGGAAGCCGGCGAAGCCGTCGCCGCTCAGCGCGGCGGCGATGAGGGCGAAGGGGATCACGATGATCGACGCCACGATGTTGGCGATGATCGTGGCGAGCAGTTGGATGCCGAACACCCGCCACCAGGAGCCGCGTACGAGTTTCACGGAGCGGCTCATCGACTTCAGGATGCCCTGCTTCTCCAGCATCAGGGCGGGAGAGGCGAGCGAGAAGCGGACCATAAGCCAGAGGGCCACGAAGCCCGCGGCCAGGAAGCCGAGGCCGGCGAGCACGGCACCGGAGTCACTCGACCCGGCCGCCACCATGAGCAGACCGGGCAGTACGCCGACGCCCAGGACGGCGGTGGCGATGAGCGGCAGCAGCAGGGTCAGGCCGAACAGCTTGGGCAGCTGGGGACGGGCGTCCCGCCAGGCCTCGCTCGTGGTCACCGGCTTGCCGAGCACGGCACGGCTGGTCACCGACGTGAGCAGGGCCGTCGCGACGATGGTGCCGAGCAGCGTGATGAGCAGGACGAGGCCTGAGCTCAGCAAGGTGTCGCCCAGAGCCCGGCTCAGCTCTTCGACCGTGGCGCTCGGGTCGTTGAGGGCGGCCGTGTCGGTGCTGTTGTCCAGGAGGAAGCCCTGGAGCAGGATGACGGCGATCTGCGTGACGACGGCGACGGCCAGCGAGATGCCGAGCACCGTGCGCCAGTAGGTGCGCATGGTCGAGACGGCGCCGTCGAGGATCTCGCCGACGCCGAGCGGGCGCAGCGGGATCACGCCGGGCTTGGCGGCGGACTGCTGTCCGCCCCAGTTGGCGCCCCAGCCGGAGGGCCCGCCGGGGCCGCCCTGTCCGGGGCCTCCCCAGCCGCCGTGTCCAGGGACCTGGCCACCGGGGTGCTGACCGCCCCAGCCCGGACCGGGCGGCGGGGCCTGGCCGGGACCTTGTGTGCCGGGGGCGGACCACTGGCCGGGCGGAGGCTGCTCCTTGGACCACTTCGATGGCTGCTCGGGCTGGTTCGCTCCGCCCTCCGCGGGCTGCGGGGTGCCGGACGCGTCCGGCACCTCTTCGCCGGAGGGTGCGGATCCGGGCGACGCCCAGCCCGGAGTGTCGTTCATCGTCGCTCCTTCACGGTGCCCGTTCCGCGGTCGCGGCGGCAGGTTGGCAGCCATCGTGTCACGGCGTGCCCGGCGGGGGACCGGCCCTGTATGGGCTGCACACCTTCAATTGTCTGCCGGATACGGGGCAGACTGGGCGGATGGCCGATCACTACGCGCAAACCCGCGAGGACAGCGGGCCGACGGAGATACCCGCGATCCGCTGGCACGAGCCGCCCGAAGGCCCTGTCGTGGTCCTTCTCGACCAGACGCGGCTTCCCGCCGAGGAGGTCGAGCTGGTGTGCACGGACGCGTCCACGCTGGTGGAGGCGATCCGTACGCTCGCCGTGCGGGGAGCGCCACTGCTCGGGATCGCCGGGGCGTACGGAGTCGCGCTGGCCGCCGTGCGTGGCTTCGACGTGGACGAGGCCGCCCGTTCGCTGGCCGGTGCCCGGCCCACCGCCGTGAACCTCGGCGTCGGCGTGCGCAGGGCGCAGGCGGCACACCGCGCGGTGCTCTCCTCGGGCGGCGACGAGGTGGCGGCCGCCGCGGCGGCGCTCGCGGCGGCGCGGGCGCTGCACCGGGAGGATGCCGAGGCCAGCTCACGCATGGCCGAGCGTGGTCTGGCGCTGCTCCACGAACTGCTGCCGGGCGGCGGACACCGTGTGCTCACGCACTGCAACACCGGGGCGCTGGTGTCCGGCGGGGAGGGCACCGCGTTCGCCGTGGCGCTCGCGGCGCACCGCGCCGGGCAGCTGCGGCGGCTCTGGGTGGACGAGACGCGGCCGTTGCTGCAGGGTGCTCGCCTGACGGCCTACGAGGCGGCTCGCAGCGGAATGGCGTACACCCTGCTCACGGACAACGCGGCGGGCTCGCTGTTCGCGGCCGGGGAGGTGGACGCGGTGCTGATCGGCGCGGACCGCATCGCGGCCGACGGTTCGGTGGCCAACAAGGTGGGGAGCTATCCGCTCGCGGTGCTGGCCAGGTACCACCATGTGCCGTTCATCGTGGTGGCGCCGGTGACGACGATCGATCCGGACACGCCCGACGGAGCGTCCATCGAGGTCGAGCAGCGCGCCGGTCATGAAGTGACGGAGATCACAGCTCCGCAGGTCCCGATGGCGGGGGTGGAGCCCGGAGGCGGTATACCTGTGGCACCCCTGGGGACCCAGGCGTACAACCCGGCGTTCGACGTGACGCCGCCGGAGTTGATCACGGCGATCGTCACCGAAGAGGGCGTTGTTTCGCCCGTGACGGCTGAGGCTCTCGCCGAGCTGTGTGACTTGTCACGCCAGGTAACGATTTAGTTAATGGGATGATGTCGTTTATGAAGGGACGAGTCCTTGTCGTCGATGACGACACCGCACTGGCCGAGATGCTCGGCATTGTGCTGCGTGGTGAAGGTTTTGAGCCGTCTTTCGTAGCCGACGGCGACAAGGCGCTGGCCGCTTTCCGCGACGCCAAGCCCGATCTGGTGCTCCTTGACCTGATGCTGCCCGGACGGGACGGCATCGAGGTGTGCCGCCTGATCAGGGCGGAGTCCGGGGTGCCGATCGTGATGCTCACGGCGAAGAGCGACACCGTCGATGTCGTGGTCGGCCTCGAATCGGGCGCCGACGACTACATCGTGAAGCCGTTCAAGCCAAAAGAGCTGGTGGCGCGGATCAGGGCGCGGCTGCGTCGTTCGGAGGAGCCGACGCCCGAACAGCTGTCGATCGGCGATCTCGTCATCGACGTCGCCGGTCACTCTGTGAAACGGGAAGGCATGTCGATCGCGCTGACGCCGCTGGAGTTCGACCTGCTGGTCGCTCTGGCGCGCAAGCCGTGGCAGGTGTTCACGCGTGAGGTGCTCCTGGAGCAGGTGTGGGGCTACCGGCACGCGGCGGACACCCGGCTGGTCAACGTGCACGTCCAGCGGCTGCGCTCCAAGGTCGAGAAGGACCCGGAGCGTCCGGAGATCGTGGTGACCGTCCGAGGCGTCGGATACAAGGCAGGGCCGAGCTGACATGTCACGGGACAGTGCCGCTTCGGCGCCCGCTGAGCAGGGGGACCGTTCGGGGCGGCCTGTCGGCCGGAAAATGACGGGCTCCCGCTGGGAAAGATTCTTCGAGGGCGGGCTGCTCCAGGGCGGAGTCCAGGGCAGCCCGGTCCTTCGGCTGCTCATACGCTGGGTGCGTCGTCCGCTGCTGCCCGTCATGCGGCTGTGGCGGCGCAACATCCAGCTCAAGATCGTCGCGACGACGCTGCTGATGTCGATGGGCGTCGTCCTGCTGCTCGGCTTCGTCGTGATCGGGCAGGTGCGCAACGGCCTGCTGGACGCCAAGGTGAAGGCCTCGCAGAGCCAGGCCACCGGTGGTTTCTCGGTGGCCAAGCAGAAGGCGGACTCGGCGGCGACGGCGAACGGCGACGACGGTACGGGCGCCGACGGCCGCCCGTCGAAGAACGTCAGCCAGTGGATGACCGACCTCGTCGTGTCGCTGTCCAGTGGTGGGCAGGGCGCGTTCGACGTGGTGACCCTCAACTCCGCCGCGTCGGGCGGCGGCAACGCCGGCCTCGCCCCGCGGTACTCGGACCAGGTCGATCCGACGGTCAGCGTGCCCGAGGACCTGCGCGCCCGGGTCGACAGGACCACGGCGGCGGCGCAGAGCTACACCCGTGTCGTCTACAAGGACGGCCGGGAATCCCAGCCGGCGCTGGTCATCGGCAAGCAGGTCAACGACCCCAACGGTGACGCGTACCAGCTCTACTACCTCTTCCCGCTGACGCAGGAGGAGAAGTCGCTGAGCCTGGTCAAGGGCACGCTCGCGACGGCCGGACTGTTCGTCGTGGTACTCCTCGGGGCCATCGCCTGGCTCGTGGTGCGCCAGGTCGTCACACCGGTGAGGATGGCGGCCGGGATCGCCGAGCGGCTCTCCGCGGGACGCCTCCAGGAACGTATGAAGGTCACCGGCGAGGACGACATCGCCCGTCTGGGCGAGGCCTTCAACAAGATGGCGCAGAACCTCCAGCTGAAGATCCAGCAGCTGGAGGACCTCTCACGGATGCAGCGGCGGTTCGTCTCCGACGTGTCGCACGAGCTGCGCACCCCGCTGACCACCGTGCGGATGGCCGCCGACGTCATCCACGACGCGCGCGTGGACTTCGACCCCGTGACCGCGCGGTCGGCCGAGCTCCTCGCCGACCAGCTGGACCGCTTCGAGACGCTCCTCGCCGACCTGCTGGAGATCAGCCGGTTCGACGCGGGCGCGGCGGCGCTGGAGGCCGACGCGATCGACCTCAGGGAAGTCGTACGCCGGGTGGTCGGCGGAGCCGAGCCGCTCGCCGAGCGCAAGGGCACGCGCATACGCATCAAGGGTGACCAGCAGCCGCTGATCGCCGAGGCGGACGCCCGGCGGGTCGAGCGCGTGCTGCGCAACCTCGTCGTCAACGCCGTGGAGCACGGCGAGGGCAAGGACGTCGTCGTCAAGCTCGCCGCGGCGGGCGGAGCGGTCGCGATCGCGGTCCGCGACTACGGCGTCGGGCTCAAGCCCGGCGAGGCGACCCGGGTGTTCAGCCGCTTCTGGCGGGCCGACCCGGCACGCGCGCGTACCACCGGCGGCACGGGCCTCGGGCTGTCCATCGCCCTGGAGGACGCACGGCTGCACGGCGGCTGGCTGCAGGCCTGGGGCGAGCCGGGCGGCGGCTCGCAGTTCCGGCTGACCCTGCCGCGGACGGCCGACGAGCCGCTCAGGGGATCGCCGATACCGCTGGAGCCCAAGGATTCCCGGCGCAACCGGGGACTCGACGACGCCGGTCTGCCGCACGGCGGCGGTGCCAAGCTCGCCACGGTTCCCGTGCAGCAGCCAGGGGCCGCGACGCCTCCGATACCGCCGCGTGGGGCCATGACGCCACGGCTGGCCGGGGCCTCGCCCACGGCCGACCCGACGGCACTGCCCGGAAACGGCGCTCGCGTGGTGCCCCGGCCGGCCGGAGCGCTGCGCCGCCAGGAGGAGACATCCGGCACCGGCCGGGAACGGACCGCGCGGGAGCGGGGGCGGGACGGCGAGACGCCGGAGGAGCTCGGACATGGGGAGGCATTTCGTGGGCGCTGACCGCGGGGGGATCGGCGTCCGCGGACGCCGTCCGGTGCGCGTCGTGGTGTATCTGGGCTGTGGAGCCCTGCTGCTGACGGGGTGCGCCTCGATGCCGGACAGCGGGGATCTGCGCGGGGTGGAGTCCACGCCGCGTCAGGACTCGCAGGTCCGTGTCTACGCCATGCCGCCGCATCCCGGCGCCTCGGCGGCGGAGATCGTCCAGGGCTTTCTGGAGGCGCTGACCAGCGACGACGCCAAGTACGAGACGGCCGGCAAGTACCTCACCGACAGTGCGCGCAAGACGTGGGATCCGTACCGGTCGACGACGGTCCTCGCGGACGCGCCGGAGCCCGTGGGAATGCCCTCGGGGACCAAGGACGGCAGTCGTGACGTCCTCTTCCGGCTGAGCGGCAGCAAGGTCGCCACGGTGGACGACCGGCACGCGTACGGGCCCGACTCCGGCGCGTACAGCGGATCGGTTCATCTGACCAGGCTGAAGAGCAACAAGCAGTGGCGCATCGACGGACTGCCGCAGGGCGTGGTGATGGGCACGTCCGACTTCCAGCGCAACTACGTGTCCGTGAACAAGTACTTCTACGCGTCGGACGCGACCTCCGGGACCGGCCGTCCGCTGGGGACCGTCGCCGACCCGGTCTACGTGCGCGCGCAGGTGGACCCGATGACGCAGATCGTGCGCGCGCTCCTGAAGGGGCCCACGAGCTGGCTGGACCCGGTGGTCAGGTCCAGCTTCCCCTCGGGCACGGAACTGAAGAACAGTGATGTGTCGCTGTCGCCGGACGACCGCAACAGCGTCACCGTGCCGCTGAACGCGAAGGCCGACCGTGTCGGAAGCTCCCAGTGCAGGCAGATGGCGGCCCAGCTCCTCCTCACCCTCCGGGATCTGACCCCCACCGGAGTCGACGAGGTGGAGCTCCAGAGGTCGAACGGCTCGCAGCTGTGCGTGCTGACCAAGGTCCGGGCCGAGGGCGTCGCTACGCACGGTACGGGCGAGCACCCGGAGTACCAGTACTTCATCGATCACGACCAGCGGCTCGTACGGATGCCCGGCGGCAACGGTGACAAGAAGCCCGAGCCGGTGCCCGGTGCGCTGGGCGAGGGCGGCAAGAAGCTGCGGGCGGCCGCGGTGTCGCGGGACGAGAGCAGCGCCGCCGGAGTGTCGGCCGACGGCCGGAACCTGTACGTCGGGTCGCTGGTGTCCGGCGGCTCGCTCGGCGAGCCGGTGCTGCGCAGCCAGGGCCAGACGGCGGGCGACCGCCTGACGACGCCCAGCTGGGACGCGCGGGGAGACCTGTGGGTGGCCGACCGCGACCTGAAGAACCCCCGGCTGCTACTGCTGCAGAAGGGCGAGGGCGAGCCCATCGTCGTGCAGGCGCCGGAGATCGACGGGCGCGTCGAGGCGGTGCGGGTGGCCGCCGACGGCGTGCGCGTCGCGCTGATCGTCGAGAAGGACGGCAGGAGATCGCTCCAGATCGGTCGCATCGAGCGGTCCGAGCCCGGCGAGCCGCGCGGCGCGTCCGTCCTCGAACTGCGCTCCGTGGCACCCCAGCTGGAGGAGGTCACGGCCATGTCCTGGGCCGGGGACAGCCGACTCGTGGTGGTCGGCAGCGAGAAGGGCGGAGTGCAGCAGATGCGGTACGTCCAGGTCGACGGCTCCACCCCGCTGGGCACCTCGCCCTCCGCGCTCGCCAACGTCAAGGAGATCGCCGCGTCCGAGGACGAGCAGCTGCCGCTCGTGGCGCACTCGGAGACGGACGGGATCGTACGGCTGTCGGCGGGGGAGCAGTGGCAGAAGCTGGTCCAGGACGGGACGGCGCCGGTCTATCCCGGGTAGCGCCGCGTGTTTCTCCACGGTGGGCCCGTCCGGTTTCCGGGCGGGCCCACCGCCGTTTCGGGTTCGGGCCGCGCACTCGCCGCCGACCCCGTGCCGCAGTCCGGTTGTTTTTCGGCCCCGCGGTCCTGCTGCCCTGCCGTCCCTCGTCCCGCGCGTCCTGCGCGTCCGGCGTCCCCTCGAGGCCCCCGTCCCCTGTCCCGCGCGTCCTGCGCCCTGTCGTACGCCCGCGCACGGCCGCTCCCGGGGTTGTCCACAGGCCGTTGTCCACAGGGGTGGCCGAGCGGGCCGGGCGTTGGCACAGTGGTGGCCATGCGGGGGTGGTGGCAGGACCTCACGGATCTGGTGCTGCCGGCCGAGTGCGGAGGCTGTGGACGGCCTCGCGCGGTGCTCTGCCCTGAGTGCCGTGCCGCCCTGAGCGGGGCCGCTCCGTGCCGGGTGCGACCGGTACCCGAGCCGGCGGGGCTGTCCGTGGTGCACGCGGCGGCTCCCTACGAGGACGAGGTGCGGGCCGCGCTCCTCGCCCACAAGGAACGGGGTGCGCTGGCCCTGGCGGCCCCTCTGGGAGCGGCCCTCGCGGGGGCTGTGAGGTCAGGTCTGGGGCCGGTGCGACGTCCTGGTCCGGCCGGGCGGCCGACGGCCCCCAAGGGGCGGCTGAGGCTCGGGAAGGGGGAAGCGTGGGGCGAGCGGGACGGGTGGGAGGCCGATGGTGCGGCGGTCCGGGTGACCGGGACGGGATACGGGCCCGTGCTGCTCGTACCCGTTCCGTCGGCGCGAGGGGCGGTTCGGGCGCGGGGGCATGATCCGGCGCGACGGATCGCGCTGGCGGCGGCGGGCGAGCTGCGGCGCGCGGGAACGCCTGCCCGGGTGCTCGGTGTGCTGCGGCAGCGGCGGGCCGTGGCCGACCAGTCGGGGCTGAACTCCCGGCAGCGGCTGGAGAATCTGGCGGGCGCCCTGGAGGTCGTCGCCGGGGGTGAGCGGCTGCTGGCCCGAGGGGGGCCGGTCGTGCTGGTGGACGACCTGATGACTACGGGGGCGTCCTTGGCGGAGGCGGCGCGGGCCGTGCGGGCGGCGCAGTCGGGTGCGCGGGCGCTGCGATGGACGGGTGAGAGGACGGGACCTGCGGAGGTGTACGGGCGAAAGGCGGGTAGGGAGCAGGCCGGAGGTACGAGCGGTGACACGGTCTGCGCGGCCGTGGTCGCCGCACCGCTGGACGCCTTCGAAATAAACCGGAACTGACCGAGAACTTGCATCGTTGCAGGTAATAAGTGGGTCAATTCACCTGAACGGAGGTACGTATCAGTAGAGGGTGACGACATCCGTCCGGGCGAGATATGTTCGGTTGTGAGGCAATGGCGCAGGCCGTACCTCGCGCACCCGAGTACCGAACCGCGGGTTTCCGGCAATCACCCGCATCGGTGGGGTGGAGATCTTGTCCTTGGGGGAGGAGGAGGTGACAGTCACCGAGTCCGAGGTTCCGGTGCTCACCGGGGCCTGGTGCAAAAGGGAGATGCTCCGCCAGTGGAGCGGGGCTATCCGGGAACGGAGTTCTGCGTGGACATCGTCGTCAAGGGCCGCAAGACCGAGGTGCCCGAGCGGTTCCGCAAGCACGTGGCCGAGAAGCTGAAGCTGGAGAAGATCCAGAAGCTCGATGGCAAGGTGATCAGCCTCGACGTCGAGGTGTCCAAGGAGCCCAACCCCCGACAGGCCGACCGCAGTGACCGAGTGGAGATCACGCTCCACTCCCGCGGACCGGTGATCCGGGCGGAGGCAGCGGCAAGCGACGCGTATGCAGCACTCGACCTGGCCGCGGACAAGCTCGAGGCCCGGCTGCGCAAGCAGCACGACAAGCGCTACACCCGCCGTGGCAACGGCAGGATCTCGGCAGCCGAGGTCGCCGACGTCGTCCCGGGTGCCGCGACCCTGAACGGCAACGGGAGTGTCGTCCACGACGATGAGCCGGACGCCGTGCCCACCAAGAAGATCGGCTCTCTCGAGATCATGGGCGAAGGCCCCTGTGTCGTCCGCGAGAAGACCCACGTGGCCGCGCCGATGACACTTGACCAGGCCCTCTACGAGATGGAGCTGGTCGGGCACGACTTCTACCTCTTCGTCGACTCCGAGACAAAGGAGCCCAGTGTCGTCTACCGGCGGCACGCGTACGACTACGGCGTCATCCACCTCAGCACGGACCCGATGGTCACCCAGGGCGGAGCGGACGCGCCGGGTGGCGCGCTCGGCGGCTGACCATCCCCGGTGACGGCTGAGCCGGTGCCCCTGGAGCGCGAGTGCGCCCCCAGGGGCACCGGTGTGCGACCACTTCACGTCCCGCTCCGACACCCCGCCGACGGCCGGACATGGAATCATGGCCGGACCGGCCCAACCGGTGGGCCGTTGCCTTGGGTTGGCGATGGCACGGAAACACGGGCCACGGCCTTCAGGGGGAGGAACGATGGCGGACAGCTTCGGACCGATGCGTGCCGGTGATGCCGACGACCGAGTCGTCGCCACCGGCCTGGACGTGGGCTCTTCACGCAAGGAGCCCATCAGGGTCCTTGTCGTGGACGACCACGCCCTCTTCCGCCGCGGTCTGGAGATCGTGCTCGCGGCCGAGGAGGACATCCAGGTCGTCGGTGAGGCGGGCGACGGGGCGGAGGCGGTCGACAAGGCTGCCGACCTGCTGCCCGACATCGTGCTGATGGACGTACGGATGCCCAAGCGCGGCGGCATCGAGGCGTGCACCTCCATCAAGGAGGTGGCCCCCAGCGCGAAGATCATCATGCTGACGATCAGCGACGAGGAGGCCGACCTCTACGACGCGATCAAGGCGGGCGCGACCGGGTATCTCCTCAAGGAGATCTCCACGGACGAGGTGGCCACCGCCATTCGCGCGGTGGCCGACGGACAGTCGCAGATCAGCCCCTCGATGGCCTCGAAACTCCTCACCGAGTTCAAGTCGATGATCCAGCGGACGGACGAGCGCCGGCTGGTGCCCGCGCCGCGGCTCACCGATCGCGAGCTGGAGGTCCTCAAGCTCGTGGCCACGGGGATGAACAACCGGGACATCGCCAAGGAACTGTTCATCTCCGAGAACACCGTGAAGAACCATGTACGCAACATCCTGGAGAAGCTGCAGCTGCACTCCAGGATGGAAGCGGTGGTGTACGCGATGCGGGAGAAGATCCTCGAGATCCGCTAGGCGTCACCCGAAGATGCCGCCCGGTGTCACGAGGACGCCGCCGGGCGTCACCCGAGGACCTCGCGAGGCGTCACCCGAGGACGCTGCCCCGTGTCACCCCAGGATGCGGGCGAGTTCCGCCACGACCGGCTCGCGCAGGGCCGGGGCGTCCACCCGCTCGACCCGTACATCCGTACAGTCCACCCAGCTCGCGGCCTCCGCCAGGGCCTCGGCCACCGCGGGGACGGCCTTGGCGTCGTCCAGGGTGATCTGCCTGGCGACCAGCGTGCGGCCCTCCCGGGCCGGGTCCACCCGGCCGACGAGCCGGCCGCCGGCGAGGACCGGCATCGCGAAGTAGCCGTGGATCCGCTTCGGCTTGGGCGTGTACGCCTCCAGGCGGTGCGTGAAATCGAAGATCCGCTCCGTGCGCGCCCGCTCCCAGACGAGGGAGTCGAACGGCGACAGGAGCGTCGTACGGTGGCGGCCGCGCGGCACCGTCTCCAGCGCCACCGGGTCCGCCCACGCGTCTCCCGCCGGTCTTGCCCCGCCGGCCTTGGCGCCGCCCTTTCCGGCCGCGGGCCTGCCCCAGCCCTCCACCGTCACGGGGACCAGGCCCGAGTCGGCGATCACCGCGTCGACCTGCTCCAGCCTGAGGCGGTGGTAGTCGGCGATGTCCGCGCGGGTGCCGACGCCGAGGGACTGCCCGGCCAGGCGGACGAGACGGCGCAGGCACTCCGTGTCGTCCAGCTCGTCGTGGAGCAGCTGCTTCGGGACGGCGCGCTCCGCGAGGTCGTAGACCCGCTTCCAGCCGCGCCGCTCCACGCACACCACCTCGCCGTACATCAGCGCGCGCTCGACGGCGACCTTGGTGCCCGACCAGTCCCACCACTCGCTGGTCTTCTTCGCCCCGCCCAAGTCCGTGGCCGTGAGGGGCCCTTCGGCGCGCAGCTGCTTGACGACCTGGTCGTAGGCGCCGTCGGGCAGGTCGTGGTTCCAGTGCGGGCGGGCGCGGTAGGCGCGGCGGCGGAACGCGAAGTGGGGCCACTCCTCCACGGGCAGGATGCAGGCCGCGTGGGACCAGTACTCGAACGCGTGCGGTGCCGGGGGTGTGTCGGCGGGCGGTGCGGACGTCCAGTAGGCCTGCTCGACGGTCTTGCGGCCGACGGCGCCGAGACGGGCGTACGGAATCAGTTCGTGGGAGCGGGCGAGGACGGAGATCGTGTCGAGCTGGACCGCGCCGAGGTGCCGCAGGACTCCGCGGACGCCCGCCCTGCGGTCCGGGGCGCCCAGGAAACCCTGGGCCCGCAGGGCGATGCGGCGGGCTTCGTCCGCGGAGAGTTCGGTGGTGGGACGCGGAAGACTCGTCATGCCCACACGTTAGGCGCTGCCACTGACAACGGGGACGGGCGGGGGGATCGTGCCGGAACGGGTGCCCGAACCGGTGCCGGGAATCGATGTCAGCAGCCGGGGCCGACGTCCCGGGATCGGTATCCACCCCGGTACGGTCCTCACCTCGCTCGGGGCGACGTCCGGAGCCCGGTGTCAACCCGGTACGGCCCTCACCTGGCCGGCAGGTACGGCGCCGTCGAGGGGAGGCCCAGGTCCGACGGGAGCAGCGAGCCCACCCAGCAGTCCCTGCGTACGCCCTTGTTGTTGATGGCGGAGCGGAGGGTCCCCTCGATGGTGAAGCCGGCGCGTTCGGCGACCGCGCGGGAACCGGTGTTGCCGACCTCGGCGCGCCATTCGACGCGGTCGACGGACAGGTCGGTGAAGGCCCAGCGGGAGGCGGCGACGGTGGCCTCGGCGATGTAGCCGTTGCCGCGGTGCTCCTTCGTCGCCCAGTAGCCCACCTCGCCGACGCCCAGGGAGCGCATGGTGATCGAGAGCATGCCCACCAACTGCCCGGAGGGGAGGAAGACGCCGAAGGCGAAGGCGGCACCGTCCGCCCAGCCCTCGGGCACTATCTGGTCCGTGAAGCCCGTCGCGTGCTCGCGCAGATAGGGCGACGGGATCGTGGTCCAGCGCTGGATGTCGGGATCCTGGGCGGCCTCGTAGACGGCGTCTGTGTCGTCCACGCCCACGGCGCGCAGGACGAGACGGTCGGTGGTCAGCGTGACGGGGTCCATCGGCCGATTCTGCTCGGGCATCCGGAAGGACGCCATTCCTTTGCCCTGAGTGAGCGGTTCGCTACTTTTCGCTGTGTGGACGCGGCACCTTAGGCGGGCCCTGCCCGTTGTCCTGGTGGCTGTCACTTGCAGACCTCCCGGCGCGGTGTGGTCCTCGCTTACGATGGCCGTTGCTCAAGCTGTGATTTGAAACTGTCATTTGAAACCGACCGTCCCAGGCCCGACCGGCAAGGAGACAAACCCCCGTGTCCGTCCTCTCAAAGATCATGCGTGCAGGCGAAGGCAAGATCCTGCGCAAACTGCACCGCATCGCGGACCAGGTCAACTCCATCGAAGAGGACTTCGTCAACCTCTCCGACGCCGAGCTGAGGGCCCTCACCGATGAGTACAAGCAGCGGTACGCCGACGGCGAAAGCCTCGACGACCTGCTGCCCGAGGCCTTCGCCACCGTCCGTGAGGCTGCCAAGCGCGCCCTTGGCCAGCGTCACTACGACGTGCAGATGATGGGTGGCGCCGCGCTCCACCTCGGCTATGTCGCGGAGATGAAGACCGGTGAGGGCAAGACGCTCGTCGGCACCCTGCCCGCGTATCTGAACGCTCTCTCCGGAGCCGGCGTCCACCTCATCACGGTCAACGACTACCTGGCCGAGCGCGACTCCGAAATGATGGGCCGCGTCCACAAGTTCCTCGGCCTCGAGGTCGGGTGCATCCTCGCCAACATGACTCCGGCCCAGCGCCGCGAGCAGTACGCGTGCGACATCACGTACGGCACGAACAACGAGTTCGGCTTCGACTACCTGCGCGACAACATGGCGTGGTCCCAGGACGAGCTCGTCCAGCGCGGCCACAACTTCGCGATCGTCGACGAGGTCGACTCCATCCTGGTCGACGAGGCCCGTACGCCGCTGATCATCTCCGGCCCGGCCGACCAGGCCACGAAGTGGTACGGCGACTTCGCCAAGCTGGTCACCCGCCTCAAGAAGGGTGAGCCCGGCAACTCCCTGAAGGGCATCGAGGAGACCGGCGACTACGAGGTCGACGAGAAGAAGCGCACCGTCGCCATCCACGAGCCCGGCGTCGCCAAGGTCGAGGACTGGCTGGGCATCGACAACCTCTACGAGTCGGTGAACACCCCGCTCGTCGGTTACCTGAACAACGCCATCAAGGCGAAGGAACTGTTCAAGAAGGACAAGGACTACGTCGTCATCGACGGCGAAGTCATGATCGTCGACGAGCACACCGGTCGTATCCTCGCCGGCCGCCGCTACAACGAGGGCATGCACCAGGCGATCGAGGCGAAGGAAGGGGTGGACATCAAGGACGAGAACCAGACGCTCGCCACGATCACCCTTCAGAACTTCTTCCGCCTCTACAAGCGCCACGACCACAACGGCAAGGAAATGCCGGGTCTCTCCGGCATGACCGGTACGGCGATGACCGAGGCCGCCGAGTTCCACCAGATCTACAAGCTCGGCGTCGTCCCGATCCCGACCAACAGGCCGATGGTCCGCAAGGACCAGTCCGACCTGATCTACCGCACCGAGGTCGCCAAGTTCGAGGCGGTCGTCGACGACATCGCCGAGAAGCACGAGAAGGGTCAGCCGATCCTGGTCGGCACCACCTCGGTCGAGAAGTCCGAGTACCTCTCGCAGCAGCTCTCCAAGCGCGGCATCCAGCACGAGGTGCTGAACGCGAAGCAGCACGACCGGGAGGCGACGATCGTCGCCCAGGCCGGCCGCAGGGGTGCCGTCACGGTCGCCACGAACATGGCCGGCCGCGGTACGGACATCAAGCTCGGCGGCAACCCCGACGACCTCGCCGAGGCGGAGCTGCGCCAGCGCGGCCTCGACCCCGAGGAGCACATCGAGGAGTGGGCGGCCGCGCTGCCCGCCGCCCTGGAGCGTGCCGAGAAGGCCGTGAAGGCGGAGTTCGAAGAGGTCAAGGACCTCGGCGGCCTCTACGTACTCGGCACCGAGCGCCACGAGTCGCGGCGTATCGACAACCAGCTGCGCGGTCGTTCCGGCCGTCAGGGCGACCCGGGCGAGTCCCGCTTCTACCTCTCCCTGGGCGACGACCTGATGCGCCTGTTCAAGGCACAGATGGTCGAGCGCGTCATGTCGATGGCGAACGTGCCGGACGACGTGCCGATCGAGAACAAGATGGTCACGCGTGCCATCGCGTCCGCCCAGTCGCAGGTCGAGCAGCAGAACTTCGAGACCCGCAAGAACGTCCTGAAGTACGACGAGGTGCTCAACCGGCAGCGCGAGGTCATCTACGGCGAGCGCCGTCGCGTCCTGGAGGGCGAGGACCTCGAGGAGCAGATCCAGCACTTCATGGACGACACCATCGACGCCTACATCGGGGCGGAGACCGCCGAGGGCTTCGCCGAGGAGTGGGACCTCGACCGGCTGTGGGGCGCCTTCAAGCAGCTCTACCCGGTGAAGGTCACTGTCGACGAGATGGAGGAGACGGTCGGCGACCGTGCCGGTCTGACCGCCGAGTTCATCTCCGATTCCATCAAGGACGACATCCACGACCAGTACGCGGCCCGCGAGGAGCAGCTCGGCTCCGAGATCATGCGTGAGCTGGAGCGCCGGGTCGTGCTGTCGGTCCTGGACCGCAAGTGGCGCGAGCACCTCTACGAGATGGACTATCTCCAGGAGGGCATCGGCCTGCGTGCGATGGCCCAGAAGGACCCGCTGGTCGAGTACCAGCGCGAGGGCTTCGACATGTTCAGCGCCATGATGGACGGCATCAAGGAGGAGTCCGTCGGCTACCTGTTCAACCTGGAGGTCCAGGTCGAGCAGCAGGTCGAGGAGGTCCTGGTCGAGGACTCCGCGCCGTCCCTCGCCAAGAAGGAAGCGGTCCCCGCGGGCGGGATGCGACCCGAGATCCGCGCCAAGGGGCTCGACGCCCCGCAGCGGCCGGACCGGTTGCACTTCTCCGCGCCGACCGTGGACGGCGAGGGTGGCGTCATCGAGGGCGACTTCGCCAGCGACGACGAGCCCGTGCGCTCGGAGGCGGACGGCCTCACGCGCGCGGAGCGCCGCAAGGCGCAGAAGGGCGCGTCGCGTCGCCGCAAGAAGTGAGTGAGGGTCGCGGGCGGCCGGTGACTGCCGCCGCGCGCGACCGGTAGAGCGAAGGGCCGGGCACCTGGTGCCCGGCCCTTCGTGTTCGCCGGAGCCCCCGGCCCTTCGCATGTGCCGCAGGTTGCGGGCCGCGGGGCCGGGGTCGTTCAGTCGTTCGCTCGGGGCATGCGGGGGCCGCCGAGTTCGATCGCCGTGCAGCGCCAGCGGAGGTCGGGGCCCTGCTCCAGCCGGAAGGCCATGGCGCGGAGCTGGTCCCCGGCGCCGATGCGGGCGAAGGCCTCGACGGCGCCGGGGCGTGCGACGTAGTAGCCGATGTCCCGCACGACGGGGCGGGTGCCGCGGGTGCGAAGGGGGCCGCGTTCGGCGAGCCAGGCCAGTTCGTCGTAGGCGCGGCCCGCGGTGTGGCGCAGCATGCAGTGGACGGGGCGCGCACCGCTCAGTACGGCCAGCAGACGCTCGGCGAAGACATCGGTGGGGCGGGGCTGGGGAGCGGGGCTCCGAGGCGCTTCGGCGGACGCCGTGGCGAACGGCCGGGCTCCGCCTCGCGCCGTCGCCGGGGACCGGCTGCCGCCGGGTCCCGTGGCCGGGTGACCCGTGCGTCGTGCCACCGCGGCAGCGCCGGTGGCCGGTGCCGGTACAGCCGGCGACCGGCTTCCGGCCGCCGCCGGTGCCACCGCGGACGCCGCATGGCCCGTGTCCGTGCGCGGGGCCGACAGGGCGCTCGCGGGGCGCGTGGGGGACGAGCCCGTGTCCTGCGGCGGGCTGCCGCCCGGGGGCCCGGCGGGAGTGCCCCTGCCCGGGGTGCGGGGCGGGGTGCCGCCGGGGCGCCGGGTGTCCTGACGGCCGGGCGGACGGGTGCCCGGGTGGCGCCTTGTCCTGGTCATCACCTTGTTCATATGTCGTCCCCGCTCGTCGTTGGGCCGATTGATACCGGTCGGTAACTTTCGTGCTGGGGATCTTGTACGAGGCGGGAGCGGGCCCGCGCAACGACGGTGGGCGCGTGTCGCGGTGGCCGGGGAATTCACCTATCAGGGTTGCCGCGAGTGGCGTGGCCCTTGGCGGCGAAGGGGAGTACCGGGTGAATCGCGGGCGCGGAGTGGACGCCACGGAGGGTGCGGCCCGGAACTCGAAAGGGGACGCCCGCACGTATCCTGAAGGCCCTCCCCGGAGGCGCGGGACCCCCCTCCCCGGAGTGCCCGGACCGCGTGACCCTCGGAGCCACGACTACGAAAGCGGCCAGCCATGCGCGTCTACGTCCCCCTGACCCTCTCCGGTCTCGCCGAGGCGTACAAGACGGGGGAGCTGGTGGCGGGGCCCTTCATCGCGTACGCGGTCACGCCCGCCCTGCGCGAGTGGTACCTCTCCGACGACATCGAGGAACTGGAGTACGCGGCACTGAGCCGCGCCGCGCTGGCCTCGCTGCGGCTCCTGGCAGTCGATCCGGGGGCCGTTCGGCGCCGGGTCGTCGTCGCGGTCGACGTTCCGGACCGGGCCGCGGCCGCCGACCCCGACCGGGGACTCGATCCCGCGGCGCTCGGCGAGGTGCGGGTCTCCCAGGACGTGCCGCTGTCCAAGGCGGCCGCCGTGCACGTCGACTCGGTGGACGCCGAGGCGGATGTGACCGCGGCCGCGGCCGCGCTGGGCGCGGCGGACGTCGGGGACGACGACGCACAGTTCGTGGTCGACGGGGCCGAGGACCACGTACTGCTGTGGTTCGCCACGCAGGAGATCCCCAACCTGGTCGGACTCGGGGAGTAACCGCCCGCTTTCCGGGCGCGATGAAGCGTTGTCAGCGGCGGCGGGTACGTTCTTGGCATGGGGAAGCAAGGAAACGCCCACATTGTGTGGGACTGGAACGGCACGCTGTTCCACGACAATGACGCGATCATCGGAGCGACGAACGCGGCATTCGCGGAACTGGGGCTTGAGCCGATCACGCTGGAGCGGTACCGGGCGTTGTACTGCGTGCCCGTGCCGAGGTTCTACGAGCGGCTGATGGGGCGGCTGCCCACGGACGCCGAGTGGCAGGTCATGGACGAGACCTTCCAGCGGTACTACGCCGAGCACCGCAGGGCGTGCGAGCTCACCGCCGGGGTGCCCGCGCTGCTCGCCGGGTGGGAGGCGGCGGGTCGCAGCCAGTCCCTCCTGAGCCTGTACGGGCACGAGGAGCTGGTCCCGCTGGTGCGGGGCTTCGGGATCGAGCCGCACTTCGTACGGGTCGACGGGCGGACCGGGCCCTCCGGCGGCAGCAAGGCCGAGCACATGGTGCGACACCTCGCGGCGATCGCGGGTGTCGAGCCGGCCCGCGTGGTGGTGATCGGCGACGCCGCGGACGACGCGATGGCCGCACGGCATGTCGGCGCCGGGGCGGTCCTCTACACCGGGGGTTCCCACAGCCGCGCCAGTCTGGAGGAGGTCGGTGTGCCCGTGGTGGACAGCCTGGAGGAGGCGGTCGAGGAGGCCGGGCGACTGGCGGCCTGAAGGTCTCCCCAGGAGCTTGCCGGCTGGTCTGCCCAGGGGCCCGGCGTCGGGGTCTGGGCGGCGACTTGGCGCAGGGTCTCAGGGGGACCCGGCCGAGGGGCGGTGCGGGAGCCGGGCGGGGGCCGTGTGCCGGCCCCCGCGCGGTCGCGGCGCGTCAGTTCACCGGGGCCTTCGAGCGCAGCACCTTGAGGAACTCGCGCATCCAGGCCGAGTGGTCCGGCCAGGCGCGGGCGGAGACCAGGGTGCCGTCGACGACCGCCTCCGCGTCCTGGAAGGTCGCGCCCGCCGCCTGCATGTCGAGTTCCAGCGCGGGGTACGCCGTGACGCGGCGGCCGCTGAGGCTGTCGACGGCCGCGGTCAGCAGGGGACCGTGGCAGATCTGGGCCACCGGCTTGTCCGCGTCGAAGAAGGCCTTCAGGATCTTGCGGAGTTCGAGGTCGTTGCGGAGGTACTCCGGGGCGCGTCCCCCCGGAATGACCAGGGCGACGTACGCGCCGGGGTCGACCTCCGCGAACGAGAGGTCCGCGGGCCAGGTGTAGCCGAGTTTCTCGGTGTAGGTGTCGAAGCCGGGCTCGAAGTCGTGGATCACGAACTGCAGCTTCTTGCGGGTGGGGGCCGCGATGTGGACCTCGTAGCCCTCCTCGCGCAGGCGCTGGTAGGGGTAGAGGACTTCCAGTGACTCCGCCGCGTCGCCGGTGACAATGAGGATCTTCGCTGCCATGGTGCTGCGCTCCCGTCGGCCGTCCTTGCGCGTTCCGTGGTCGTCCCGGTCAACCTGCCTCCGGGGGAGGTGCTTGCCAAGGGGCAGAACACTGCCCGTAGGACGACGGTAGCTCGCAGTCGGCCCGCACTGCACGCCATCGCCCCATTCGTCCCTGTGCATAGTGTCAAAGTTCCACCCCTGGTTTTGTACACATACGGCTCATGACGACCCCCGGGTCGGGGGCGATAGCCTGGTGGCGTGATCAGCGCGATATCTCGCGGGGGCATCGTCGCCCCTGCCCCGCGCCCGGAGCGCACGGACGACATCCGTGACCGGGCGGCAATCGCTGATCTTCACGGGCGGGACGGGATCATGGCGACGGCCGTATGCGCGAGCGGAAACGCGGCGAGCGCCCACGGCCACGCACTCCGTACGTCGATGGCACCCCGGGCACGGACGTCGCCGAGAGCAGCGTCACAGTCTCCGGGGGCGTCGAGAATGGCCGATACCCCTCCGCCCATCTCACCTTGCGGCATAGCGTCGAAGCAGACCGGACACCCCGCGTCGCGGCGTTGCGTCGGAAGCGACGAGACCGTACTTCCTTCAACGTCACGCAACGGCGCGCGACAGGAGCCAGAGGACAATGCAGACCAAGCTGGACGAAGCCAAGGCCGAGCTGCTCGAACGGGCCGCCCGGGTAGCTGAGAACAGCCCGGTCGGGGGGCACCTACCGACTGGGACGACGGACGAGGGCACCCCTGACCGGGACACCGTGCTCGCGTTCCTCCAGCGCTACTACCTGCACACGGCCCCGGAGGACCTCACCGACCGCGACCCGGTCGACGTCTTCGGAGCGGCCTTCTCCCACTACAGACTGGCCGAGAACCGCCCGCAGGGCACGGCCAACGTGCGCGTGCACACACCCACCGTCGAGGAGAACGGCTGGACCTGCAGCCACTCCGTCGTCGAGGTGGTCACGGACGACATGCCCTTCCTCGTCGACTCGGTGACCAACGAGCTGTCCCGCCAGGGGCGCGGCATCCACGTCGTCATCCACCCGCAGTTCGTCGTACGGCGGGACCTCACCGGCAAGCTCATCGACGTGCTGCCCGCGCGGCCCTCCGCCGAGGAACTGCCGCACGACGCGCACGTCGAGTCGTGGATCCACGTAGAGATCGACCGGGAGACCGACCGGGCCGATCTGAAGCAGATCACCATCGACCTGCTGCGCGTCCTGTCCGACGTCCGTGAGTCCGTCGAGGACTGGGAGAAGATGCGCGACGCGGCGCTGCGGATCGCGGAGGAGCTCCCCAAGGAGCCGACCGCCGACGATCTGCGCGACCAGGAGGTCGAGGAGGCCCGGGAACTGCTGCGCTGGCTCTCCGGCGACCACTTCACCTTCCTCGGGTACCGCGAGTACCAGCTGCGCGAAGACGACTCGCTGGCCGCGGTCCCCGGTACCGGGCTCGGCATCCTGCGCTCCGACCCGCCGCACGGCGGCGACGACAGCCACCCGGTCAGCCCGTCCTTCGAGCGGCTGCCGGCCGACGCCCGCGCCAAGGCCCGCGAGCACAAGCTGCTGATCCTGACCAAGGCGAACAGCCGGGCCACCGTCCACCGGCCCTCGTACCTGGACTACGTCGGGGTCAAGAAGTTCGACGAGAACGGTGACGTCATCGGGGAGCGCCGCTTCCTGGGCCTGTTCTCCTCCGCCGCGTACACCGAGTCCGTGCGCCGGGTGCCCGTAGTCCGCCGCAAGGTCGAGGAAGTCCTGCGCGGCGCCGGGTTCTCGCCCAACAGCCACGACGGGCGCGACCTCCTCCAGATCATGGAGACGTACCCGCGCGACGAGCTGTTCCAGACCCCCGCCGACGAGCTCCGGGCGATCGTCACGTCCGTCCTGTACCTCCAGGAGCGGCGCCGGCTGCGGCTCTACCTGCGCCAGGACGAGTACGGGCGCTACTACTCGGCGCTCGTCTACCTCCCGCGCGACCGCTACACCACCGGTGTGCGCCTGCGGATCATCGACATCCTCAAGGAAGAGCTCAACGGCACCAGCGTCGACTTCACGGCCTGGAACACCGAGTCGATCCTGTCCCGGCTGCACTTCGTGGTCCGCGTCGAGCCGGGCACCGAGCTGCCGCAGCTCTCCGACTCCGACAAGGAGCGCATCGAGGCGCGACTCGTCGAGGCCGCCCGCTCCTGGGCCGACGGCTTCGCGGAGGCGCTGACCGCCGAATGCGGCGAGGAGCGCGCCGCCGAACTGCTGCGCCGGTACGGCAACGCCTTCCCCGAGGGCTACAAGGCCGACCACTCCCCGCGCTCCGCCGTCGCCGACCTGGTCCACCTCCAGGCGCTCGGGCAGGAGCTCAGCAAGGACTTCGCGCTCAGCCTCTACGAGCCGGTGGGCGCGGCGCCCGGCGAGCGCCGTTTCAAGATCTACCGCACCGGTGAGCAGGTCTCGCTCTCCGCGGTGCTGCCCGCCCTGAACCGCATGGGCGTCGAGGTCACCGACGAGCGGCCGTACGAACTGCGCTGCTCGGACCGTACGACGGCGTGGATCTACGACTTCGGGCTGCGCCTGCCCAAGTCTCTGAACGGCAACGGCGACTACCTCGGCGACGACGGCCGCGAGCGGTTCCAGGAGGCCTTCGCCGCCACCTGGACCGGTCAGGCCGAGAACGACGGCTTCAACGCCCTCGTGCTGAGCGCCGGACTGACCTGGCGGCAGTCGATGGTGCTGCGCGCCTACGCGAAGTACCTGCGCCAGGCCGGTTCCACCTTCAGCCAGGACTACATGGAGGACACCCTCCGCAACAACGTCCACACCACCCGGCTGCTCATCTCGCTGTTCGAGGCGCGGATGTCGCCGGAGCGCCAGCGCGCCGGTGTCGAGCTGACCGACGCCCTGCTGGAGGAGCTGGACGCGGCGCTCGACCAGGTCGCCTCGCTGGACGAGGACCGGATCCTGCGGTCATTCCTCAACCTGATCAAGGCGACCCTGCGCACGAACTTCTTCCAGCAGGCGGTCGGCGGCAAGCCGCACGAGTACGTCTCCATGAAGTTCGACCCGACGGCGATCCCGGACCTCCCGGCGCCGCGCCCGGCGTTCGAGATCTGGGTGTACTCGCCGCGTGTCGAGGGAGTGCACCTGCGCTTCGGCAAGGTCGCGCGCGGTGGTCTGCGCTGGTCCGACCGGCGTGAGGACTTCCGTACGGAGATCCTCGGTCTGGTCAAGGCGCAGATGGTGAAGAACACCGTCATCGTGCCCGTCGGCGCCAAGGGCGGCTTCGTCGCCAAGCAGCTTCCCGACCCGTCCGTGGACCGCGACGCCTGGCTGGCCGAGGGCATCCGCAGCTACCGGACCTTCATCTCCGCGCTGCTCGACATCACGGACAACATGGTGGCCGGCGAGATCGTCCCGCCCACCGACGTCGTCCGGCACGACGAGGACGACACCTACCTCGTGGTCGCCGCCGACAAGGGCACCGCGACGTTCTCGGACATCGCCAACGAGGTCGCCCAGGCGTACGACTTCTGGCTGGGTGACGCGTTCGCCTCCGGCGGCTCCGCCGGATACGACCACAAGAAGATGGGCATCACCGCCCGCGGCGCCTGGGAGTCCGTGAAGCGGCACTTCCGGGAGCTCGGCGTCAACACCCAGACGCAGGACTTCACCGTGGTCGGCGTCGGAGACATGTCCGGCGACGTGTTCGGCAACGGCATGCTGCTCTCCGAGCACATCCGCCTGGTCGCCGCGTTCGACCACCGGCACATCTTCATCGACCCCACCCCGGACGCGGAGACCTCGTACGCCGAGCGCCGCCGCCTCTTCGAGCTGCCGCGCTCCTCGTGGGCCGACTACAACACCGAGCTGATCTCGGCCGGCGGCGGCGTCTTCCCGCGCACGGCCAAGGCCATCCCGGTCAACGCGCACGTCCGTGAGGCCCTCGGTCTCGACTCCGGCGCCGCGAAGATGACGCCGGCCGACCTGATGAAGGCGATCCTCCAGGCGCCCGTCGACCTGCTGTGGAACGGCGGCATCGGCACCTACGTGAAGTCGTCCGCCGAGTCGCACGCGGACGTCGGCGACAAGGCCAACGACGCGATCCGCGTCGACGGCGGCGACCTGCGCGTCAAGGTCGTCGGCGAGGGCGGCAACCTGGGGCTGACCCAGCTCGGCCGGATCGAGTTCGCCCAGCACGGCGGCAGGATCAACACCGACGCCATCGACAACAGCGCGGGCGTGGACACCTCCGACCACGAGGTGAACATCAAGATCCTGCTCAACGCGGTGGTGGCCAACGGCGATCTGACCGTCAAGCAGCGCAACAAGCTGCTCGCCGAGATGACCGACGAGGTCGGCGCCCTGGTGCTGCGCAACAACTACGCGCAGAACGTGGCGATCTCCAACGCGCTGGCCCAGTCCCCGAGCATGCTCCACGCCCAGCAGCGGTTCCTGCGCCATCTGGTCCGTGAGGGGCACCTCGACCGGGCCCTGGAGTTCCTGCCCAGCGAGCGGCAGATCCGCGAGCGGCTCAACGCCGGTCAGGGTCTGACCGGTCCGGAGACGGCGGTCCTCCTCGCCTACACGAAGATCACGGTCTCCGTCGAGCTGCTCGCCACCTCGCTGCCCGACGACCCGTATCTGCAGAGCCTGCTGCACGCGTACTTCCCGA
Organism: Streptomyces sp. NPDC002742; assembly: GCF_042888885.1. NCBI lineage: Bacteria > Bacillati > Actinomycetota > Actinomycetes > Kitasatosporales > Streptomycetaceae > Streptomyces > Streptomyces sp. NPDC002742. The sequence continues at coordinate 27,919 of NZ_JBIAQF010000003.1, forward strand.
CGGCGCTGCGCGACAAGTTCCGCGAGCAGATCGAAGGGCACGCGCTGAGCCGCGAGATCGTGACGACCGTCCTGGTCAACGACACGGTCAACACGGGCGGTACGAGCTTCCTGCACCGCCTGCGCGAGGAGACGGGCGCCTCGCTGGAGGAGATCGTCCGGGCGCAGACCGCGGCCCGCGCGATCTTCAACTCCAGCGCGGTGTGGGACGCGGTGGAGGCGCTCGACAATGTGGTCGCCGCCGACGTCCAGACCCGGATCCGGCTCCACTCGCGCCGTCTCGTCGAGCGCGGCACGCGCTGGCTGCTCAACAACCGGCCGCAGCCGCTCCAGCTCGCCGAAACGATCACCTTCTTCAGTGACGGTGTCGAGCACGTGTGGTCGGAGCTGCCCAAGCTGCTGCGTGGCGCGGACCTGGAGTGGTACCAGCAGATCTACGACGAGCTGTCGAGCGCCGGCGTGCCGGACGAACTCGCCACCCGCGTCGCCGGGTTCTCCTCCGCGTTCCCGGCGCTGGACATCGTCTCGGTGGCCGACCGCACGGGCAAGGACCCGATGGCCGTCGCCGAGGTCTACTACGACCTCGCCGACCGTCTGAGCATCACCCAGCTCATGGACCGCATCATCGAGCTGCCGCGTGCCGACCGCTGGCAGTCCATGGCCCGCGCGTCGATCCGCGAGGACCTGTACGCGGCCCACGCGGCCCTCACCGCCGATGTTCTCGCGGTGGGCAACGGGACCTCCACTCCCGAGCAGCGCTTCGAGGCCTGGCAGGAGAAGAACACGGCGATCCTCGGACGGGCCCGCACGACGCTGGAGGAGATCCAGGGTTCGGACTCGTTCGACCTCGCCAACCTGTCGGTGGCGATGCGGACGATGCGGACACTGTTGCGTACGCACTCCTAGACGGTGGTTCCCAAGAGGTAGTTCCCGGGCGTTGCTGCCCGGGAACTACACGCAACAGGGGCGCCCCGGGTCATATCGACCCGGGGCGCCCCTGTTGCGTGTGGGGCTGCAGTCACACTTTCTTGCCGATCTCTGGCGAAACTCCGGCTCGTAATTTACCTATACCTGGTAAATAGGACATTTAGCTTAAGGTTGGCTCGACTGACGGCCCGACCGCCGGCTCAGCGACGGACAGACGTGTGGAGGAACCGGACCCGTGACTGCGCACCTCACCGAAAGGCGGGCCCCTGCGGCGACGCCGCCCGTCATCGGTCCTCGGAGGGCTCCCAAGGCTCCCGAGGCCAAGGCCCGGAAGGGCGGCCGCCTGGTCCTGGAAGTGGTCCGCTTCTCGGTCGTCGGCGGCAGTGGGGTCGTCGTCAACATCCTCGTCTTCAACCTGGCGCTGCACGGCCTGAACTGGGCGCCGATGGCCGCCACGGTGGTCGCCAGCTGTGTCGCCATGGGGACGAACTACCTCGGCTTCCGCTTCTTCGCCTACCGGGACCGGGCCTCACGCACCCGGCGCCAGATCGCCCTCTTCTTCGCGTTCAGCGGACTCGGTGTCGTCATGGAGAGCGTGTTGTTCTATCTCGGCTATCACGGCCTGGGGATGAGCGGTCCGCTCGGCTCGAACGTCGCCAAGGCGCTGTCGATCGTGCTGGCCTCGGCGTTCCGTTTCGTCGTGTACCGGACTTGGGTCTTCCAACACGCAAAGAACGGTCGATAGCGTCCCTGAGTGGGGCGCGATGTCTACGATTATTGGGATGAATGTGGATCAACGTAGCGCGTATGCCGAACACGGGACCGAGCCCGTCGACCCCGGGGCGGACCCCTCCCCGAGCGGGCCCGGGCCGTCCGAGCACCGGGCGGAGCCTCCCGGGCAGGGGAGGGAGCCGTCCGAGTGCGCGCCCGAGCCCGCCGCCTCCGCGGCCGGGTCCGCCGGATCCGGGCCGGACCGGCCGGCCGTCTCCGTGGTCGTCATCGTCTACAACGACGCCGCTCGGCTGACCACCGCCGTGCGCTCCGTCCTGGACCAGACGCTGCACGACGTCGAGGTCGTCGTCGTCGACGACCGCAGCACCGACGGCTCGTACGAGGTGGCGCGCCAACTGGCCGCGGCCCACCCCGGCCGGGTCCGTGCCTACCAGCTGCCCGAGAACAGCGGCGGCTGCGGCGCCCCCCGCAACCGCGGTATCACCGAGGCTCGCGGCACCTACCTGATCTTCCTCGACAGCGACGACGTCCTTGAGCCCAACGCCTGCCGCAACATGCTGGAGGCCGCCGAGGACACCGGCGCGGACCTGGTCTCCGGCCTCTGCGTGCGCGTGCACGTCGACTCGCGCGCCGGCAAGGAGGTCAAGTGGTACCCCTGGCTGTACGAGCGCACCCGCACCCTGGAGTCGATCTCCGAGCTGCCCGACCTGCTGGTCTTCGACACCCTGTCGACCAACAAGTGCTACCGCCGGCGGTTCCTGCTCGACGAGGGGCTGCGCTTCCCGGTCGGCATCCACTACGAGGACCTGCTCTTCTCCGCCCAGGCGTACGCCACCGCCCGCCGCATCACCCTCATCCCCAACCGGGTGTACGACTGGCGGGTCGCCGACAAGGCCGAGGCGAAATCCATCAGCAACCGGCGTGACGAGATCGCCAACTTCACGCACCGCATGGAGATCCACCGGCGGGTCGACCAACTCCTCGCGGACAAGGGACTCCTGGAGCTGAAGTTCGCCAAGGACGTCAAGTTCCTCAAGCACGACCTCGTGCTGCACATGCGCGAACTGCCCTTCCGTGACGCCGCCTTCCGTGAGGAGTTCGCGGCGATCGCCCGGCAGTATCTGGAGTCGATCGACCGCGCCGCCTTCGACGAGGCCGAGCCCGTCCACGCCATCTGCGCCTATCTCCTCCAGGTGAGCGACTGGGAAAACCTGCTGCCGGCCGTGGACACGCTCGCCAACCGCGACAAGATCTCCTCGCCGCTCGTCGAGCGCGACGGCCGGGTGTACTGGTGCGCCGAGCATCTCGACGACCCCTTCGGCCGGCACGTCCTGGACGTCACCGACCTCGGTCACCACGTCAAGCCGGTCGACAAGATGTTCCTCCGCAACGCGCTGACCTCGTACGGGAGCACCGGCGGAACGGTCCGGCTCGCCGGGCGCATCACCAACCCGCTCGGTGTGATCCCGCCCGGCGCCCGGCTCACCGGAGAACTGGAGTTCTACGCCCGCCGTCCCGGAGTGCGATTCCAGACCTTCCGCTTCCCCGTGGCGAGCGTGCGGCACGCGGGTGAGTCCGTCGCCTGGGAGACCTCGGCGGACCTCGCGGCCGTGCGGCCGCTGGGCATCGTGGACGCGGTGTGGGACGTACGGCTTCACCTCGACGTCGACGGCGTACGCACCACCACCCGGCTCACCGCGGCCGAACCCGACCTGGCCGCCGGACAGTTGCCCGTCCGGCCTCGGCTCACCCGGCTGGTCGCCGACCGCATCGAGCCGGTCGTCTCCTCGCGTGGGCACCTGTCCTTCCGGCTGGTCCCCGACAAGAAGACGAACGTCCTCGTGCAGCGCGGTGTGCACGGCCGGGCCGGCACGCTCGCCAAGACGAGCTACCGCAAGGCCCGTTCCCTGCGCAAGAAGCTCACCTCGGGGGAGACGAAGATCCGCCTCTACCACGAGGTGTTCAGCCGGCTGCCCGTCCGGAAGGGGCTCGTCGTCTTCGAGAGCCACCTGGGCCGCCAGTACAGCGACAGCCCCCGGGCGATCTACGAGGAGATGCGCCGCCAGGGCGTGGAGTTCCAGGCGGTCTGGGCGCACGCCGGCACTCCGGCCGGTTTCCCGGACGACGCCACCCTCGTACGCCGCTGGTCCCTGCCCTACCTCAGGGCGCTCGCGCAGGCCGAGTTCTGGGTCGACAACCAGAGCTACCCGCTGAAGCTCACCAAGCGGCCGGACACGACGTACATCCAGACGTGGCACGGCTCCGCGCTCAAGCGGATGGGCTTCGACGAGCCCGAGTGGAAGCTCAAGTCCCGTGAGGAGCAGGCCGAACAGCAGCGCACGCTGGACCGCTTCGACCGGTTCCTGATCCGCTCCGAACACGATGTGCGCACCCTCGCGCGGGCGTTCCGGCTCCAGGAGCGGACCCTGCTGCGGGTCGGCTACCCGCGGAACGACGCGCTCGTGCAGGCGAGACAGCGGGAGGAGACCGGCGGGCGGCGTGAACGCGGCCCGCTCGCCGCCGAGCTGGGCATCCCCGAGGACAAGCAGATCCTCCTGTACGCCCCGACCTTCCGCAGTCGCGGCAGCGGACAGCGGCGGTTCGAGCTGCCCTTCGACGTCGAGCGTTTCGCCGACGCGTTCGGCGACCGCTATGTCCTCCTCGTCCGCTCCCACTACCTGAACCACGTCGTGCTCCCGCCCTCCGTGCGCGGCCGTGTCGTCGACGTCACCGCGCACCACGACGTGACCCCGCTGCTGGCCCTCGCCGACGGGCTGATCACCGACTACTCGTCCGTGATGTTCGACTACGCCCTTCTCGACCGCCCCCTGTTCTTCTTCGTGTACGACTACGACGCGTATGTGCACGAGGGCCGCGGAACCTATTTCGACCTGCTGGAGCGGGCGCCGGGACCCGTGGTGCGGACCGAGGACGAACTGCACGCGGTGCTCGCGTCGCTGGAGGAACAGACCGTCAAGTACGGGCCCAGACGCGAGCAGTTCACCGCCGAGTTCGGCGAGTACGACAAGGGGACGGCGGCCCGGAGTGTCGTCGACGAGTTCTTCGGAAAATGGAGGCGTGGATGACCGGCCATGCGCAGCGGGACATCTTCTTCGTCTCGAACAGCGTCGACGAGCTCGGCGGGGTGACCAGTTGGTCGCACCAGATGGCCCGGCTGTTCACCGAGCGCGGTCACCGTGTGCACGTCGTGGGCGTCACCGAGCCCGCCGTCCCCCAGGATCTGGGCGAAGTGCCGTACCCCACCACGACGTTGTACGACGTCCATCCGCCGAGCGTCGGACCGGCGCGCGGACTCAAGGGGCGGCTCGACCTCAACAGGCGGAGGCTGCGGGCCGAGCGGGCGGCGGGCATGCGGGAGCGGGCCGCCGAGCTGACCGCGCTGTTCCGGGCCGCCCGGCCCGGCGCCGTCGTGATCGTCACCCAGGTGTGGGCCATGGAATGGGTGGCGCTCGCCGACACCGACGGGCTGACCGTCATCGGGATGAGCCACGAGTCCTTCGAGTACTCCCGGAAGACCTCACGCTTCAGGCGGGTCCTGAAGCACTACAAGGACGTCGACCGGATGCTGGCCCTCACCCGCGAGGACGCCGACCTGTGGATCGGGCAGGGCATGAACAACGCGTCCTTCATGCCGAACCCCCTTCCGTTCATGCCCGAGGTGCCCTCGCCGCGCACCGGGAACGTCGTCGTCAGCGTCGGCCGGCTGCACGACCAGAAGGGCATCGACATGCTCCTCGACGCCTGGGCCGAGACCGCCCCGGGCCACCCCGACTGGCGGCTGCGGATCTACGGCTCCGGCGAGGACGAGGAGATCCTGAAGAAGCAGTGCACGGCCCTCGGGCTCGACGACTGCGTCGACTGGATGGGGCGGACGAGCGATGTGCCGGGTGCGCTGCGCAGCGGCTCGGTCTTCGTGCTCTCCTCGCGGGGCGAGGGTTTCCCGCTCGCCCTCATGGAAGCCATGGCCACAGGTCTGCCGTGTGCCGCCTTCGACTGCGCGCCCGGCGTCCACGAGATCATCCGGGACGGTGAGGACGGCCTGCTGGCCACCCTCGGCAACACCGGTGAACTGGCCCGCCGGCTGGACACTCTGATGTCCGACAAGGCCCTGCGGGACTCCATGGGCGAGGCGGCGCGCGCGAACATCCAGCGCTTCACGACGGACGAGGTCGTCCGCAGGTGGGAGGGACTGTTCGCGTTCCTGGAGCGCTGAGCGGCCACCGGCGCGAGCGACGACCTGAGGCGGAGCCGGTTTCCGGCTCCGCCTCAGGTCGTCGCGCACTGGGTCCGCGTGCTCAGAAGTTCACGTGCTCAGAAGTTCACGTGCCTACTTGCCCGTGAACTTCTCGTACTCCTTGAGGACGTCCTCGGTCGGACCGTCCATGCGCAGCTCGCCGCGCTCCAGCCAGAGCGCGCGGTCGCAGGTGTCGCGGATCGACTTGTTGTTGTGGCTGACCACGAACACCGTGCCCGCGGTTTTGCGCAGCTCGCGGATGCGCGCCTCGGACCGCTTCTGGAAGGAGGCGTCACCGGTGGCGAGAGCCTCGTCGATCAACAGGACGTCGTGGTCCTTGGCCGCCGCGATGGAGAAGCGCAGCCGGGCCGCCATACCGGAGGAGTAGGTCCGCATCGGCAGGGTGATGAAGTCGCCCTTCTCGTTGATGCCCGAGAAGTCGACGATCTCCTGGTAGTGCCCCCTGATCTGCTCGCGGGACATGCCCATCGCGAGGCCGCCGAGGTAGACGTTCCGCTCGCCGGTGAGGTCGTTCATCAGGGCCGCGTTGACGCCGAGCAGCGCGGGCTGGCCGTCGGTGTAGATCCTGCCGTTCTCCACGGGAAGGAGGCCGGCGACCGCCTTGAGCAGGGTGGACTTGCCCGAGCCGTTGGTGCCGATCAGGCCGATGGCCTCGCCGCGGTAGGCGATGAAGGACACGTCCTTGACGGCGTGCACCTTGCGTACACCCGCGGCCTTCTCGGTCTCCTTGCGCCGCAGCATGCGGTTGAGCGCGGCGGTGGCGCTGCCCCGCCCCCCGCCGGTGCCGTTGACCCGGTAGACGATGTCCACGTGGTCGACGACGACGGTGGGGACGAGCGCGTCGGCGGTACCGGTCGCGCCCTGGGGCCGCGCGTCCTGCGTGAGGGTGTCAGCCATGTCAGCCACGTCCGTACGTCTCCTCGGCCTTCCAGAAGTAGATGAAGCCGCCGACTCCGGCGAGCAGGGCCCAGCCGATCGCCAGCGCCCACACGTGGTGCGGCAGCTGGTGGGCGTGGAAGCTGTCGATCAGCGCGTAGCGCGTCAGGTCGATGTAGACGGCGGCCGGGTTGCTCTCCAGGGCGACCATCGCCCAGTGCGGCGTGTGGCTGTGCTTGAGCGTCGAGGCGATGCTCCACATGACACCGGAGACGTACATCCAGGTGCGCAGTACGAACGGCATGAGCTGCGCGATGTCCGGCGTCTTGGCGCCCATGCGTGCCATGACCATCGCCACGCCCGCGTTGAAGACGAACTGCAGCGTCAGGATGGGCACGACGAGCAGCCACGACGCGCTCACCGGCACACCGAAGCAGAGCAGGATGACGACCAGCGCGGCCATCGAGAACAGCAGCTGCTGGAGCTGCTGGATGGCGTACGACACCGGCAGCGCGGCACGCGGGAAGTGCAGGGCGCGGACCAGGCCGAGGCTGCCGGAGATCGCCCGGGTGCCCGCCATGATCGAGCTCTGGGTGAAGGTCCAGATGAAGACGCCGGTGACCAGGAACGGCACGAAGTCCGGCACGCCGTGCTTGGTGCCGAGCAGCACACCGAAGATGAAGTAGTAGACCGCCGCGTTCAGCAGCGGGTTCGCCACCTGCCAGACCTGGCCGAGCTTCGCCTGGCTGTACTGCGCGGTGAGCTTGGCGGTGGCGAAGGCGGTGATGAAGTGGCGCCGTGCCCACAGCTGGCGGACGTACGCGGGCAGGCTCGGGCGTGCGCCGCTGACGGTGAGGCCGTACCGGGCGGCGAGGGCCGCGGCGTCCTCGGCGGGGGAGGCCGGTGACGCTGTCGGGGGCGGTGTGTTGAGAACCTGGCTCACATCCGTTGCTTTCGCTCGGGGGGTGGGGGGCGCGCGCGGTCCGTCCCGAACGATTCCAACGGCGTTTCTTGCCGTTTTCTTGCGTCGGAACGGGACCGTATCGTCGTAACGCGAGAGTAGGCCCAGTCGACGTCGGAACGCAACCGTTTCGTCGTAACGCCCTATGCTGGTCCGTATGACGACGAACGCCGACACAGCCGCGAGTGCCGCCACGCCCGCGCCTGCCGCCGGGAAGGCCCCGCGTCGCCGGGCTCCCGCCGGCGCGGCCGTCCTGCGCGAGGACGTCACCGAGGCCATCCGCGCCGCCGTCTTCGCGGAACTCGCGTCCGTCGGCTACGCCCGGATGTCCATCGAGGGCATCGCCCGCCGTGCGGGCGTCGGCAAGACCGCGGTCTACCGGCGCTGGCGCTCCAAGCTCCATCTCGTGCTCGACCTGGTCTCGGCGGTCGCGGTCCAGGGGCTTCCCGCTCCTGACACCGGCTCCCTGGAGGGCGACCTGCGGCTGCTGTACGAGGTCACCTCGCGCGCCCTGCGGCACCCGGTCGCCGGCCAGATCATCCCCGACCTCCAGGCCGAGGCGGCCCGCAATCCCGAGATCGCGGACGCCATGCAGCAGGCGCTGCGGCAGGGCCAGCAGTCGGTGTCGAACGGGATCGTAGCGTCGGCCGTCGCGCGGGGCGAGATCCGTGACGGGGTCGATGTCGAACTCGCGCTTGACCTGATGTCCGGCCCGCTCTACTGGCGCGCGGTGGTGGTCCGCGGCCCCAAGGTCCCGAAGGGCTACCTGGCCAGCCTGGCCCGCGCGACAGCGGCGGCGCTGAAGGCACTCTGACCTCGAAGGCCCCCGCTCAGGGACCTCCGATGCCCCCGGCTCAGGGCCGGTCATCCCGGGCGGGCCGGTTCCCGGTCGGCCGTTCCGCCGTCAACCGGCGTGCCAGGTCAGCGAGTTCGGCTGCCCGCAAGACCCGTTCGCCCCAACCCGGCAGGGGTACGTGCAGCGCCTCGGTCCACCGCTCGGGCAAGGCGCCCTCCCCGTGTACCGCTCCCGCGAGTGCGCCGGTCACCGCCGCGACGGTGTCCGTGTCGCCGCCGAGGTCGATCGCCGCGCGTACGGCGTCCTCGTAGGAGTCCGTGGTCCGCAGCGCCCATACGGCCGAGCCGAGACAGGGCCACACCGCGCCGTTGAACTCCGTTGCCCTGTCGGGATGCCAGTCGGCGGCGAGGACCGTGGCGTAGCGGGCCCGGTGGTCCGGGTGGACGGCGTCGAGGGTGTCCGGGAGCGCGATGAGGGGGTCGTGCCCGAGCAGGGCGACGCGGATCAGTTCGTGGAGGATCGCCGTGCCCTCCCAGGCGGCGCGGTCGCCGTGGGTGAGTGCGGCGATGCGGCGGGCGGCGGACATCGTGGCGTCCCGGCCGTACGGGGCGAAGAACACGGCGGACGTCGACGCCCGCATCAACGAGCCGTTCCCGGCGGCGCGTTGGTTGACCTGGAAGTGCAGGGCGGCTGCCATGTCCCAGGGGTCCCCGCTCGTCAGGACCGCTTCGGTCTGCAGGCCGATGTCCTTGGGGTCGGCCGCCGCCCACCGCCGGAACCGGTCGAACATGTCCGGGAGTTCGAGGCGGCCGTGCCGGATCAGCGACTCGCCGACCAGGACGGTCATCTGTGTGTCGTCGGTCGCCTCACCCGGGTCCCAGCCGCCGCCCCCGCACATCTCCCCGCCCTGCCCGGGTGCCGGGAAGCGTCGCGTGAACGCGCCTTCCGGGCCGAACTCGAACGGCGCGCCCAGCGCGTCGCCCACGGCGGAGCCGAGGATGGTGCCGATGGCGGTCATGGGGCGAGCGTAAGGCGGTGAGCGGGTAGGGGGCGAGCGGGTTTGGGCGAGTGCGAGAGGGCGGCTGGGATGGGAAAGGGGTCGGTGGCCGGGGGCCGGGCCGTGTCAGGTCCGGCTTGCGCCCGGGTGGTGACGGAGCCAGCCGGACCAGGCCGAGGTGATCATGTCTTCGACGTCGTAACGGGCCTTCCAGCCCAGTTCGACGGAGATGCGCTCGGCGGAGGCGACGACGCGGGCCGGGTCGCCGGGGCGGCGTGGGGTGGTGACCGGGGGCCGGTCGTAGCCGGTGACGGCGTTGATGCGGTCGATCATCTCGCGAACCGAGACACCCTCGCCGCGGCCGATGTTGAGGGTCAGGGCGGTGCCGGGGGAGGACCGGAGGGCGCGGGCCGCGGCCACATGCGCCTCGGCCAGGTCGACCACGTGGATGTAGTCGCGGACGCAGGTGCCGTCGGGTGTCGGGTAGTCGTCGCCGAAGATGCGCGGCGGGGCGTTGTCCGTCAGCTTCTCGAAGACCATGGGGACGAGGTTGAAGATGCCCACGTCGGCCAGTTCGGGGGCCGCCGCGCCCGCCACGTTGAAGTAGCGCAGGGAGGCCGTGGACAGACCCGTGGCGCGGCCGGTCGCGCGCACCAGCCACTCGCCGGCCAGCTTCGTCTCGCCGTACGGGCTCATCGGCACGCACGGTGTCTCCTCCGTCACCAGCTCCACGTCCGGCATTCCGTACACCGCGGCCGAGGACGAGAAGACGAAGGCGGACACGGAGGAGGACGCGGAGGGCGCGGTCACGGCCTCCAGGAGGACGCGCAGGCCCTCGACGTTCTCCCGGTAGTAGTGCAGGGGCAGGTCCACGGACTCGCCGACCTGCTTCTTCGCCGCCAGATGGACGACACCGGTGACGGAGTGCTCCGCGAGCGTCCGGGCCAGCAGCTCGCCGTCCAGGGTCGAGCCGACCACCATCGGAACGTCCGAGGGCACCCGCTCCGCGATCCCCGTGGACAGGTCGTCGTACACCACGGCCTGTTCGCCCGCCTCGCGCAGCGCGCGGACGACGTGCGCCCCGATGTAGCCGGCGCCGCCGGTGATCAGCCAGGTCATGTGCGGCCGTTCCCCTCGTCAGTGAGCTCGTGGTGCTGTCGCATGTTCGGTCCGGTGTGCTGCGGTGTGCTGCGGCCGGGGACGGGCGGGGCGCGCCCGCGGTGTCCGCGTTCGCGCGTCGAGTCTCCGCGTCCGCGTATCAGTGAAGCAGGCGGCGGAGCCTTCGGGACACCACTTCGGTCATTCCTCGCCAACCGGACGCCGTCCGCAGGCCGAGCGCCCCCGCGTGCGTCCGGTAGGGCTGCACGAGCAGAACACCCTGGTGGACGTCCGGAATCGCGCGGCGGCTCAGCAGACCGGGGCCGCCGAGCGCGTGCGCCGACACCTCCCGGCTCGTGCCGTCGTGAAAGAGCACGACCAGGCGCAGATCCCAGGTGCCCGCGCCCAGCGCCGACAGGTTCACCGGTGTCTCCGCCGACCAGGTGTCGCCGTAACGGTCGGCCACCAGGGGCGCTGTGCCGGTCAGGCCCACGCGTCCCTCCTCGCGGTCGACGAACTCCACGTCCACCGAGGCGGGACCCGCCTCCGCCATCCGCCCGTACAGCTCGTGCAGGCGCAGCCGCAGCCGGGTGCCCCGCGCGCGGGGCCGCAGTTCCGCGTCGACGGCCGCGGGCAGGAGGTGGGCCGGCCGGTCCAGGAAGTGGTCCAGGGTGACCTGGGGGAGGTCGGAGGACCAGACGGGGGTGCCGTCGGAGGCGCGGGTGTAGGGCGGGAGCAGCCGTGCCGGGCGGGCCGCCAGTTCCTTGAGGCGGGGCAGGTCGCGCGGGGCGGGGCAGGCGAGGAGCACGCGGGCGACGAGACGGCCGGGGGCGGCCGGGTTGACGGTGAAGTCGGCCGCGTCGAACTTCGACAGGTAGTCGCGCGTGAGGTCCCACCAGGCAGTGCGGTACTCGGGAGTGCGCAGTTCCAGCTCGCGCGTGTACATCCGCAGCTCGTGGTCGAGGAACTTGGCGTGCACGGCCCACGCGAGCTTCTTCTCCCCCGCGCCCAGGAGGGTCTCGTACGCCGCCTGGTTGGCCTCGATCCGTGCCCGCCAGTTGCCGATGTCGGCGCGGTCGAGCGAGATGGACAGGCGGTCGGCGGTGCGCCGGACGTGCCAGACGTAGACCGTGTCGGGGATCAGCGCGATGCGCGGCGCGGCGGCCAGCACCCGCGCGGTGAACACGAAGTCCTCATAGGGGTAGTGGCCCTCGGGGAAGCGGATGCCGTGCTCGCGCAGGAAGTCGGTGCGGTACAGCTTGTTGACGCAGAGGGTGTCGTGGGTGAGACGGAGGCGGTGCGAGGGGTGGGGGATCAGGGCGGGCCGCGCGTAGAGCGCGCCTTCCCAGGGGACCTCGCGGCCCGAGGGGAGTTCGCGGCGCACGCACAGTCCCGCCGTGACCTGGACGTGGTGTTCCTCGGCGGCGCCGAGGAGCGCGTCCACCGCGCCGCGAGGCAGGACGTCGTCGCTGTCCAGGAACATCACGTACGGGGCCGTGGCCGCGTCGATGCCGTCGTTGCGCGGGCTGCCGCAGCCTCCGCTGTTGGCCGGGCGGTGGATCACCGTCAGGCGCGGCTCCGCGTCGGCGAGGGCGTCGAGGAGGGCCGCGCTGCCGTCCGTCGAGCGGTCGTCCACCGCGATCACCTCATGGACGGCCGGGCCCTGCGCGAGCGCCGAGCGCACGGCGTCCGCGACATGGGCGGCGTCGTCGTACCCGATGACGACGACGCTGACCTTCGCATGGTGAGGGTTCATGTGGTCCACGAGCCGGAATCGTAAGGATTGCGGGTAATTCTCCGTTAAGAGGCAGACACTGTCTTGTTCGGAGCGCGGCGGGAATTCGGTGTGGACCGCGTAACCTCCCCGGTCGGTGTGGTGCGGTCCGCGGCGGCCGTGGACAGGCCCGACCGCCACAGCCGTAGGAGCGACACTCCCGCCGCCGTCGCCAGCAGGCCATTGCGTACGAGCATCAGCAGGCAGCCCGTCCAGGTGCTGCGCACCACCTCGCCGTAGAGGCCCGGGTACACCACCGAGCTGACGGCCGTCGCCGCCACGATCAGGGCGGCGACCGGGCGTTGCGTGGTGTGCCGCGAGGTCAGGCAGACGGCGGCCAGGCCCAGCAGCCACACCATGTACTGGGGGCTGATCACCCGGCTCGTCACGGTGAACAGCAGGACGGCGGTGAGCGCCGCGTCGTACGGCGTGGCCGTCGTCCAGTGCCGGGCCCGGACCCGCCACAGCAGCACGAGCCCGAACGCGGCGACGGTCAGGGCGAGCGAGCAGGCCGCGACCACGCCGACGTACGGCCCGACGAACTCCATCGCGCCGTACTGGTAGCGGACCGTCCCCGGCCATCCGGCGCGGCGCGCGAAGCCCAGCACGGTGCCGCCGAGGGACTCGATCTGCACACCCCGGCCGCTCTGCTGGCGCAGGAAGTCGAAGGGGCCGCCGAAGACGGCCGCGAGGACGGCGAGCAGCGCGGCCGCGGTGACCGCCGCCGATGTCCACACCTCCCGGGTGGTGCGGCCCCGGGGCGTGCCGATCAGCGCCAGCGCGGGCCAGACCTTCACCAGGGCACCCATCGCGGCGAACGCGCCGGACACGCGCGGGCGGCGCGAGAGCGTCAGCAGGGAGACCACGGCGAAGGCGGTGACCTGCACGTCGTAGCGGGCGAGCGGGATGTGCAGCAGCAGGGGCAGCCCCAGTACCCACAGCCGGGCGCCGCGCGGGCTGCGGCCGGGGCGCCGCCCCGCGCGCGTGAGGACGACGGTGATCACCGCGTCGGCGACGAGCGTGAGCGTCACGAACGCCGTGAAGTACGTCAGCCAGGGCAGCAGCGCGGGCGCCAGCAGTACCGGCCCGGCGCCCGGCGGGTACTGCCACAGCCGGTCGCCCACCGGGAACGCGCCCCGCGACAGGACGCCGTACCAGCGGAAGTACAGCTGATCCACCTCCCTGGACACCCCGCCCCGGCCGAGCGGGGCCAGCTGGTCATGGGCGAGGAGCCACAGCATCAGGGCGCGGGTGGCGAGCCAGGCGGCGGCGAGGGCAAGCGGGCGGGGATTCCGGAAGACGCTCATCAAGTCCGGATCGTAAGCCGCATGGATGGGACGAACGGCGCGATACGCCGTCAATACCCGTCAAAGGTTGTTTAATAGCAAAAAATAGCCCCCATGGTGTATGCGTGGGTGAGGCGGTCGGCGGCCCGGCGTCCGGAGGCGGTGGCCGTATTCCTGCCCGCCCTGGTGATGCTCACGATCGGGCTCTGGGGGCTCGATCGCGGCGCCATGTGGCGCGACGAGGCGGTGACCTTCCAGGTCGCGCGGCGCTCGGTGCCCCAGATCTGGCATCTGCTGCACACCGTGGACGCCGTGCACGGCCTGTACTACCTCCTCATGCACGCCGTCCTCGCCCCGCACCCCGGCGAGATCGCGCTGCGCCTGCCCTCCGTCTGCGGTGCCGCCGCGACCGCCGGGCTCGTGGCCGCCCTCGGCGTGCGCCTGTGCCGCCCGCGCGTCGGTCTGTGGGCGGGCCTGCTGTACGCCGTCACGCCCATGACCGGCCATTTCGCCCAGGAGGGCCGCTCCTACGCGCTCGTCGCGGCCGGGGCGGCCGGAGCGACCCTGCTGCTGGCGCGGGCCGCCCGGTCGACCCGGCCCGGACCCTGGTGCGCCTACGGAGCGACGGCCGCCGCCACCTGTCTGCTGCACGAAATGGCCCTGCTCCTGCTCCTCGCCCATGCCGCGACGCTGGCGCTCGCCCGCGTACCGGCGCGGGTCTGGCGGGCCTGGGCCCTCGCCGCGGGGGTCGTGGTGCTGGTGCTGGTGCCCCTGGTCCTGGTCTCGCGGGAGCAGTCCGCGCAGGTCGCCTGGCTGTCACGCACCGGCCTCGGGAGCGCGGAGCGCCTGCTCGGGATGTTCACCGGCCCGGCGCGGCTCGTGACCGTGCCGTACCTGCTCCTCGTCGCCCTCGCGCTGCGGCCGGCGGCGACCGGGCGCGGCACGCTCCCGCTGCCGGCCGTCGCCCTGCCCCTGGTGACGGTGCCCCCTGCGGTGCTGCTCACGGTGTCCCACTGGAGGCCGCTCTACGACGAGCGTTACGTCTTCTACGCCCTCGCCGGGGCCCCGCTGCTCGCGGCCGCCGGAGCCGAGTACCTCGCGACGAGGCTGCCGCGGCAGCTGCCCCACGCGGTCCTCACCGGCGTCCTCGCCGTGACCCTCGTCTTCGCCCTCCAGCTCCCGCTGCTGCGCCAGGACCGCAGCCCCGACCGCCGCCCCGACAACCTGGCCGCCGTCTCCGCCGCCGCCCACCGCGAACTGCGCCCCGGCGACCCGGTGCTGTTCCTGCCGTCGATCGCGCGGCGCGCGGCACTGGCCTACCCGAAGGGCTTCCGCGGGATCCGCGACATCGCGCTGAGCGTCCCGGCGCCCGCCTCCGGCACGCTCTACGGACTGGAGGCGGACCCCGGTGAGCTGCGCCGCAGGCTGGAACGGCTCGACCGGGTGTGGCTGGTCGCCGCGCCCTTCGCGACGCGCCGGGCCTGGCATCCGGGCGAGGCGACCGAGCGCCTCAAGCTCGCCATGATCGACGAGCGCTTCGTGCCCTTGGAGCAGGTCGTCCGCGCAGGTGTGACGCTGCGCCTCTACGTGCGCCGGCCTACGTACATCCCGGCGCCTCCGGGAGGGCGGCCTCGTCCAGCGCCGCCGTCAGCCGGTCGAGCCGGGCCCGGAGCTCTCGGATCTCCTCCAGGTCCGCCCCGGTAGCGGCCGCGATCCGGCGCGGCACGGACAACGCGCGTTCCCGGAGCGCGGCGCCCTCCTCGGTGAGCCCCACCTGCACGGACCGCTCGTCACGCGCGCTGCGCTCGCGCCGTACGAGCCCCGCCGCCTCCAGCCGCTTCAGCAGCGGCGACAGGGTCCCCGAGTCGAGCCGCAGATGCTCGCCGACCTTCTTCACCGGCAGCTCGCCGTGCTCCCAGAGCACCAGCATCACCAGGTACTGCGGGTAGGTGAGCCCGAGGTCCTTCAGGAGCACCCGGTAGACGCCGCCGAACGCGCGTGAGGCGGCGTTCAGCGAGAAGCAGATCTGTTCGTCGAGGCGGAGGAAGTCCCCCGCAGCAGGGGCCTGGGCGCTCGGGGCGGGCGTTGCGGTCATGCCCTCAGGATAGCTCTAGTGAGCAATTTAGTTGTGCACAACTAAATTGCGTGCTCTAATTCTGGTCGTGGGGCCGCCGGACCGGCAGCCCCGCCAGGATTTCGACTTGAGAGGGATGGTCCCCATGGACGCGCTCTACACCGCTGTCGCCACCGCCACCCACGGCCGCGAGGGCCGCGCCGTCAGCTCCGACGGCACGCTCGACCTCCAGCTGGGCATTCCGGTGGAGATGGGCGGCAGCGGCCAGGGGACCAACCCCGAGCAGCTGTTCGCCGCGGGCTACGCCGCCTGTTTCGCGAGCGCCCTCGGCCTGGTCGGCCGCGCCGCGAAGGTCGACGTCACCCAGGCCGCCGTGACCGGCGAGGTCGGCATCGGCAAGGTCGGCGAGGGCTTCGGACTGGCCGTCACGCTCCGCGTCGAGCTGCCCGACACCGTGGACGAGGCGACCGGCCGCAAGCTGGTCGAGCAGGCCCACCAGGTCTGCCCCTACTCCAACGCCACCCGCGGCAACATCCCGGTCGAGCTCGTCATCGAGTAACCGGCATCGAGCAGGCCGGTGCGGGACGGTTCGTCATCGAGCGGCACGGACCACCGCACCGGCCTTCGCCCCGGCACCCGCACCACCCTTCGCGCCGGCTCCTGCACCGGCCGCCGCACCGGTGCGGGTGCCGGGCCCCGCGCCGATCCGGGCCAGCACCTCCCCGGTCTCCCGGCTCCACGCCACCACCGTCGCCTCCTCGGGCACCCGCCGCCAGCGCGTCAGCAGCAGCCAGCGCACGTGGTACCGGCGGGCGACGGCGGTACGTCCGGCGCGGGTCGAGGACGGGTCGAGGTAGGCGCGGACCGCCGCGAGCCGACGCAGCCGCTCGCCCTCGTCGAGCGCGGGGTCGGGCCAGGCGGGCGCGGCCAGATCGGGGCCGTAGCCCGCGATCAGGTGGACGGAGTAGTACCCGTCCGCGATGACCGCCTCGCCGGGCCGGATGTGCCGCGCCGCCCAGTCGTACGTCGGCCAGCGCGGCGGCTGGCCGAAGCCGACCGGGTCGAGCGAGCGCGGCACCACCGCCCCGGCCTGCACGGTGAGGAAGCCCGTCAGCGCGCAGGCGGCCGCGGTGCCGCCCAGCAGCCGCCGCCCCGGTCCCCACGGCAGTGGCGCCGCGAGCTCCACCCCGAGCGCGAACTGCGGCGGCACGAGCGTGAGCCCGAGGATCCTGCCGTACGTGTAGTGCCCGCTCACCCAGCCGTACGCCACCGCGGCGCACTCCAGCGCGAACATCAGCACCAGGGGATCGCGCCACCCGTGCCCCTCGTCCCGCCGGGCGCGCCGGGCCCGCAGCCACAGGACGGGCACCCCGGTCAGCGCCAGCCAGAAGTGTCCGGGCATCCCCTCGTAGAGCCGCTCGTGCATGGCGTCCACGCTGCGGTCCCCGGCCAGCGCGAAGACGTCGAAGTAGGGCCAGCCGTACGCGACGAACAGCGCCACCGCGCCCGTCAGCAGCCAACGGCCCGTCACGGCCGGCCGCCACCCCCGCTGTCCGCCCGCCACGAACGCGACCGCACCGAGCACCGCCGCGATCGAGGTGATCGGATGCACGAGCAGGATCAGTCCGTACAGCGCGCCGAGGGCCGCGTACCCCCACCAGCTCCTGAGGCCGCTCGGGCCCACGTACCGGACGAGGCCGCCGGTGCCCGCCGCGCGCGTGCCCGTGAACGCCCAGGCCCAGAAGGCCAGTCCGATGGCGAACGTCGAGGGATAGCCGAGGTTGCCGGTCATCGACATCAGCCCGAGGTAGCCGCTCCACCAGGCCCGCTCGGTTCCCCACAACAGCACCATCGCGAACAGGCACAGGACCGGAGCCCAGCGGCGAGGTGTCAGCACCCGGGTGAAGCGGCCGATGCCGGTCAGCAGCACCAGCAGGTTGACGGGTCCCGACAGGCGTACCACCGCCCAGCCGCCGAGACCGGTCAGCCGGGCGAAGGCTCCCTGCGCCACCGCGTACGGCGAGTAGTACGGGCTGCCCGCGCCCGGCAGGTCCGCCATCGGGTGCCGCGGGTGGAGCAGGTCCGCCCGCAGGCGTTCGACGACCGCCGCGTGCTGTCCCGCGTCGCAGCACAGCGGGATCCGCCAGTGGGCGAGCGTCATCACCAGCCAGAACAGGCCGCCGAAGACCTGGTACGGCGTCGGACGCCAGGTGGCCTTGCCGCGCACCGCGGTCGCACCGCGGACAGCACCCCGCCGGACGACGACATCGGCGCTCATCGGGCGGTGGGGGAGACGAGGACGACGGTTTTCGGCATCTGCCGTATATGCCCGTCCTGATCGGCCGCCCAGCCCGGGATCACCTCATCGGGCGACCCGGGTGTCCCGGCGCGTCGGCCCCGGAATCGTGCCGCCGAGAGCCCTGACCTCCGGCCGGACGACCGCGTCGAGGAGCAACGGAAGGCCCACCACGGGCAGCAGCCACAGCAGCACGATCAGCCGGCCGCCCCAGACGTCGATGTCGGGGTGCGCGGCCTGGTTGAGCACCCCGGTGCCCGCCGCCGCCAGCAGGAAACCGGCGAACGCGGGACGCCGGCGCAGTGCCCCCCAGCCGGCCGCGACCACGGCGGTCAGGAACAGCGGCTCCCAGAACTGGCGGCGCGCCCACTCCACCCAGAAGGCGACCTCCAGATGGAGGAACTCCGGCCACGGATGGGCGCGGTCCGGGCGGGCGTAGTGCCCCGTGAGCAGGTCCTGCACGCTCTCCGACTCGGACGGGTAGTGCAGCGCCCTGGCGAGCAGAAGGGTGGCCAGCACACCGCAGCCCGTCACCACCCCGAGGGTCCGCAGCGGCCCGCCCCACCGCCGCCGGCGCGCCAGGAGCACCGCGCAGGCGGCGGTCAGGCACAGCCCGAGGAAGAGCGCCTGCGAGTGCTTCACGGTGAAGAGCACCGCCAGGGAGCCGCCGGCCAGCCACGTCCCGGCCCGCGCACGGCCCTCCAGCACCAGGGCGCAGCCCCACAGGGCCGCGAGGGTCACGGCCATCATCAGGCCCTCGGTCATCGGGCGCATCGCCGTCGTACCGCACGGCAGGACGTAGAAGAGCGCCTGCCCGGTCAGAGCCGCCCCGGTGGAGACACGCAGGGTGCGCAGGAGCAGGAAGACGAGCACGCCCCCGGCCACCGTCACCGTGACACCCGACGCCCACAGGCCCCACTTCACCCCCAGCACCGTGACGAACGGCACCAGCAGCACCGGATACCCCGGCCGCGCCTCGAAGATCCGCATGAAACGGGCCGACATGAACGGCACCGTGTGTCCCGCCGTCCGCCCGGCCGAGAGCCGCGCGGACACGCCCCGCCACTCGTCGCGCCGGCACTGCGCGACGACCCGCCGGGTCGGACTCGCGCGGTGGAAGCGCACCACGTCGACGGCCTGGTTGCGCCGTGCGACGGACGCCTTGCTCGCACAGACGTAGTCGATCGTCCGCGCGGCGGCCTCCTGCTTGCTCGCGCCGCTCAGACTCAGCGCGTACGACAGGTAGTTCTTGGTGTCGGGGGTGTCCCGGGAGGTGAGGCCGGCGAGCTGGAGGACGGCGAAGACGACGGCGATCAGGATCACCCGGGCGCGGGCCGAACGCGGTGCGCGCAGGGACCGCACCCGGGTCCGTCGGGGGCGCGCGGTCACGGAGCCGTTCACGGTGCCGCTTCCGGAGCCGTTCACCGGCCCGCTCGTGGTGCCGTCCACGGGGCCGCTCCTGGTGTCGTTCACTGGCCCGCTCATGAGTTGGCGAGCACGTCGTGGCGCGACTGCGCGGGAATCGGGACCACCGCGGCCGGCTCTTCGGCCCGCTCACCGAGCATCAGCGTTCGCACCACCCGCTCGGCGGCCCGGCCGTCGTCGAACTCGCAGAACCGCGCCCGGAATCCCGCCCGCAGGCGCGCCGACTCACCGTCCCGCCAGGCCCCCGACGCGAACGTCCAAACCAACTCCTGCTGGGAACGCGCCACATGGCCCGGTGCGTCGGCCGTGATGTCGAAGTAGACGCCCCGGCTGGCCGCGTACGCGCCCCAGTCGTCCGCGAGGAGCACGATCGGTCTGTCCAGGTTGGCGTAGTCGAACATGAGGGCCGAGTAGTCGGTCACCAGGGCGTCCGAGGCGAGCATCAGGTCCTCGACGCGCGGTTCGTCGGTCGCGTCGAACACGACACCGCGCCGGTGGAGTTCGGCCAGCCCCATCCCGCGCGGCGGACCGTCCGCGAGCGAGGGATGCAGCCGTACGACAAGGGTGTGGTCCACGCCGAGATCGTCCGCGAACCGGGCCAGGTCGAGACGGTCGACATGGCCGCCGCGGAGATAGTCGCGGCGCGTCGGCGCGTACAGCACCACCCGGTTCCCGGCCGGGATCCCGAGACGGGCGCGGACCGCCGCCCCGTCCTCGGGCCGGGCCCGCACGAGGACGTCGTTGCGCGGGCTGCCGGTGCGCACCGAGGTGAAGTGGCAGGGGTAGGCGCGGTCCCAGACCAGCTCCGAGTGCCGGTTGGCGACCAGGCTGTAGTCCCAGCGGTCGGCGCGGCGCAGCATCTGCGGCACGTCCAGGCCGTGCCGGGCACCCGGCTTGTGCAGCAGGTCCGCGGCCATGTACTTCAGCGGGGTGCCCTGGTGGGTGTGGACGTGGACGCTGCCGGGGCGCTTGACCAGGGAGCCGGGCCAGTTGACGTTGTTCACGAAGTACGTCGCCCGCGCGGTGACCTGGCGGTAGCGCGGCGAGTCCGGGAGGACGTGCTCGGTCCCCGGCGGCAGCAGCGCGGCCTGCTCCTCGTCGCGTACCACCCACACCCCGCGCAGCTGCGGGGCGAGCTCCCGGGCGGCGGCGTACACCGCCGCGGGATCACCGAGGACCCCCCGGTGCGAGAACGCCGAGTACACCGCCAAGTGCGGGTCCAGTGGCCGGTGTTCGTGCGCCGCGGACCAGACGTGCTTGGCCCGCGTGGCGAGGATCCGGCGTGCCTGCTGCCCGCGCAGAGCGAGCTCCCGGCCCGCGCGGTCCGCCTGCCGCCGCACCCGGTACCGCGTGAAGCCACCCTCCAGGAGCCGTAGTTCGGACGGCACGGGACCGCTCCCGTGCTTGCGGAAGAGCGCGGCCGTCAGCCGGAAGAACTCGGCCTTGTCCTCCTGCGGCAGCCGGTCCTCCTTGGAGAGGATGTCGAGGCAGTGCTCACCCATCTTGCGGTGCAGGTACGGGCCCCAGTGCGTCAGTTCCGGGCGGGAGCCGACGAACGCGAAGACCCGCTCGTACTGGTCGTGGATGTCGAAGTGCTTGCGGCTGGTGGTGGACAGGATGTTGCCCTGGCGGCGCTGGCGGTAGGCGAGACAGATCCGGTCAAGGGCCGCGATCCGTCCGGCACTCAGCATCACCGGGAACGTCCAGGGCGTGTCCTCGTAGTACCCGGGCGGGAAGGCGAAGCCCTCCCGTTCGACGAACGCGCGGCGGTAGACCTTGTTCCACACCACCATCAACAGGTCCAGGATCTCCGGGTGTTCGGCCGCCGAGAAGGTGCCGGTGCCGGCTTCCGCGAGCACCCGCGCGAGCGCGTTCCTGCGGGTGCCGCCCCACCAGTAGGTGCGCGCGTAGTCGAAGACCAGCACGTCCGGGTCGGCGGTCTCCTCCAGGCGGTCGGCGACGGCGCGCAGCGCGCCCGGTGTGAGGGTGTCGTCGCTGTCGAGGAAGAGGAGGTAGTCACCGCCGGCGAGCGGCATTCCGGCGTTGCGGGCCCGGCCGAGCCCCACGTTCTCCGGCAGGTGCAGCACCCGCAGGCGCGGATCGCGGGCCGCGTACTCGTCGAGGATCGCGCCGCAGCCGTCCGGGGAACAGTCGTCGACGGCGATGACCTCCAGGTCCGTGTACGACTGCTCCAGGACCGAGTCGAGGCACTCGCGCAGAAAGCCCTGCACCTTGAAGACGGGGACGATGACGCTGAAGCGGGGCACGTCAGCTCCTTACGAGGGTGGACGCGGCGGGAGCCGGGACACGTTCGGCGAGCGGCAGGACGGGCGGGATCGCCTCGGGCGGTTCGCCCAGCAGCACTCTGCGCACCACCCGCTCGGCGGCCCTGCCGTCGTCGAACTGGCAGAACCGCTCACGGAACCGGGCCCGCAGCGCGGCCGCGGCGGGATCCGCGTAGGAGCCGTCGGCGAAGAGCGCGGCCAGCTCGCCCGGAGTGCGCGCCACCCGGCCCGGGGGCTCCTCCAGCACGTCGAAGTACACGCCCCGCGTCTCCCGGTAGACCTCCCAGTCGTCCGCGTACACGACGATCGGGCGGTCGAGGTTGGCGTAGTCGAACATGATCGACGAGTAGTCCGTGATCAGCGCGTCGGCGGCCAGACAGACGTCCTCGGAGGACCGGTGCCCGGTCACGTCGATGATCCGCCCGGAGCCGCGCCCACGGCCCTCGTCGTAGAAGTAGTGGGCGCGCAGCAGGACGACGAACTCCTCGCCGATCTCCTCACAGAAGGCCTCGAGGTCGAGCCGGGACTCGAAACCGGTGCTGTGGTCGCGGTGGGTGGGCGCGTACAGCAGCGCCGTCTTGCCCTCGGGCACCCCGAGCCGTTCGCGGACCTCGGCCACGTCCGCGGCGGTCGCCGTGCAGTAGACGTCGTTGCGCGGATAGCCGTACTCCAGGGACTCGTAGCCGCCGGGGAAGGCCCGCTCCCACATCTGGGTGGAGTGCCGGTTGGAGGAGAGGTTGTAGTCCCAGCGGTCCACCCGGGACAGCAGCTTGGCGAAGCTTCCGGTCGCGGCGGCCACCACCGGATACGTCGACTGGTCGACGCCCATCTTCTTCAGCGGTGTGCCGTGCTGCGTCTGGACGTGCACACTGCCGGGGCGTTTGACCACCCCGTCCGCGAAGTTGGCGTTGTTGACGAGGTACTTGGCGCGGGCCAGCACCTCCCAGCCGCGCCGACTGCCGATCACCGCGTGCTCGACGTCCTGCGGCAACGCGTCCACCGCCTCCGGCTCGACCAGGAACACCGAGCGGATGTGCGGGGCGAGTTCGCGGGCCTTGGCGTGGATCGCCGCCGGGTTGCAGGCGTAACCCCGGCCCCAGTACGCGCAGTAGACCGCGAGGTTCTCGTCGAGCGGACGGCGCAGCTGGACGGCGTAGCGCGCGCGGGTGCGCAGCGTCCTCGCGCGGGGTACCCGCCTCAGGACCCCGGAGGTGGCCCGGTTCGTGCCGCGCAGCGCGCGGAACGCGCTGTACGCGCCCGCCGCGAGCAGCCGGTGCTGCACCCCGAGACTGCCCGCCGGTACCCGGAACCCGGCCGGGCGGTGGCGCCGGTAGAGCCCTCCCGCCCGGCGGAAGAAGGCGCGGCGGCGGCGCGCGGGCACCCGGGCGGGGTGGGCCGCCGTCTTCAGGACCTGGGAGAAGAGCTGGCCGAACAGCGCCTTCGACCGGGCCGCGGGCAGGGTCTGTTCCGAGGCCCGGACGAGGACCCGCTCGACCTGGTCGAGGAGTTCGAAGTGGTGCTCGCCCGGAGCGTTGAGCCGGCTGCCCTGGCGGCGCAGGTGATGCCGTACGCAGACCGTGCGCAGCAGGGCCGACCGCTCGGCCGCCACCGTCACCAGACCGCCCCAGCCCGCGTCCGTGAAGTGCCCTTCGGGGAAGACGAGTCCGTGCTCGGCGAGGAAGCCGCGCCGGTAGGCGGCGCTCCACGCCGGAACGTGCACGCCCAGCACTTCCGGGGCCTTGTCGAGCGGGGGCGTGCTCGGCTCACCCTCCCACCAGTGCACCCGCTGATGGCCGAAGTAGAGGACGTCCACACCGGCCGGGAGACCCGCGTCCAGGGCCGCCAGCGCGCCCGGCACCAGGTCGTCGTCGCCGTCGAGGAACAGCAGATACGCGCCGGTCGCCGCCGCGATCCCGGCGTTGCGCGCCGCGCTCAGCCCGCCCGAAGGCGGCGAATGGACCGGGGCCACCCGCGAGTCCCGCTCCGCGTACGCGGCGGCGACCGCGGCGGCCGACGAGTCCGGCTCGTCGCAGACCGGGATCAGCTCGAAGTCGCCGAAGGACTGGGCCAGGACCGAGTCCAGCGCGCGGGCCAGCCGCCCGGCGACTTCGAAGGTGGGCACGATGACGCTGAAGCGGGGCATTCTGTTCTTTCTCTCAAAGGGCGCCGAACGGCGGATTCATCGCCCGGGGCGCCCGGTCGGCCGCCAGGTGGAGGGACGGGTGGGCGTGGGCCGCGAAGGACTGGAGGGCACGCGGACTCCGGTTCAGAGGGTCTCGGCCAGGGGGACGCCGGCACCCTGGGCCGGAATGCTCCCGAGGGGCGCGGGCGCGGGGGCTTTCACCGGCGGGGCGGAGCCCGGAACACGGGGGAGGGCCGCCGCGGCCGGGGGGACCGGCCGACGTTCGGCGAGCGGGACGAACGGCGGCAGCGCGGCCGTCTCGCCGAGCACCACCCGCCGTACGACACGTTCGGCGGCGCGCCCGTCGTCGTACGGGCAGAACCGCTCGCGGAACGCGGCCCGCAGCCGGGTGGAGCGCGAGCCGCGCCAGTGCCCGGACGCGAAGATGTCGATCAGCTCGTCCTCGCTGTGCGCGACGGCGCCCGGCGGGAAGGCGCGCAGGTCGAAGTAGGTGCCGCGGGCCGCCTCGTACGCCTCCCGGTCGTCCGCCAGGACGACGATCGGCCGGTCCAGGACCGCGTAGTCGAACATCAGGGACGAGTAGTCGGTGACCAGCACGTCCGAGGCGAGACACAGCGACTCGACGCTCGGATGCCCCGACACGTCGACGATCCGGCCGCCCGCCGTGTCCGTCAGCGGTGCCCCGTACGTGTGATGGGCGCGGGTCAGCAGCACGTAGCGCGGGCCCAGCCGGCGCAGCACCCGCTCCGGGTCGAGGACGTGGCGCTGGGTACGCCGGTAGTCGCGAAAGGTCGGCGCGTACAGCACGGCGATCGCGCCCGCGGGGACGCCGAGCGACTCGCGCAGCCGGTCCACGTCGGCCGAAGTCGCCCGCTGGAACACGTCGTTGCGCGGCAGCCCGTACTCCAGCGTCGTGTACGAGGAGGGGAAGGCGCGCTCCCAGACCAGCGTGGAGTGGCGGTTGGCGGACAGGCAGTAGTCCCACTTGTCGGCGCCGCGCAGCAGTTCGGCGAAGTCGGTGCCGCGCGCGGCGGCCGGACGGTCCTGGAGGTCGAGCCCCATCCGCTTGAGCGGCGTCCCGTGCTGTGTCTGGATCATGATCTGGCCGGGGCGTTTGACCAGCCGTCGGTCGAAGTTGACGTTGTTCACCAGGTACTTGGAGCGGGCGAGCGCCGTCCAGTACGCCGCCGTGCCGGGACGCAGCCGGCCCGTCGCGGCCGGGACGGTGTGGTGGTGTTCGAGGTCCGCGACCCACGCCGTTCGGATGTGCGGCGCGAAACTGCGGAACGCGGACTCCAGGGCCCCCGGATTGCAGCCGTGGCCCCGGCCCCAGTAGCTGGAGAAGACGGCACGGTCGGCGCGCAGCGGGAGGCGTAGCTGCACGCGGTAGTGGAACTGGAGCGCGGCGCCGCGCACCGCGCGCAGCAGCCCGGCGGCCGGTCGCACGGCTCTCTTGCGGACCCGTGACAGGAAGGAGAGCAGCCGGTACGTGCGATGCGTGCCGAGCCCGACCAGCGCGTGCCGCAACCGGGTACGCGGGTCGGCCGGCGCGCCCGGTACGCGGTAACGGCGGTAGTGCTCACGGGCCTTGCGCAGGAACTCGGCCCGGGCCGCGCGCGGCAGCCGGCCCCGCTTCGCGAACACCGTGCCGAAGTGGTCGACCATGCGCCGGAACAGCACCGGGCGCCACCGGTCCAGCTCCGGGTGGGCGTCGACATGCGCGAAGACACGGTCGTACTGCTCGAACACATCGAGATGCCTGCGGCTGCTGGTGCCGAGGATGCTGCCGTGCCGCCGCTGGCGGTAGTGCACACAGACCCGGTCGAGGGTGGCGATCGTCCCGGCGGACATCAGCGCCGGATACGTCCAGGGCGTGTCCTCGTAGTAGCCGGGCGGGAAGGTGAGGCCCGCGCGCTCGACGAACTCCCGGCGGTACGCCTTGTTCCACACCACCATCAGCAGCCGGAGCAGTCCGGGCCGCTCGTCCAGCCTGAACGGTGCCGGGCCCTCCTCGGAGAGCTGCGCCGAGACCTGGTTCCGTACGACCTCGCCCGACCAATACGTACGGGCGTAGTCGTAGACCAGGACGTCCGGTTCGCCGGTCCCCTTCAACCGGTCGGCGATGGCGCGCAGCGCGTGCGGAGTGAGAGTGTCGTCGCTGTCCAGGAAGATCAGGTAGTCGCCGGTGGCGCGTTCGAGACCGGCGTTGCGGGCGCGTCCGAGCCCCACGTTCTCCGGCAGATGTACGGCCAGGACTCGGGCGTCGCGGGCCGCGAACTCGTCGATGATCGCCCCGCACGCGTCGGGCGAACAGTCGTCGACCGCGATGAGTTCGAGATCCGGAAAGGACTGTTCGAGCACTGATTCAAGGCACTCGTGCAGGTACGCCTGAACCTTGTACACGGGGACGATGACACTGAACCTGGGCAACGGACATCCATGGGTCGGCGCGGGCATACCTGCCCGGAAACGGCCGAAGGGGTGACTTGGTTACGCCAGATGTGGCATCCGGGGGATGCCGGGTGAACGGCGCGGGGCGGGCCGGTGTCCGGCCCGCCCCTCAAACGCCGCCGGGGGCCCTCTACTTGACCGCGCCCGCCATCACTCCGGAGACGAACTGCCGCTGGAACGCGAAGAACACGGCCAGCGGGATCACCATCGAGATGAAGGCGCCGGGCGCCAGCACGTCGATGTTGTTGCCGAACTGGCGTACCTGCGTCTGGAGCGCGACCGTGATGGGCTGGCTCCCCGAGTCGGAGAACACCAGCGCGACCAGCATGTCGTTCCACACCCACAGGAACTGGAAGATCCCCAGCGAGGCGATGGCGGGACCACCGAGCGGCATCACGACCCGCGTGAACAGGCGCAGTTCACCCGCGCCGTCCAGCCGGGCCGCCTCCAGGAGCTCCCGCGGGATCTCCGCGAAGAAGTTCCGCAGCAGGAACACCGCGAAGGGCAGGCCGTATCCGACGTGGAAGAGGACCACGCCGGTGATCGACCCGAAGACGCCGATCTTCCCGAAGAGTTCGGCGATCGGGATCAGCGCCACCTGGACCGGCACGACCAGCAGACCGACCACGCCGAGGAACCACCAGTCGCGGCCCGGGAATTCCATCCAGGCGAAGGCGTAGCCCGCGAGCGAGCCGATCACGACGACCAGCAGTGTCGCCGGAACCGTGATCAGCACCGTGTTGAGCAGCGAGTTGGTGATGTCGCTGTTCTCCAGGAGCTTCTGGTAGTTGTCCACGGTGAGCTGCGAGGGCGCGCTGAACACCTTCCACCAGCCGCTGCCGCTCATGTCCTCGGGGCTGCGCAGCGAGGACAGCAGCAGCCCGATCGTCGGCACCAGCCAGAACAGGCCGACGAGCACCAGGAAGACGCGTACGACACTGCTGCCGAGCCCGCTCGCGATCCGTGAACCGAGCGAGGGCCGCGCCCTGTTCACGGCCGTCGCGGGCACCGTCTTCGCCAACTGTCCGGCATGCGTGCTCATCGCCGCACCTCCCGCCTGAGCCGACGCACGTTGAAGGCCATCACCGGGATCACCAGCAGGAGCAGGAACACCGCGATGGCGCTCGCCACGCCCGGCCTGCCCTCCGAGAAGCCCTTGCGGTACAGCTCCAGGGCCAGCACGTTCGCGTCGTCCTGGGAGGAGCCGGGCGCGATGATGAACACCAGGTCGAAGACCTTCAGCACGTTGATCATCAAGGTCACGGCGACGACCGCGAGCACCGGCGCGAGGAGCGGCACGGTCACCCGGCGGAACACCTGCCACTCGTTCGCCCCGTCGACCCGGGCCGCTTCCAGGAGTTCACGCGGCACACCCGCGAGCCCCGCCGCGATCAGCACCATCGCGAAGCCCGCCCACATCCAGACGTACGAGCCGATGATGGCCGGCGTGACCAGGGACGGGCCCAGCCAGTCGACCCCGTTGTACGGCTCAGCGAAGTTGCTCGCCGGCAGCCGCAGCCGTGCCCCGTCCGCCTTGCCCGAGAGCGAGAACGTGCCGTCGTCGCCCACCTTCGCCGAGTCGACGACCGTGCCGTCCTTGACCGCCTCGATCTTCATCCCGGAGTAGCCCAGCTCGCTCGGGTCGACCTGGCCGAGCCTGCCGACGCCCTTCCCGCGGGTGAAGTCCTGCCAGGCCGTGCCGTTGACCCGGCCGGGATCCGTGGCCGCCCGCACCGCCTTCTTCGCGCTGTCCGGCATCCGGTCCGGGGCGACGCCGACCAGCGGCAGGGCGACGGACCGCCCGGTGTGCACGGCGTCCCGGGTGATGAACCCGCCCTTGTCGGCCGTGAGGGGCGACTCCCGGCCGGGGTGGGCCTTCGGGAACGCCGACGCCGGGGCGAACGTGTCGTGCACCCCCACCCACACCGCGTTCGCGACTCCCTTGTCCGGGTCCTGGTCGTACACCAGCCGGAAGATGATGCCGGCGGCGAGCATCGAGATCGCCATCGGCATGAAGACGACCAGCTTGAACGCCGTTCCCCAGCGCACCCGTTCGGTGAGCACCGCGAAGACCAGCCCCAGCGCGGTCGCGACCGTCGGGGCGAACACCACCCAGATGATGTTGTTCTTGAGCGCGGTGCGGATGCCGTCGTCGGTGAACAGCGCCTTGTAGTTGTCGAACCCGGCGAACCCGTCGCCCTGTTGGTCGTAGAAGCTGCGGACGACCGAGTACCCGATCGGGTAGACCACGAGCGCGCCGAGCAGCACCAGAGCGGGCAGCAGGAACAGCGCCACCACGGTCCTGCGGGTCCCGGTCACGCTCTTGCGCGTACGGGTCGGGGGCACCGGTGCGGTGCCTCCGGCCGTTGCCGACGTCATGTCCGGATCAGCCCTTGTAGGCCGCTGCGGCGTCCGATTCGAGCTTCGCCTGCGTCCCCGCCACGTTCTTCGGGTTCTTCAGGAAGTCCTGGAGATCCTTCCACTCGCCCTTGCCGGGCGTTCCGCCGAAGGCCTGCGGGGCCTGGTCGGACATGTCGAAGCGGAAGTCGTCGCCGGCCGCGATCAGCGCCTTGGCCATGGCCTGCTGGACGGCGTTCGGATAGGCGGAGTCGGCCACGTTCTTGTTCGGGGAGAGATAGCCGCCGAGCTTGGCCTGGACGGTCGCCGCGTCCGGCGAGGCGAGGAAGGTCAGCAGCGCCTGGGCCGCCTTCGAGTCCTTCAGGACGACGGCCGCGTCACCGCCACTGACCACCGGCGCCTTGTCGCCGACCGCCGGGAACGGGAACACCTTCGCGTCCGTCCCGATCTTCGCCTTGGTCTCCGCGATGTTGACGCCCACGAAGTCGCCCTCGAAGACCATGCCCGCCTTGGGCTGGTCGCCGCCGGTGAACGTCTGCGTGACCGAGGCCGGGAACTCCGTCTGGAGCGCGCCGTCCGGGCCGCCCGCGATGAGGTTCTTGTCGCCCCACAACTGGGCCAGCGTGGTCAGCGCGTCCTTCACGGACGGATCCGTCCACTTGATCTTGTGCTGGGCGAGCTGGTCGTACTTCTCGGGTCCCGCCTGGGAGAGGTAGATGTTCTCGAACCAGTCGGTGAGGGTCCAGCCGTCGGCGCCGCCGACCGAGACCGGGGTGACGCCGGAGTCGTAGACCGTGTGCGCGGTGGCCAGGAACTCCTTCCAGGTCTTGGGTTCCTTGGCCCCCGCGTTCTCGAAGACCTTGGTGTTGTACCAGACCAGCGACTTGTTGGCGGCCTTGTAGTACACGGCGTACTGCTTGCCGCCGACCTTGCCGAGGTCCTGCCAGCCCTGCGCGTAGTTCTTCGTCAACTGCGCCTGCGCGTCCGGACCGACGGGCTTCGCCCACCCCTTGTCGACGGCCTGCTTCACCGCGCCGACCTGGGGGAGCAGCGCCACGTCCGGGGGCGCGCCGCCCGCGATCTTCGAACCGAGGAAGTTGATGATCGGGTCCTGCGCCGGTACGAAGGTGACCTTCGCGCCCGTGCGCTTCTCGAACTCCGCCAGCACCTTCTTGAAGTTGGCCTGTTCCGCGCCGGTCCATACGGCGGCGACTTCCAGGGTGGCGCCGTCGAGCTTGGGGAGGGTGACCGAGTCCGCGCCGGTGCCGCCGCTCTCCGTACCCGTGCCCTTGTCGTTCCCCTTGCTCTTGTCGCCGTTGCCGCCACCGCACGCCGTGAGCGTGAGAGCGCCTATGGCGACGGCGGCCACGGCGGCCTGTGCGGATCTGTGCGAGCGGTGCGTGGAGCGATTGGACGACCTGCGTACACGACGATTGCTGCGCATCACTGCCCCGTTCTTCGTTCTTCGTTGAACGTCAGAGCGGCTGCCCCGTGCGCTCCGGTCTACGCCTGGTCGCTCAGGGGCGGCAAGACCGCCGGTGCTGTCAAGTACGCGATCGTGATTGGGTCGTGACGTGGGGTCACGGATGGTGAGGCCCGTCGAAGAGGTACGCCGGTCCGCCCCGTGACGCCGGTCCGCCCCGTGACGCCGGTCCACCCCGTGATGTCGGTCCGCCCCGTGACGCCGGTCCGCGCACCGCGACGGCGGCCGCGCGGTGCGCGCGGGCCTCGACGAAGCCCCATGACCCGCGGGCCGAAGTGCCGCGTGCCCAGAGCCCCGCGGGCCGGAGCGGCGCGTGCCCAGTGCCCCGCGGGACGGAGCGGCGCCGGTCCCGTGGCGCGCGGGCTAGAGCAGTGAGGGCATCTCGACCGCGGAGACGGAACGCGCGGCTCGCTCCAGGGCGCTGGCGAGCAGGGCCAGGTCAGTGGGTCCGTTGCCCAGCTCGCGGACCGGACGGCGGGCCGGCGGGTCGCCCATGCGGTGCCACTCCAGGGGGACGACCGTGGGGCGGAGCGTGGCCGTACGGGGAATGCGCCCCGTGACCCGCCCGCTCTGGAACGGTGTCTCCCGGCCGTCCGGACGGAGCAGGCGGCCCCGTCCGGGGGCGGGTTCCTCGGGTCCGGGCAGCGGTGCGTCGAGGGTGACGCGCAGCGCGGCGGAACGGGCCAGTTCCGACGCCGGCGTACGGCCGCCGACGTTGGACGCCGCCACGAGGTGCACCCCGAGCCGGTCCCCTTCGCGGGCGACTGCCTCCAGCGCCCGTACGACCGAACCGGCCGCCGGGCGCCCCGGGGACCCGAGCGGCGGTGACAGCAGGGCGTCCAGGTCGTCGACGACCACGACCAGCCGGGCCAGCGGCGGCCCCGGCTCGGTCCGCTGCCTCGCGGCGGCGGGCCGCAGCCGCAGCGTCGAGCTGGGCGGTGTGTCGAGATCCGAGGCGCCCAGGGACGAGGCCGTGTTCGACGAGGGGCCGGCCGAGCGCTGGGCCACGATCCGGCCGGGCACCGTCCGCCCCGCGTGCCACTCCGCGAAGCCGAGCCGGCCCAGCAGCTCGGACCGCCGCTTCAGCTCGGCACTCAGCGACTGGGCGAACTCCCGCATCCGCACAGGGTCGTTGGCCGTGAGGTGGGTGGTGACATGCGGCAGGTCCGTGCAGACCTGGAGTCCTTCCCCGCCGTACGCCGCGCCGTGGCCTCCCGTGCCGTCGCGTCCGTCCATCAGGACTATTCCGAGCCGGTCGGGGCGCTCGGCGGCGGCGAGGGACGCGGCGACCGAGCGCAGCAGTTCCGTACGGCCGCTGCCGGGCGGTCCCTCGATCAGCAGGTGCGGGCCCTCGACGGGCAGGTCGACGGCGACGGGGCCGCGCGGGCCCGCGCCGAGCACGGCCCGCGCCCGTCCGCCGAACGCCTCGCTGTCGTCCGCGGCGTCCGCCCAACGTGCCATCAGGGAGGCGGGGGTGGCTCGCGCCAGCCCCAACTCGTCGAGCAGGCGCGCCATCTGGGGCAGGGGCGCGGACACGCGCGTGTGCCGGTCCCCGAGCGCTCCGTCCGTCCGCAGCGGCGCGAGGGAGCGGGCGAACCGCTCGGCCCAGGCGAGGGACACCGCGTCCACGGCGGCGACTGTGCCATGCCCCACGGGGCCGCGCGGCAGCTGTCCGGCCGTCATGGAGGTCGTACGGCCCGTGCGTGACGCGGTGGCGTCGGCGGGTCCGGCCACGCCCCCGGGACCCGTACGCCTCGCGGCCGCCGGGTGAGGGATGCCCGTGTGGGTGGATCCGTCGTGCCGGGGACCGGAGTGCGACGGGGCGGTGTGCGTGGGACCGGAGCGCGATGATCCGGTGTGCGCGGGCCCGGCGGGTCCCCGTCCGCCGCGGTCCGGTGCGGCGCTGTCGAGTCCGCCGTGCCGGGAGCCGGTGCCGAAGGACCCGGTGTGCGGCGCGCGCTCGCCGGTACCGCCCGGTGCCACCCGCATCAGCCGCAGCGCCGTGGCCACGTCGCCGCTGAGCAGCGCCACCGCCCCGCACTCGCGGAAGGCGGGCGAGGCCTCGCAGGCCGCTTCGTACGTCTCCGTCACCGGCGACGCGGGCGACGCCGCCGCGGTCTCGGCGAGGCACACCAGATGGATGCCGGCCCGCGAGCCCTCGTGCGCGAGGCGCATCACGGCCTCCCGTACGTCGGCGCCGCCGGGGTCCCCGTCCACGACGACCACGGTGAACGGGCCGTCGTAGCCGTCGTCCGAGTCGTCCTCCCGTGCCCAGGACGGCCGCCGCACCGGGCCGCCGGGACCGTCCTCGCCGGCCGGGGCGGCGCGCTCGCCGTTGTCGTGCGTCGCGGACCGGGCGGCCGGGACCGTCGCACCGGCGCTCCTGGGCAGCGGGCCGCGGCCGACGGTCGTGCCCTCCGCCTCCGCGAGGTGGTCCTCCAGGCGGCGCAGGAGTTCGTCCGTGCGCGCCGCCGCCTGCTCGCGGTCGTACGCGAGAAGGAGACGGCAGTCCTGGCCGTGGGCGGGGCGCAGATGGGGGAGCCAGCCGAGCCAGGACCACTCGGCGCTGCGCTCCTCCACCGTGCGGGCCCGGTCGGTGCTGATGAGGACGATTTCCAGGGTGTCGGGGGAGTGCAGCGCGGCGAGCTGCGCGAGGACCGCGCGGGCCAGTCCCGCGAGACGCGCCCGCGGTCCGGCCAGGCCCAGCGAGCCGGCCTCCCGCAGCCCGGCGGTCACCGGCACGGCGGGGAGCAGGCCCGAGCCGTCCGGTGCCGCCCGGTCGGCCGTGCCCAGACGCACCGTCAGTGCCTCGGGGTGCCCGGGGCCGCGCTCCCACAGCCGGGGACCCGGCCCCAGCGCGGTGAGCAGCAGGGTCGCCGGGTCGGGCCAGCTGTCGGGCGACCGCCGTACGGCGGGAAGGACTTCCTCCACGGCGACGGCCGCGTCGTCGTACGCCTCCTGCGTGGTTCCGGCCGGTCCGCCGCGGCCGCCGGTCAGACGCCGGGCCCACGCGCCGATGCCGCCCCGCCTGCGCACCCCCGGCGGGAGGTCCGTGCCCCGCGTCGGTGTGCCTTTGCGCGCACCCGGGATGCCCGCTCCGAGGGCGCCGGACGTGTCGTCGGTCCCGGGGGCAAAGGCCCCCGCGGACGCGGTTTCCGTCCCGGGCCGTCCACCTGAGGTCTCCGCCGACCCGCCGGGGTGACCTGCCCCGCGCGGGGACGCGCCGGGGCCGGAACCGCGGCCCTCCGGCGTGGCGCTCCGCGGCCTGCTCTCGATCCGGGGTGCCCCGCCCTGCTCCGGCACGGCCGGGGGCACCGTCCGTCCGTGTTGCAGCGCTCCGGGGACGCCGCCACCGGAGGCCCCCCACTCCGCGGTCCCGTAGGCGTGATGTGTCTCGCCCACGGGCGGCAGGGCACCTCCCTGCGCGAGGGAGGCGCTCCCCCCGCGCGCGTGGGGCACGGCACCGCGCGGCTGCGACGGACCCGGCGTGGAACCCGGAGCCGACGGGGATTCCGGAGGCGCGGAGGAGGAGGGTGCGGTCGGCCCGGTGGCGGAGGAGTCGCCCGGCGAGACCCGCGCGGGGGAGCGGCCCGCGGTCGCGGAGGCCTGGTCCGGCCGGGCGGCGGTGCCGGCGCGCGCCGGGCCGCCGTGGCCGTCGGACCCACCGGCTCCGGGGGGACCGTCCTCGGCCGACCCGGCCCGTACCCTCACATGGCCTTCGCCGTCCGGCGCCGTCTCCACGACACCCGGACCGCCGGGCGGGGCGAGCCGCAGGGCGGACTCGCCGACCCGCAGCAGCGCGCCCTCGGTGAAGGGGACCGGCCGGTTGCCGACACGGGAGCCGTCGAGTGTCGTGCCGTTCGTGGAGCCGATGTCGGCGACCGAGACGCGGCCCTCGGGGGTGACGGTGACCGCGCAGTGCAGGCGGGACACGTCCGGGTCGTCCAGGGGCACGTCGGCGTCCGCGGAGCGGCCGACGCGGATCTGGCCGCCGTGCAGCAGGTGAACACCACCGGCGTCGGGTCCCGCGACCACGTGCAGCTGGGCCGAGACGTCGTCCAGGTCGGGACCGGGCTCGGCGGGTGTGCCCAGACAGAGCACGGCGCCGTCGGTCAGCGGCGGCTCGCCGAGTGTGCAGCGCTGGGCGTCGAGCCGCTCCGCGCCCGCGTAGAGCACGACCTGGCCCCCGCCGGGCTCACGGCCCCGCTCGCCCTGGGAGGCACTCCCGGTTCCCCCGACCGCCGCGGCCAGCCCCGACGCGACCGCGGCCAGCGCCGTCCCGGCGGGCGCGGTGACCAGCACATCGCAGGACGTGGCTCGCCCCCGCGGCTCCGAGGGCGGGCCCAGCGGGTCTACGACGGTCAGCCGGATCTGCATCGCCGTGAGGGGTCCCTTCCGCGCAGGTGCCCGCGACGAGGACGAGGCTGCGCTGCGGTCCCCCACCGCAGATTCCCCCACCGCACACGGGCACGTCGGCCAGTACTGGAGGCATCCTCGCACCTGCCACCGACAACACGCCCGCCCCCCACCCGTAAGTGATCTTGATTGGTCGGCTCTGCCCGCAAAAGTGCCTGACCAGTGCCCGGCCGGTGTCCGCTTGAGATCGGTCACGCCCGGCCCCGGCAACCAAGCGACCGGAGTGAGCGTCTTTCCGTCGAACGCGAGAGAGCGACTTTCCGCGGACCACCGAACGTGGGCCGTCGAACCTCGAACCTCGAACCTCGTACGCGTTCCGTCGAACATCGACGGGAACGCGTACGTAAGCGCTTATGCGGACCACAGGTACGCATGGGACCTATGGGAAAGCACACGAAGAGGACAGCGCTGCGCCGGGCAGGGCGGCACTACAGTGGGTCGGAAACTCCTGTACCACGGTGATCACGGTGGACGGACCAGGCAAGCAAGCAACAGGGAGCGCATGACGTGCGGCCGGTAGGGAGCAAGTACCTCCTTGAGGAGCCGCTGGGGCGCGGCGCCACAGGCACGGTCTGGCGAGCCCGCCAGCGGGAGACCGCGGGCGCCGAGGCGGCCGTCGCCGGGCAGCCCGGCGAGACCGTGGCGATCAAGGTCCTGAAGGAAGAGCTCGCGAGCGACGCGGACATCGTCATGCGGTTCCTCCGCGAGCGGTCGGTGCTGCTGCGCCTGACCCACCCGAACATCGTGCGTGTACGCGACCTCGTCGTCGAAGGCGATCTCCTCGCCCTCGTCATGGACCTGGTCGACGGCCCCGACCTGCACCGCTACCTGCGCGAGAACGGGCCGTTCTCGCCCGTCGCCGCCGCCCTCCTCACCGCCCAGGTCGCCGACGCGCTCGCCGCCAGCCACGCCGACGGCGTCGTGCACCGCGACCTGAAGCCCGCGAACGTCCTGCTCAAGCAGGACGCCGGCGGGATGCACCCGATGCTCACCGACTTCGGCATCGCGCGGCTCGCCGATTCCCCCGGCCTCACCCGCACCCACGAATTCGTCGGCACGCCCGCGTATGTCGCCCCGGAGTCCGCGGAGGGACGCCCGCAGACGTCCGCCGTCGACATCTACGGCGCCGGCATCCTGATGTACGAGCTGGTCACCGGGCGTCCGCCGTTCGGCGGCGGGTCCGCCCTCGAAGTGCTGCACCAGCACCTGAGCGCCGAACCGCGCCGCCCCTCGACCGTCCCGGACCCGCTGTGGACGGTCATAGAGCGCTGCCTGCGCAAGAACCCGGACGAACGGCCCAGCGCCGAGAACCTCGCGCGCGGACTGCGTGCCGTCGCCGCGGGCGTCGGGGTGCACGCGAACGCCGCGCAGATCGCGGCGGCCGAGGGCGTGGGTGCCCTGCTCGCTCCGGACCCGACCCCGGCGCCGGTCCCGGACATGGCCGGCGCCGCCGACCCCACGCAGGTGCTGCCGCAGGGCGCGGGCTCGTACGACCCGTACGGCGCGACCAGCGTGCTGCCGCACACCTCCGGCGCTGCCGACCCGACCGCCGTTCTGCCGCCCGTGCCGCGGAACCAGCCGGGCGGACCGGGCGGACAGCCAGGCCAGGGCGAGGACCCGCACCCCTGGCAGAACCAGCTGCGCGCGGCCCGCGACCGCAACGAACAGACGCAGGTCCAGTACCTCGACCCGAACGAGGACCCGCTGCGCCGCCGCCCCCAGCGGCAGGTCGCACGACCGCAGCAGCAGCAGCAGCCGCAGCCGCAGCAGCAGCGTCCGCAGCGCGGCCAGCAGCCGCCGCCCGGATACGGACATCCGCAGCAGCAGCAACAGCAGTACGCGCCGCAGCACCAGCAGCAGCCGCAGCGCTACGCCCCCGAGCCGCAGCGGCAGCCCCAGCCGCAGCGGTACGCGCCCGAGCCGCAGCGGCCCCAGCAGCCCGCGCCGCGCCAGCCGCGCGAGCCCCGTCAGCGCGGCGCCAACCCCATGAAGATCCCGGGGCTCGGCTGCCTCAAGGGGTGCCTGTTCACGATCGTCATCTTCTTCGTCGCCGGCTGGCTGATCTGGGAATTCAGTCCTCTTCAGGGCTGGATCCACTCCACCAGGAGTTTCTGGGACGAGCTGACCTACCGGTACGACGAGGTCAAGGGCTGGATCGGGGATCTCGGCTCGAACACCCCCTCGGGCAGCTCGAACAACTTCCTGGGCGACTGACTCTGGGGATTTGTCGATACCTGACGGGTGATTTCGGTCTCGGGAGTGAAGGTTGGCTCCGCGGGCGCGTACTTTAAGCGGCAACACGCGTCTGTAGGAGCAGTCTTGGCACGCAAGATCGGCAGCAGGTACACCGCGCACCAGATCCTGGGGCGGGGGAGCGCCGGCACGGTGTGGCTGGGCGAGGGACCCGAGGGGCCTGTCGCCATCAAGCTGCTGCGCGAGGACCTCGCGTCCGACCAGGAGCTGGTGGGACGCTTCGTGCAGGAGCGCACCGCACTGCTCGGTCTCGACGATCCCCACGTGGTGGCGGTGCGCGACCTGGTGGTGGACGGCAACGACCTCGCGCTCGTCATGGACCTCGTACGGGGCACCGACCTGCGCACCCGGCTCGACCGGGAGCGGCGGCTCGCCCCCGAGGCCGCGGTCGCCATCGTCGCCGACGTCGCGGACGGACTCGCCGCCGCGCACGCCGCCGGGGTCGTCCACCGCGATGTGAAGCCCGAGAACGTCCTGCTCGACATGCAGGGCCCGCTCGGCCCCGGCGGCTCCCACCCGGCCCTCCTGACCGACTTCGGTGTGGCCAAGCTCATCGACTCGCCGCGCCGGACCCGGGTCACGAAGATCATCGGCACGCCGGACTACCTGGCACCCGAGATCATCGAGGGCCTGCCGCCGCGCGCCGCCGTCGACATCTACGCCCTGGCGACGGTGCTCTACGAGCTGCTCGCCGGGTTCACGCCCTTCGGGGGCGGACACCCCGGCGCGGTCCTGCGCCGCCATGTCACGGAGACCGTGGTCCCGCTCCCCGGCATTCCGGACGAGCTGTGGCAGCTGATCGTGCAGTGCCTGGCCAAGGCGCCCGCGTCCCGGCTGCGGGCGTCCGAGATGGGGGCACGGCTGCGGGAGCAGCTGCCGCTGCTGGCCGGTATGCCGCCGCTGGACGTGGACTCCCCGGACGCGGAGTCCGCGGACGGGGACGACGAGTACGAGGAGACCGCGGAACCGCCCGCGCCCGCCGCGGCGCGCGAGCGGCGCGGGGCCGTACCCCTCGTGCCGGGGGCGGCGCCCGACTCGAACCGGGACACACACACCTCGATGCGGGTGCCGGCGCCCGACGAGCTGGCCGGCGGGGCCCGGGGAACGGCCCGGGTGCCCCGCGCGGCGGGCGCGCCCCGCCCCGGGTCCGCCCGGCACCGTGCCTCCGCCCGCCGGCGGCGCATCACCCTGGGAGCGGCGGCGGCGGTCCTCGTCGCCGCGGTGGGTGTCGGCACCTGGCTCGCCACCTCCGGCGACGGCGCCGACGCGACCCCCCAGGACACGAGGAACTCGGCCCCGGCCTCCCCCTGACCTCCCGGGCAGGGGCGGGACGGGGCCCCTCCGGGGCGAGGGGCGAGGCCCGGTTGTCGTAACCGTTACGCTGGAGGCGTGGCAGTCGTCGATGTATCCGAAGAGCTCAAGTCCCTCTCCTCGACCATGGAGTCGATCGAGGCCGTCCTGGACCTCGACAAGCTGAGGGCAGACGTCGCCGTGCTCGAGGAGCAGGCGGCCGCGCCGTCCCTGTGGGACGACCCGGACGAGGCGCAGAAGATCACCAGCAAGCTGAGCCACCTCCAGGCGGAGGTCAGGAAGGCCGAGGCGCTCCGCGGGCGCATCGACGATCTGAGCGTGCTCTTCGAGATGGCCGAGGAGGAGGACGACCCGGACACCCGTGCCGAGGCCGACGCCGAGCTCGTCGCCGTCAAGAAGGCGCTGGACGAGATGGAGGTCCGCACGCTCCTGTCCGGCGAGTACGACTCCCGTGAGGCCGTCGTCACCATCCGTGCCGAGGCCGGCGGCGTCGACGCCTCCGACTTCGCCGAGAAGCTCCAGCGCATGTACCTGCGCTGGGCCGAGCGCCACGGCTACAAGACGGAGCTCTACGAGACCTCGTACGCGGAGGAGGCGGGCATCAAGTCCACCACCTTCGCCGTCAAGGTGCCGTACGCGTACGGGACGCTCTCCGTGGAGCAGGGCACGCACCGGCTGGTGCGCATCTCGCCGTTCGACAACCAGGGGCGCCGTCAGACCTCCTTCGCCGGTGTCGAGATCCTGCCGGTCGTGGAGCAGACCGACCACATCGAGATCGACGAGTCCGAGCTGCGGATCGACGTGTACCGCTCGTCCGGTCCCGGTGGTCAGGGCGTCAACACCACCGACTCCGCGGTGCGCCTGACCCACCTGGCGACCGGCATCGTCGTCTCCTGCCAGAACGAGCGGTCGCAGATCCAGAACAAGGCCTCGGCCATGAACGTTCTGCAGGCCAAGCTCCTCGAGCGGCGCCGGCAGGAGGAGCAGGCCGCGATGGACGCCCTCAAGGGCGACGGCGGCAACTCCTGGGGAAACCAGATGCGTTCGTACGTCCTGCACCCGTACCAGATGGTCAAGGACCTGCGCACCGAGTTCGAAGTCGGCAACCCCGAGGCCGTGTTCGGCGGCGAGATCGACGGCTTCCTGGAGGCCGGGATTCGCTGGCGCAAGCAGCAGGAGAAGTAGGCGCGCGCGAGGCGTGGTGAGAGGCGGACTTTTCCCACCCCTGTAGAACCTCTTTATCGACAAGGCAACTACCGTCTACCAGGCGGTAGTTGCCTTTGTCGTTGGGGGGCGGTCTGGGTTTTACGTCACAGTCAGATGTCCGCACGCCAGGCAAACGATGGTGTTCCGGACATCGCGTACGCAACGACCTTGACGATGCTCTGGAAACTGGGAAGGGTGACGTGTGGCACGCGTATCACCGGGGCGCATGTGCACCGGGGGGTCGAGCGAAGCCTCCTGTGACGCCGTGGCTCCGGACGCTGCTCCATTGACGATCGGCTACTGGGGGTAGCAGGCAGATGACCAAGAAGACGCGGATCCTCGCGGCACGAATAGCGGCCGGCGTGATGATCGCCGCCGGCGCTTCACTGACAGCGGCGGGAGTCGCCTCGGCGACCGGCGCGACCGGCTCGACTCCGGCCCCGGCCGTCACGGGTATCCCGCAGTCGCCGCCTCCCACCGGGGTGCCCCCGACGTCGCCGCCTCCCACCGGGGTGCCCCCGACGTCGCCGCCTCCCACCGGGGTGCCCCCGACGTCGCAGCCTCCCACCAAGGTCCCCCCGACGTCACCGGCCCCGACCGTCACCACGCCCACCGGGAACCCGACCGAGCCGACGGAGGAGCCCGCCTCCGGCTCGTCCTCCGCGCCCGCGGGCGGCGGCTCCGGCGGCAACGCGAACGACCCCAACGGTGGGTCCTCCGCGCAGGAGGCGGGCACCTCGGCCCTCACCGACACGGGCTCGGACACCTCGGCCCAGGGCAAGGACGGCGCGCTGGCCGAGACGGGTGCCGGACAGACCGCGTTCCTGCTCGTCGGTGCCGCCACGATGATCGCCGGTGGTATCGGCTTCCGTCTGCTGCCGCGCCTCGCCGCCGGCCGCGACGGTGCCGCCGCCTGACGGGCGCACACGTGACGAAGGGCCCGGAGCAGCTCGCTCCGGGCCCTTGTCGTGTCAGGTGCCGGCCGGCCGTGCGGGACCGTCCGCGCGGCTCTCACACCGTCTGGTGGGCCACCAGTGCCAGCGCCGCGATCAGTACCGCGAGCAGGGCGATCAGTGCCATGGGGTTGAGCCCCGCGAAGGGGCTCTCCTGCTGGAGTCGCTCCCGGTTCGCGCGGCAGACGGGGCAGCGGCCCTCGCTGACGGGTGCCGCGCAGTTAGCGCATACCAATCGGTCGTACGTCATGCGCCGACCCTCCTTGCGACGTCTCCGCGTACGCAGCGTTCTCGCGTACACATCGCTCTCTTAACGCTTCGGCGAACGCAACCGTTCCCCTACCACTGTGCCAGGTTCCGCGGATTTCGGCGCGGCTCGCCTTATCCTGCCCCTCCCGGAGTGCCGTCAGCCGCTCGGATCCGGTGTGAATCGCGCCTCAGATCCGTGACAAATCGTGCAAGCCGCGCGGAACCCCGTACGCCGACTGCGCTCGTACACCCGGTTCGCGTATGGTCACGCTCACCTACCCCCGGCGACCCGTGGTGCATCCGTGATCCGATTCGACAATGTCTCCAAGGTCTACCCCAAGCAGACCCGCCCCGCTCTCAGGGATGTCTCCCTGGAGATCGAGCGCGGAGAATTCGTGTTCCTCGTGGGGTCCTCCGGCTCCGGAAAGTCCACCTTCCTGCGGCTGATCCTCCGCGAGGAGCGGACCAGCCACGGTCAGGTGCACGTCCTGGGCAAGGACCTCGCGCGCCTCTCCAACTGGAAGGTGCCGCAGATGCGCCGCCAGCTGGGGACCGTGTTCCAGGACTTCCGTCTGCTGCCCAACAAGACGGTCGCCGAGAACGTGGCCTTCGCCCAGGAGGTCATCGGCAAGTCCCGCGGCGAGATCCGCAAGTCCGTGCCCCAGGTGCTCGACCTCGTCGGCCTGGGCGGCAAGGAGGACCGGATGCCCGGCGAGCTGTCCGGTGGTGAGCAGCAGCGTGTGGCCATCGCGAGAGCCTTCGTGAACCGGCCCAAGCTCCTCATCGCCGACGAGCCGACCGGAAACCTCGACCCGCAGACCTCCGTGGGCATCATGAAACTGCTCGACCGGATCAACCGGACGGGCACCACGGTCCTGATGGCGACGCACGACCAGAACATCGTGGACCAGATGCGCAAGCGCGTCATCGAGCTGGAGCAGGGCCGTCTCGTCCGCGACCAGGCGCGCGGCGTCTACGGCTACCAGCACTGATCATCGTCCACGGAAAGGTCTGAGGAAGACGCCATGCGCGCGCAGTTCGTTCTGTCGGAGATCGGTGTCGGTCTCCGCCGCAACCTGACCATGACCTTCGCGGTCGTCGTCTCGGTCGCCCTCTCGCTCGCCCTGTTCGGCGGCTCGCTCCTGATGAGCGACCAGGTGAACACCATGAAGGGCTACTGGTACGACAAGGTCAACGTCTCGATCTTCCTCTGCAACAAGAGCGACGCCGAGTCCGACCCGCACTGCGCCAAGGGCGCCGTGACCAGCGACCAGAAGAAGCAGATCGTCGCCGACCTGGGCAAGATGTCCACGGTCGTCCAGAAGGTCACCTACGAGTCTTCGGACCAGGCGTACAAGCACTACAAGGAGCAGTTCGGCGACTCCCCGCTGGCCAGCTCCCTCACGCCGGACCAGATGCAGGAGTCGTACCGGATCAAGCTGAAGGACCCGGAGAAGTACCAGGTCATCGCGACCGCCTTCGACGGCCGTGACGGCGTGCAGTCCGTGCAGGACCAGAAGGGCATCCTGGACAACCTGTTCGGGCTCCTCAACGGCATGAACTGGGCCGCGCGCGCGGTGATGGCGATGATGCTCGTCGTCGCGCTGATGCTGATCGTCAACACCGTCCGCGTCTCGGCGTTCAGCCGGCGGCGCGAGACGGGCATCATGCGGCTCGTCGGCGCCTCCGGCTTCTACATCCAGGCGCCGTTCATCGCGGAGGCCTCGGTCGCCGGACTCATCGGCGGCGGAGTCGCCTGCGGCTTCCTGCTGATCGCCCGGTACTTCATCATCGACCACGGTCTGGATCTGTCCCACAAGCTCAACCTGATCAACTTCATCGGCTGGGACGCCGTGTTGACCAAGCTCCCGCTGATCCTCGCGACGAGCCTTCTGATGCCCGCGGTGGCGGCGTTCTTCGCTTTGCGCAAGTACCTGAAGGTGTGACGCATACCAAGAGGGCCGTACCGTCAACCGGCGGTGCGGCCCTTCGCGTTGTCCTAGACTCACCGGCATGTCAGGCCGTGACCTGTTCTGCGAGCCCCGCCGCATCCGCCGCGGGGCGGCCCTGACATTGGTGTTCGCGAGTGTCCTCGTCGCCGGTGCGGCGACCGGATCGTTCTCCGACCCCGCCCGGAAGACCCCGGCCCCGACGCCCGGTTCGGCATCGGCGCGCCACCACGACGCGGTCGCCGAGGCCGCCGCCGAGGCGATGGCCGACGGCAAGTCCCCCATGGAGGCCGCCGAACGCGCCGTCAGCCGCAGCGGAGACCGCTGGGGTGCCGTCTACTCCCAGGGCGAGTACGAGGAGTTCGAGGAAGCCCTCGACGGCCAGTACACCGGCGTCGGCCTGTGGGCCCGCCGTGAGCGCGACGGACGCATCGAGGTCAGCCGCGTCAGCGCCGGCTCGCCCGCCGCCGCCGCGGGCATCCGCAAGGGCGACCGGCTGCGCACCGTCGACGGCGCGAAGGTGGACGGCAGGCCGGTCACCGAGGTGGTCTCCTTACTGCGCGGCGACGCGGACGACGCGTCCGCCGGCACGAAGGTCTCCCTCGGCCTGGAGCGCGGCACGCAGTCGTGGAGCCGGACCCTGCGCCGAGCCAGACTCTCCACGGACTCCGTGACCGTCAGCGGCCTTCCCGGCGGTGTCACCCTGATCAAGGTCGACGCCTTCACCAAGGGCGTGGGCGACGCCGTACGGGCGGCGGTCGGCCGGGCCCCGGACCGGGCCGGGATCGTCCTCGACCTGCGCGGCAACTCGGG
Source organism: Streptomyces sp. NPDC002742 (assembly GCF_042888885.1). Lineage (NCBI taxonomy): Bacteria > Bacillati > Actinomycetota > Actinomycetes > Kitasatosporales > Streptomycetaceae > Streptomyces > Streptomyces sp. NPDC002742. The sequence goes on from NZ_JBIAQF010000003.1 coordinate 71,306, forward strand.
CGGTCTGGTCACCGAGGCAGTCACCACCGCCTCCGTCTTCCTCGACGGCGGCCTCGTCGCCACGTACGACGTGAACGGCGCGCAGCGCGTCCTGCACGCGGACTCCGGCGGAGACACCACCAGGCCCCTGGTCACGCTCGTCGACGGCGGCACGATGAGCGCCGCCGAGTTGCTCACCGGGGCCCTCCAGGACCGCGGGCGCGCGGTCGTCGTGGGGTCCAGGACCTTCGGGAAGGGCTCGGTCCAGATGCCGAGCAGACTGCCCGACGGCTCCGTCGCCGAGCTGACCGTCGGGCACTACCGCACCCCCGCCGGGCGCTCCGTCGACGGCAGGGGCATCACCCCCGACCTGGAGGCGGACAAGGAGTCGCTGAAGCGGGCCGAGACCGTGCTGAGCGGCCTCGGGGACCCGTCGTGACCTCCGTCTTCCCCCCTGGACCGCGGGCACGGTAATCGGCTTTCCCCCGAGCCCCCCTGTAGTGCGAAAATGGCCAGCACTATGAGCAAGGGAATGTACGTACCGAAGGAGTCCCAGCCCAAGCAGGGCGGCCAGGGCTCCGGCAAGACCAAGGACGGCAAGCGCAAGATCGTCGCGCAGAACAAGAAGGCGCGGCACGACTACGCGATCGTCGACACCTACGAGGCCGGGCTCGTCCTGACCGGCACCGAGGTGAAGTCGCTGCGCCAGGGGCGCGCCTCGCTGACCGACGGCTTCGTCCAGATCGACGGGAACGAGGCGTGGCTGCACAACGCCCACATCCCGGAGTACAGCCAGGGCACCTGGACGAACCACACCGTGCGCCGCAAGCGCAAGCTCCTCCTGCACCGCGAGGAGATCGACAAGCTGGAGGCGAAGACCCAGGAGACGGGTCACACGATCGTGCCGCTCGCCCTGTACTTCAAGGACGGCCGGGCGAAGGCGGAGATCGCGCTCGCCCGCGGAAAGAAGGAGTACGACAAGCGGCAGACCCTGCGCGAGAAGCAGGACCGGCGCGAGTCGGACCGCGCGATCGCGGCGGCCAAGCGGAAGCAGCGCGGCGAGTAACGTGCCGAGCCGCCGGGCGGGCCGCGACGCGGGCGGAGCGGGTCCACCGGAATAGGCTGGCACCGTCGTGCGTTGGTCACGTACGATGGCACTGCACCTCACAGCGGGTGCGGGGTTCCTCCTCGGAGGGGCCGAGCTTTGAAAAATCAACATGGGGATGATCGGTTTCGACAGCGGCTGTTGAAGCAGGGGAAGCGTGTCGAGGAAGCGGCAATGATCTCGTAAACCATATGTCGCAAAAAATAATCGCCAATTCCAAGAGCGATTCCCAGTCCTTCGCCCTCGCTGCCTAATAAGCAGTGAGTGAGGGACCCTTAATGGGTGTCAGCCCGGGAGTGTTCCCGACCCGGATCCTGGCATAATCTAGGGGACTAAACCATCGAGCCCGGTCACGGGGTTCGCTGGGAAATCAAACAGTGACTGAGCCCGTCGGCGACTTGTTCGCGTGATTGCCGGGGCTGAGAAAATCACAGCGAACTGCGCACGGAGAAGCCCTGATTTTGCACCGTTGGACGCGGGTTCGATTCCCGCCATCTCCACTCATCCCATGTGGGCACAGGCCCCGCCGCTTTCGAGCGGCGGGGCCTGTGTCATTCCCGGAGCCCGGGTCTCGCCCTCGAAGGGGTGACCTGTGCGGGTGGTGGTCGTCGGGTGGAGTGACGGGGTGTTCGCGGGGTGTTCGGGTCGGGGGTGAGCGGGTTGGGCAGTGGGTTGCGGGTGATGGCGGTGTCGTACGTGGTGCCCGGTCCGTCGGGTGTCGCGGTCCGGGACCGGATCAAGGGGCTGACGGCCGAGGACGAGACGGTGCTGCGGGCTGGTTGGAAGGGACGACTGTGACGGGACGGCAAGAGCCGTACTTCGTGGACTACGACGCGGACTTCGGGCTCAGTGGGCTGACCGAGGCGTTCGCCCTCTCACCCGCTCCGGAGGACACCGGCGCGGCACTGGGGCTCGTCATGGCGAAGCTCGACGCGTACGACCGTGAGTGTTCTGTGGGCAGCGTCGACCATCTCAGCGCGGATGAGCGGAGCATCCTCGGCTATGACACCAGCCACGACGAGTGGGGGTACGCCGACGAGCTGCGTGAGGACGTCCGCAGGCTCGTCGAGTCCCCGCTGGCGGACGACGCGATCCGGGCTGTGTGGCGAGCGGCCGCCGGGGGCGTGTGGGATCCCGCGGCGCACGGCATGAGCGCCCGTGACTGGCTGCGGCGCGTCGACGAGACCTGCGCCGCACGCCCGCCCCGGAAAATCCCCGGACGGCGCCCAGCGCCTTCCTCGTGGTGGGGAGCCTGGCGGCCGGCGGCCGACGAGGTGCGTGACGACGTCGTCGCGGAGATACGGTCCTGTCGCGAGCAGTCGGCCGGTCCCCTCCCTCCCCCCGGTCCCGGCCCCCTCCCTTCCCCCGGTCCCCTCCCTTTCCCCGACACGCTGTCGGCCCTCGAAGAGGTGGCCGCCCGTGTGCATCCCGATCTCGGCTTCCGGCTCTTCCTCCGCGTGCTGAAGGCGTGTTCCGTGCGGATCGACAAGGAGCGGTACGACCGGTTCCAGGCGCTGGGTGACAGGTTCGGCTACTGCTGTCCTCTGATCGACACCGGTCTCGACGTCGCGTGGCCGCCCATCGACACCGCCCGCCGGGATGCCGTCTGGGACTTCGGGCTCTCCCGTCTCGCCGGGCAGGCCCACCAGGACTGGCGTGGCAGCCGGGAGGACATCCGGAGTGCGGCCGAGGGCGACGACGTCGGGCAGACCCCGGGCTCCGCGGCGGCCGTCCTCCTGGAGGACGCGCTCCGCCTGCTGCGCTCCGCGCTGCCCGACGCGGCGGTCTCCGCCCTGTGGTTCGGGGCCTCGGCCTGGCCACGGAGCGGCGACGGCCGGGACTGGCTTCGGCTGATCGCGGACGTGTGCCGTGAGCGGCTGAGGGAGGTCGTCCCCACGTACGGACCCGTCGTGGCGCCCGTTCGTACCGAACTCGCCGACCTCGTGCTGCGTGAAGTCCGGGAGACCGCGCCCACGGTGGCGGACAAGGCCGTCAGCCCCCACTGGCGCCCCGTGCCCGCGACGGAGGTCATGGACGCGCTGGAACACGTGGTCACCCGGATCGATCCCGATCTCGGCTTCCGGTTGTACCTCCGTGTCCTGAGCGCGCTGAAGGTGTCCCTCACGCAGGAGCGGTACGACCGGTACCGGGCGATCGGTGAGCGCTTCGGGTACGGCGAGTATCACGTCTCCGACGTGGACTACTTGATCGAGACAGGTTGACCGGTCCCGACACGGGGTGAACGTGGCGGCCGCCGGCGCGCGGTCGTACGAGGTTGCCGTCCCGCGCGCCTGCGGCCTTCCTCCCTCGTGTCCGGGCTCCTCAAGGGTTCAGCGTGCGCGGTGCCGTACTCGCGCGTTCCGTCAGCCGGGGAGTCAGCAGGGTCGCCTCCGCGGCGGGCGTGCCGTTCAGCCTGTTCATCAGCAACTCGACCGCCCGCGCGCCCACTTCGGCGGACGGGATGGCGACGGACGTCACCGGGACGCGCAGGCTCGCGGCGAGTTCGTCCGGACAGATGGCGGTGACGGACAGATCGGCCGGGACCCGCAGGCCGAGCTGTTCGAAGGCGTCGACCAGCGGCTCGAGGACCGGCTCGTTGTGGACCACGACACCCGTCAATGCCGGTTGTTCGCGCAGCAGTTGCTCGGCGACCCGGCGGGCTGCGGCCGGCGAGGCCTCACAGGGGTGGACGGACGAGGCCAGGCCGTTCCGGTCGGCGGCGGCCGTGAACCCCTCGACCACCCGCTGCGCGAACGCCGTGCCCCGCACGTACACCTCCGGCGGCGACCCGACCAGCGCGACGACCCGGTGCCCGAGCCCCGCGAGCCGCTCCACGCACAGCTCACCGGCCGCTTTGAAATCCAGGTCGATGCAGGTGAGCCCGTCGGCGGCGGCCGGGAAGCCGATGAGCACCGACGGCCGGTCCAGCGCGCGCAGCAAGGGCAGCCGGGGATCGTGGAGTTGGACGTCCATCACGATCAGCGCGTCCACCAGTGCGGTGTCCGCGACCCGGCGCAGCCCCTCCTCGCCCTCCTCCTGCGTCAGCAGCAGGACGTCGTGGTCGTGCAGCCGGGCCGCCGTCACCACCGACACCGCGAACTGCATCACCACCGGCACATGGATGCCCGTCCGCAGCGGGACGACCAGCGCGAGGACGTTCGACCGGCTGCTCGCCAGCGCCCTGGCCCCGGCGTGCGGGCGGTAGCCGAGGCGGCGGATGCTCTCCTCGACGCGTTGCCGGGTCGCCTCGGAGATCGGCCGCTTGCCGCTGAGGGCGTACGAGACGGTGCTGGGGGAGACCCCGGCGTGCCGCGCCACATCGGTGATCTTGACCATCACGCGGACTCCAGGTCCAGGGAGAGGAAGCCCGTCCCGGCACGGGCCCGCACCTCGTGGCCGCCCGCGGTCAGCCCCCAGGGCGCCGAGGGATCGGTGCAGGACGCGCGCAGGGTGGCCCCCTCGCGTACGACGGTGAAGGTGACATCGCCGACCGGCACCGTCACCCGGGCTCCCCGCTTCAGGCCGTACGCGCGCAGGGTGACCCCGTCGGCGTGGTCGTAGTCGGGGCGGTCGTCCACCGCGCCCACCGGGATCACCGCGCCCGGCCGCACGAGCAGCGGCACGCTTGCGAAACCGTGCCGCTCGCGCACCCAGCGCGGGCCGGTCACCTGCGGCCCGCCGAGATAGGGGGTCCAGACGCCCTCGGGCACGTAGTAGGAGACGTCCCCCTCGTCGCTGAAGACGGGCGCGACCAGCAGATCCGGGCCGAGCATGTACTGCCGCTCCAGATGCGCGCACCCCGGATCGTCCGGGAACTCCAGGACCATCGCCCGCATCATCGGGACCCCCTCCACGTGGGCGGTGCGGGCGGCCTCGTACAGATACGGCATGAGGCCGAGCTTCAGCCGGGTGAAGAGCCGCAGGACGTCCACGGCCTCCTCGTCGAACAGCCAGGGCACGCGGTACGAGGACGAGCCGTGCAGCCTGCTGTGCGAGGACAGCAGCCCGAAGGCGATCCACCGTTTGAACAGCGCGGGCGTCGGTGTCCCCTCGAAGCCGCCGATGTCGTGGCTCCAGAACCCGAACCCCGACATGCCGAGACTGAGCCCGCCGCGCAGCGACTCGGCCATCGACGCGTACGTCGCCTCGCAGTCGCCGCCCCAGTGCACCGGGAACCGCTGGCTGCCGGCCGTCGCCGAGCGGGCGAAGACGACGGCCTCCTCCTCCCCTCGGTATTTGCGGAGCACGTCGAAGACCGTCTGGTTGTAGAGGTACGTGTAGTAGTTGTGCATCCGCTCCGGGTCGGCGCCGTCGGCGTACGCCACGTCCACCGGGACCCGCTCGCCGAAGTCGGTCTTGAAGCAGTCGACGCCCTGTTCGAGCAGCGCCTCCAGCTTCGCCGCGTACCAGTCCCGGGCGGCCGGGCTGGTGAAGTCGACCAGCGCCATGCCCGGTTGCCACAGGTCCCACTGCCACACGCTGCCGTCCGGCCGCCGCAGCAGATGCCCCAGGGCCCGCCCCTCCGCGAACAGCGGTGAGCGCTGCGCGATGTACGGGTTGATCCAGACGCAGATCCGCAGTCCCTTGTCCTTCAGCCGCGCCAGCATCCCCTCCGGGTCGGGGAACACCCGCGGGTCCCACCGGAAGTCGCACCAGTTGAACTCGCGCATCCAGAAGCAGTCGAAGTGGAAGACGGACAGCGGGAGTTCGCGGTCCCGCATGCCGTCGATGAAGGAGGTGACGGTGTCCTCGTCGTAGGAGGTGGTGAAGGACGTCGACAGCCACAGGCCGAAGGACCACGCGGGCGGCAGGGCCGGACGTCCGGTGAGCGCCGTGTACTTGCGCAGGATGTCCTTCGGGGTCGGGCCGTGGATGACGTAGTACGTCAACTGCTGTGCCTCGGCGCTGAACTGGACCCGGGAGACCGCCTCCGAACCGACCTCGAAGGAGACCCGGCCAGGATGGTCGACGAAGACGCCGTAGCCCGCGTCCGTCAGATAGAACGGCACGTTCTTGTAAGCCTGTTCGGTGGCCGTCCCGCCGTCCGCGTTCCACATGTCCACGACCTGGCCGTTCTTGACGAGCGGTCCGAACCGTTCGCCGAGGCCGAAGACCTGCGTGCCGACGCCGAGGTTCAGTTGCTCGCGCAGATAGTGGGCTCCGGTCGCGTCCCGCATGATGCCCATGCCCTTGGGGCCGCTGCCGGTGAGGACGCGGCCGTGCGCGAGGAAGCCGATGTGCCAGGGGGTGGTGCGGGCGACCCGGACGGACAGGGCGCCCGAGGTCAGGGTCGCGTGGTCGTCGTCGTACTCCACGTGCGGTGTGAACTCGGTTCCCCGCACCTCGAACCGGGGCCCCCGCGGCTCCTCGCCCTGGAAGTGCGTGAACGTGACGCCGATGACGTCGGGCATCGGCGCATGGGCGCTGATCGTCACGACCGGTCCCTTCAGCAGGTCGCCGCGGTGCCGGATCGGCTGCGTCGGCGCGTGGATCTCCAGGCCGCCGGGACCCGAGGTCACATCGAGGACCTCGACCGGATGGGCCGCGGTGACACCCTCGCGCAGCAGCCAGTAGCCGTCCGTGAACTTCACTGTCCCACCCCTTACTTGACTGCGCCGACGGCGATACCGCGGGTCAGGGTCCGCTGGAAGAGCAGGAAGAAGACGATGGCGGGCAGGACACCGAGGAGCGCGGCCGCGTTCGTCATCGTGGCGTCCATCAGTCGCTGGCCCTGGAGGACGCCGAGGGCCACCGACACCGTCTGGTTGTCGTTGGAGATCAGCATGACCAGCGGCAGCAGGAACTCGTTCCACGTCCAGATGAAGAAGAAGACCAGGAGCACACCGATGGTGGGGCGGCTGACCGGGACGACGATCCGCCAGAGCACCTGCCACTGGTTCGCCCCGTCGATCCGCGCCGCCTCGATGATCTCGCGCGGGAACCGCCCGAGGACGGTGGAGAGGAGATAGGTGCCGAACGCGGCCTGGATCACCGTGAACACGATGATCACGCTGAGCCTGGTGTCGTAGAGGCCGGCCTGCTTGCTCAGGTAGTAGACCGGGTAGACCAGCGCCTCCTGCGGCAGGGTGTTCGCCAGGACGAAGAAGGCGAGCACCCAGGTGCGGCCCCGGATCCGGCCGATGCCGATCGCGTACGCGTTCAGGACCGACAGGACGGCGGCCCCGAGAGCCACCGAGCCGGAGATCAGCACCGAGTTGAGGAGCTTGCGCCCGAAGTCGACGCGCTGCCAGAAGTCCTCGACACCGTCGAGGTAGAGGCCGTGCGGAAGGCTGAGCGGCCCGTGCGCGGAGTACTCGGCGGGTGATTTGACCGCGTTGACCGCGACGACGGCGAAGGGCAGCACCATGAAGAGCGCGCCGATGACGAGGGCCGCGAGAACCGGGTAGCGGCGCAGGGCTGTCATACGCCGGCCCCTTCCTCGGCGTCCTCGGCGCGCGTCTGGAACCTCAGCCCGATCACCGCCAACGCCAGGATGATCACGGTCAGGACGGTGGAGATCGCGGCGCCGTAGCCGACCTGCGTCTTCTCGAAGAAGGTCGTGAAGGAGAAGTACGACGGCACGTCGGTGGCGCCGCCCGGACCGCCCTTCGTCAGGACGTACACCGCCCCGAACACCTTCAGCGCGGCGATCGTGCACCACAGGAGGACGACCGAGATCTCCGGTCGGATCTGCGGCAGCGTGATGTGCCGGAACCGCCGCCACCAGCCCGCTCCGTCCAGCTCGGCGGCCTCGTACAGTTGCGGGTCCACCCGTTGCAGCCCCGCCATGAAGACGACGAGCGGGAAGCCGATCTGTACCCACACCATCACGCCCATGACGCTGTAGAGCGCGAGGTCGGGGTCGCCGAGCCAGTCCTGCTGCCAGGAACCGAGGCCGACGGCCTTGAGCAGTTCGTTGAGCGATCCGTTGTCGGGCGCGAGGATCCAGCTCCACACGATGCCGGCGACGGCGATCGGCAGGACCTGCGGAAGGTAGAAGCAGGCGCGGAGCACGGCCGCCGTCCGCGTCCCGAAGTGCTTGGCGACGAAGTCGAAGAGGGCGGCGGCGAGGACGAGTCCGAGAGCGGTCGGTACGACGGCCATCGCGACGACCATGAACAGGCTGTGCCGGAAGGACGCCCAGAACTCGGAATCGTCGATCAGCGCGCGGTAGTTGGCGAGCCCCGACCAGGTGGGAGTGCCGACCCCCTGCCAGTCGGTGAAGCTCACACCGGTGTTCATCAGGAAGGGGACGACGACGACCACGAGGAAGGCGATGAACCCGGGGAGCAGGAAGAGGACGTAGGAGGTGCGGGGACGGCGCGGGCTCGCCGCGGCGCGGTGGTGGCCGCGGACGGCCCGGCCGCCCCGCTCGACGGTGACCGTCATGTCTTCGGTACGCCCTGGTCGTACGCCTTCTGCAATGCGGACAGATAGGCGTCCGGGTTCTCGCTCCCGGTGATCAGCTTCTGGGTCTCCGAGACGAGGACGTCGTAGAAACCGGCGACGGGCCAGTCGGGGTAGAAGGCGAGCCCGTCCTTCCCGGAGAGGGTGTTGAAGTCGCCGATCAGTGTCTTGGCCTGGGGATCGGTGATGGCCGCGGGGTCGGCGGCCACCGGGACGCCGCCCTTGTTGCCCAGCAGGTTCTGGATCTTCTTCGACAGCGTGATGTCGATGAAGTCGTAGGCGAGGTCCTTGTTCTTCGCGCCCTTGGGGACGACCCAGATGTTGCCGCCCGAGCCGAGGGTCAGATTGCTGTCGGGCCACAGGAAGGTGCCCCAGTCGAACTTGTTCTCCGTCTTGAAGCGGCCGTACCACCAGCTGCCGGAGAACAGGATCGGGCTCTTGCCCTGGATGAAGGAGACCCCCGCGTCCTCGGCCTTGAGCCCGCTGGACTTCTTGCCGATGTATCCCTTCTTCACCCAGTCGGCGAAGGTGGTCGCGGCGTACGTCCAGGCCGCGTCGTGGAAGTCCGCCTTGCCCTTGTACAGCTCGTACGTGTCGACCCAGGAGCGGTCGGCCTTGGACAGGGCCAGTTGGTAGAGGTACTGCTGAGCCATGTACTCGGCGCCCGCGTCGGCCAGCGGGGTGATCCCCTTCGCGACGAACTTGTCCATCGCGGAGGTGAGTTCGGACAGGGTGGTGGGCTGGGCGATGCCGTACTTCTTGAAGAGGTCCTTGTTGTAGAACACCATCGTGTACTCGGCGTAGTCGGGCACGCCGTACCACTTGCCGGAGCCCATGACCCCGTCGGTGTCGTACTGGCTGATGGTCCGTACCCCGCCGCTGATCTTCTTGTCCCAGCCGTGCTTGGCCACTTCGGCGGTGAGGTCGGTGAGGAGCCCCTGCTTGGACAGGAGTCCGGCGGTCGCGTTGCCCTTGTTGTACTCCATGAGGTCGGGGGCGTCGTTCGAGTTGAGGACCATCGGCGCCGTCTTCTGGATCTGCTCGAAGCCCTTCTCCTCGAACTTCACCTTCACGCCCGGGTGTTGCGCTTCGAATTCCTTGATGGCCTCCTTCCAGGCCACCCCCATCGCACTGTCCGGCCCTTCGTAGTGCCACAGCTTCAGCGTCTTGCCATCGGAGGAGCCACTGTCCGAGCCGCCGCAGGACGTCGCCAGCAGGGCGCCCGTCAAGGCCACCGCCACCGCCGCCGCCACACGCCTTCGTGTCGTCAACATCCACTGCCTCCAGAGGAGTTGGATGGGTATCGGGCCGTCACGCATCGTTCGTCGAACCGATTCGATGCATGCCGTCGAAGCGCTTCGACGGGGGAAGGTATGTGGGGGCCGTCGCTGCGTCAATGCCCTGCGCCGGAATTGGGGCAGGGGTTCGACGGGCCGGACGACGGGGGCCTCGCGGGTCGGCGGTGGACCGTCTGCCGGGGGTCCGGCGGGTTTGGAGGGTGGGATGTTCCCGGGCGGGGCGACACCCCGTGGTCCGGCGGGTCGGACCACGAGGTGTCGCCCCGCCCGGGTGGCAGGGGGTCCGCGGGCCGGGCTACGGGGTGTTCGCGGTGTTCGGCGGGGCGAACTACGGGGTGTTCGCCGGGCGGGTCTCAAGCCGGGGCTCCCGGTGCCGTACCGCACCCGTTCTCGCGCCTGTTCTCGCGCCTGTTCTCGCACCCGTTCTCGCGCCCAGCGTGGCGATGGCGAGCGCGACCGTCGCCGCCGCGGCCGGGACCGTGTACCCCGCGGCCGGTGACACGTGCTCCGCCACCCATCCGCCGACCGCCGAACCACCGGCGATCCCGCCCAGCAGACCGGTCACCGCGAGGGTCATGCCCTCGTTCAGCCGGCCCTCGGGCGTACGCCGCTGGACCAGCGTCATGCCGGTGACCATCGTCGGGGCCGTCGCCATACCGGCCACGAGCAGCGCACCCGCGAGAACCGGGAGCGCGCCGGTGAGCCGGACGGCGAGGAGGGGCAGTGTCAGCAGAACCGCCATGGCACCGACGCACACCGCGAACCGCCGCGCGAAGGTCCCCTCGACGTCGAGCGGCGCCGGGCACTCCGGGGAGTGCGCGGTGCGGTCGTCGAGGAGGTCCGAGGGTTCGGGGGAGTGCGCCGCGGGGGCGAGAGGGGCCGCGTGTTCGGGGGAGGCGGCTCTCCGGTCGAGCGGGGTCGAGAGCGCGGGGGACGGGGTGCCCCGGTTCATCGTGCCGAAGAGCAGGCCCGCCAGGCACGACCCCGCCGCCTGGAGGGCGAGCACCGCGCCCGCGGCGGACCGGTGTCCCCGCTCGTCCGCGAACGCGATCGTCACCACCTCCATCGCGCCGAACACCGCGCCGGTGGCGAGGAAGGAGAGGAGCAGCGAAGGCATCCCGGGCGCGAGCGCGGGTGACGCGGACGTCGGGCGAGGCTGGGGCGGCGGCTGCGTCGAACGCTGCGCGGTGAAGAGCAGCACGCCGGTCATCAGCAGCGCCGACCCCACGAGCATGCCGGCCTCCGGGGAAACCGTCCCGCACAGAAGGGCCGCGAGCACCGGGCCCAGCATGAAGCACAGCTCGTCCACGGCCTGCTCGAAGGAGTTCGCGGTGTGCAGCGCCGCCGCGTCCCCCCGGAGGAGGTGGGCCCAGCGCGCGCGGGACATCCCGCCCGTGTTGGGGGTCGTGGCCGTGGCGGCGTACGCGGCGAACAGGCTCCAGTCGGGCGCGCCGAGGCGCACGCACACCACCAGTCCGATCCCGCCGAGCAGCGCGAAGGCGGTGGCGGGCACGGCCACCCGGGCCTGCCCGTGCCGGTCGACGAGCCGCGCGGTCCAGGGAGCGACCACCGCCGTCGCCGCGAGGCCCGTCGCCGTGACGGCTCCGGCGAGCGCGTACGAGCCCCGCGAACTCGCGATCATGATGACCGCGCTCACGCTGAACATGCCCATGGGCAGCCGCGCGACAAGGTTTCCGAGGGTGAAGGCACGGGTGCCGGGATGGGCGAAGAGACGGCGGTACGGGGTGAGCGGTGACATGGGGGAACCGTCGCCCGGCGCCCCGGGAACGGTCCAACACCTACTCCTTCGCGATTGACGCACCTGGGTTGTAGGTTCGCGTGATGCCTGGTCGACGCCCCTTTCCCGGTCATCTGGATCTCCGTCTGCTGCGCGCGTTCCTCGCCGTCGCCGAGGAGTTGCACTTCACCCGCGCCGCAGCCCGGATGTATGTCGCCCAGCAGTCCCTGAGCCGCGACATACGCCGGCTGGAGCGGGAGCTCGGGACGGAACTGTTCGTGCGGACGACCCGGCAGGTGACGCCGACCGTGGAGGCCGAGCGGCTGCTGCCGTACGCGCGCCGCGTGCTGGAGGCGCACGACGCGCTGCTGGACGCCTTCGCGGGGCACGGCGGTGAGGAGAGACCGCTGCTCGTCGATGTCAATTCGCCCGGCCTGGTAACCAGTCGCATCCTCGACCGGGCCCGCGACCTCGCCCCCGGCAGCGAGCTGATGGCCCGCTACGAGAGCGGGCTCACCGGGGCGGCGGCGGACCTGCTCGCCGGCCGTCTGGACGCGTCCTTCGGCCGGTTCGCCGGACTGGACCCGGCCGTCCGGGCCCGGCTGGAGCAGCGGATCGTGCGCTACGAGCCGATGGCCGTCGTCCTGCCCGAGGACCATCACCTCGCCGCGCTGGACGCGGTGCCGCTGGCCGCGCTCGCGGGCGAGACCGTGTACGCGGGAGCGGGAAACCCCCGGACGCTGGAGTGGACCGACCTGGCGCATCACCTGTTCGAGGGACGGGGCATCCAACTCGCGTCACCCGCACCGGTGGCTGTCGGAGCCGAAGAATTCCGGCGGATCATGGCGAAGCGGCGGAATCCCGTCCTTGCCGTAGTGGAGTTTCCGGCCATGGAGGGGACCGTGTCGAGGCCCCTCGTCGACCCCGTTCCCCTGTCACCAGTGTCACTCGTGTGGCGCAAGGGACTCGTTCATCCGGGGATCGATGCGCTCATACGAGCCGCTGCCGAACTCGCGAGCGAAGAGAAGTGGCTCCTGAGCCCCCAAGGGAGATGGATTCCAGCCACCGATGCCCTCATTCTCATGAAACGTACATGAGACGTAACCGCACGAGTCCCACACATGCGCTACATTCTTCGTCCGGGCGCAGTGTGATATTGGGGGGCGCTCGGGTCGGGTGGGGGCTCGACCCGGACGACATAGACAGCATTTGCCCGGAGTCGTCGCGCACCCGTGAACAGTCCCGTGGGGGGATGCACGTGCGCGTGGAGAACTGGCGGAAAGACGCCCAACCGACTGGACCAAACGTCGATCGGCCGGACGGGCGCCGAATCGATCCGTCGCCTGGGCGAGAAGCCGAGGAGTCGATCGCCCGGCCCGGGGCCGGCGCAACAGTTTCGTGGCCGAATATGGGAGTTGGCATCAGTCCTGAGCGTGGGGAACGCGCCGAGCGAGCAGTCGGCGGACGTCCCGAGCGAACCCCGGAGCCGGAGACCGAACTGCTCGTCGGTCGCGCGACGGAGAGCGACGCGTTCTCCGGTCGTGGGTCCGGCGCGTTCTCCGGCCGTTGGCCCGAGGCGGGATCGCCGTCGGAGCGCGAGGCCGCGGCGTGGTTCAGCTTCGACGCCCCGGCGCAGGCCGGACCGTCCCGCGCCCGCACGACGGAGACACGGCCCTTCTTCGCCGACGGTCCGGCGACCGAACTGCTGCCCGAGTCCACGCCGGACCTCGGCCGTCCGCTGCCCGCTTCCTGGGAGCGGCCCGACGAACCGGCGAACAGCCACGACCCGCACGAGGTCACCATCCAGCTCGACGGCGCGGGCCGCGAACTGGACGACTGGCTGGTCCAGCAGGCCAAGGAGGCCCCGACGCCCCCGGAGGCCTCGGACGGCCCCGTCTTCGTCGACGAGTCCGGCCGCCGCAGCCGTCGCTACCGCCGGCTCGGCATGCTCGTCGCCGTGGCGTGCGCGGTCTACGCCGTCGTGATCGTCGCCACGCTCCTGTCGGGCAACTCGAACGCGCCCTGGCTCCCGGTGCCCGGCCAGGAGGAGGACCAGCCCGCCGGCCAGGTCGACACCTCGCCGCTGCCCACGCAGTCGGTGAATCCTTCCGGCACGGGCAGCGCCACCGCGCCCGGCGCGGTGGCGACGGCGAGCGACGGCACGACGACCTCACCCGGCTCGGCCGTCACACCCGGGGCCTCGCCCGACGCCACCGCCACGGGCGCGTCCAGCGACCCCAAGCCCTCCACGTCGGCGACCAAGAAGCCGAAGCCCGGCGTCACCACCAAGAAGCCGGACCCCGACCCCAAGCCGTCCTCCTCGGTGGCCACGCCCCCGGTCTCCACCCCGGCGACCACCCCCGGCAGCACGGCCGCTCCGACGGAGACCGCGGGCACCCAAGGCGCCACCGGAGCGGGGGCCGGCGTCCAATGAGCGGCCCTCTTCGGCGGACACCCGCCGGGCAGAACCATCGGGTGTCCGGGCAGCCGAGCATCCTCGGTTCCCCGTACTCCCTCTCCCCCTCGTTCCCGGAGAACCTCCTCTGATGTCCCGCACCAGCCGTCGCGGTCCTGCGCCCAGCGCGCCGGGTCATGACTCCGGTACCACCCCGAAGCACGACCGCAACGCCCGGCGCCGACGCCTGCCCATGCGTTTCCTGCTGCCCACGACCATCCTGGTCGCGATGATGGCGATGCTGATGCTGCGCGGTTACGTGCACAGCGAGATCCTCGCCGACCACCGCATCAGGCCCGAGGCGGCCACCGACAAGGTGCCGGACAAGATCCTCGACGGCGGCCCGGTGATCGACACCCGCAGCGGCCGTACCACCAGCCTGAGCGTTCCGGACCACCGTCTGGTCCTCACCTTCGACGACGGCCCGGACCCCACCTGGACCCCCAAGGTCCTGGACGTCCTCAAGGCACGCCACGCCCACGCGGTCTTCTTCGTCACCGGCACCATGGCCTCGCGCTACCCGGAGCTCGTGGCGCGCATGGTGCGGGAGGGGCACGAGGTCGGCCTGCACACGTTCAACCACCCCGACCTGTCGTACCAGTCCAAGAGCCGTATCGACTGGGAGCTGTCCCAGAGCCAGCTGGCACTGGAGGGCGCCGCGGGCATCCGCACCTCGCTCTTCCGTCCCCCGTACTCCTCGTTCGCCGACGCCATGGACGACAAGTCCTGGCCGGTGACGCAGTACGTCGGCACCCGCGGCTACATCACCGTCGTGAACAACACCGACAGTGAGGACTGGCAGAAGCCGGGCGTCGACGAGATCATCCGCCGCGCCACGCCCAAGGGCGGCAAGGGCGCCATCGTCCTGATGCACGACTCCGGCGGCGACCGCCATCAGACCGTGCAGGCGCTGGACAAGTTCGTGCCCGAACTCCAGCGGCAGGGCTACGACTTCGAGAACCTCACCGAGGCGCTCAACGCACCGAGCGCGCACACCCCGGTGAAGGGCCTCGACCTGTGGAAGGGCAAGGCCTGGATCTTCCTGGTCCAGGCCTCGGAGAAGATCACCGACGGCCTGATCGTCTGCATCGCGATCATCGGCGTACTGGTCTTCACCCGCTTCGGCATGATGCTCCTGCTCTCCGTACTGCACGCCCGCCGGGTGCGCCGCAAGGGCTTCCGCTGGGGCCCGGCATCGGTCACCGAACCGGTGTCGGTACTGGTGCCGGCGTACAACGAGGCCAAGTGCATCGAGAACACCGTGAACTCCCTCATGACGAGCGAGCACCCCGTCGAGATCATCGTCATCGACGACGGATCGAGTGACGGCACCGCCCGCATCGTCGAGGACATGCGCCTGCGGAACGTACGCGTGGTACGCCAGCAGAACGCCGGAAAGCCCGCGGCCCTCAACAGGGGTCTGGCGAACGCCAGTCACGACATCATCGTGATGATGGACGGCGACACCGTCTTCGAACCGGCGACGGTCCGCGAGCTCGTCCAGCCCTTCGCCGACCCGCGGGTCGGAGCGGTCGCGGGCAACGCCAAGGTCGGCAACCGCGACTCCCTCATCGGCGCCTGGCAGCACATCGAGTACGTGATGGGCTTCAACCTGGACCGTCGTATGTACGACATCCTGCGCTGCATGCCGACGATCCCGGGCGCGGTGGGAGCCTTCCGCCGCTCGGCCCTGGAACGCGTCGGCGGCATGAGCGACGACACGCTCGCCGAGGACACCGACATCACGATGGCCCTGCACCGCGACGGCTGGCGGGTCGTCTACGCGGAGAACGCGCGCGCCTGGACCGAGGCCCCGGAGTCCGTCCAGCAGCTGTGGTCCCAGCGCTACCGCTGGTGCTACGGCACCATGCAGGCGATCTGGAAGCACCGCCGTGCCCTGATCGAACGCGGCCCGTCGGGCCGCTTCGGCCGGGTCGGCCTGCCTCTGGTGTCGCTGTTCATGGTTCTGGCCCCGCTTCTCGCGCCCCTGATCGACGTCTTCCTCCTGTACGGCGTCGTCTTCGGCCCGACCCAGAAGACGGTCATCGCCTGGCTCGGTGTCCTGGCCATCCAGCTGGTGTGCGCGGCGTACGCGTTCCGCCTGGACAAGGAACGCATGACCCATCTGATCTCCCTCCCCCTCCAGCAGATCCTCTACCGGCAGTTGATGTACGTCGTCCTGCTGCAGTCCTGGATCACCGCCCTCACCGGCGGCCGGCTGCGCTGGCAGAAGCTGCGCCGCACGGGCGTCGTGGGGGCGCCGGGATCGGTCCCGCAGCAGCGGGCGTCACACATCGGGAACGAACGGAGGCCGGTCGGATGACCACGCACGAGTACCCGGTGGGGGCGACTCCGCCACTGGGCACCCCGAAGGCGGCGGTCCCGCATCCGCGTTCGTACCCGGGAGCGCCCTCGGACGACTGGCTGAACCCGTGGCCGGAGGCGGCCCCGGACCCGGCGACGCGCCCCGACCCGACCCCGGTGGCGGACACGGGCGCGGTGCCCGATCCGGCGCAGCAGTCCGCGCCGCGCCGCCCCGGCCGTGACCGCTACCTGGACCTGCTCCGCTCCATAGCCCTGGTCCGCGTGGTCGTGTACCACCTGTTCGGGTGGGCGTGGCTGACGGTCCTCTTCCCCTCCATGGGCGTGATGTTCGCGCTGGCGGGCTCGCTGATGGCGCGTTCGCTGAGCAGGCCGCCGCTGAGCGTGATCAGAGGACGCGTCAGGCGTTTGCTGCCCCCGCTGTGGGCCTTCAGCGCGGTGGCCCTGGCCATGATGTTCGCGCAGGGCTGGAACCCCGTGAACGACCCCGACCACGGCGGCACTTGGGGCCTGGTCGACCTGCTCAACTACATCGTCCCGGTCGGCGCCCCGCCGTTCCCCTGGAAGATCGGCTCCCAGTCGGGCCTGCTGGAGAACACCTGGGCGGTTCAGAGCGCGGGCGTGCTCTGGTACCTGCGCGCCTACCTGTGGTTCGTGGTCGCGTCCCCGCTCCTGCTGTGGGCGTTCCGCCGCGTTCCGTGGGCGACCCTGCTGGCTCCCCTCGCCCTGACGGCGGTGGTCGGCACCGGGCTGGTCACCATCCCCGGTGAAACGGGCAACGCCATCACCGACTTCGCCGTCTACGGCGGCTGCTGGGTCCTGGGCTTCGCTCACCACGAGGGGATGCTGGCGAAGGTCCCGCGCTACATCGCCGTCTCGTGCTCGGCCCTGATGATGGCCTTCGCCCTTTGGTGGGCCTCGGGTCATCTGGGCCCCGACGGCTGGGACTTGAACGACATCCCGCTGGCCGACGCGATGTGGTCCTTCGGTTTCGTGGTGATCCTGCTCCAGTACAGCCCGTCCTGGCAGCAACTGCCGGGCCGCCTCGCCAAGTGGGACAAGCTGATCACGCTGTCCAACAACCGCGCGGTCACGATCTACCTCTGGCACAACATGCTCATCATGGCCACGGTCCCGATCCTCGACCAGATCTACAACCTCCCCTTCATGCAGAGCGACCGCGCGGTGTCGGCCCTCGACGCGACGTACATGCTGTGGATGTTCGTCCTGGTGTGGCCGCTGATCGGCCTGACCATCATGGCCTTCGGCTGGATCGAGGACATCGCGGCAAAGCGAAGCCCCCGACTCTGGCCGAACGGCTCCAGCGGCCGAAAGTCCAACAGCGGCCCGAAGCGGGGGCGTCGAGGCAAGGCTTGAGCGAAGGCTCGAGCAAAGGCTGAATGACGAGGGCGCTCTCCGGGCTGGGGGCGCCCTCTGAGCTGGGGACCCCTCAAGCCCGGCGCCGGGCACCCCCAGACCAGACGCCCCACCCCGCCCCACCCCCCACCCATGTCACCCAATCGAAGGTTCTCGGTGGCCAGTTGGTCACGCTATGAACCTGTATATCCAGCTCCTGTTACCCGCTTGGCGCCATTCTTTCTGGTGTCGTTACACGGGCCCCCGATAGCGTGTTGCTGCCCTTCCGCACCCCACGCCGCACAGGAGTCCGCCGTGAACCGCCGTCCCCGCCTGCTTGCCACAGCCGCTGCCGGAGCGACAGCCGCGCTGCTTTTGACCGCGTGCGGCGGGGGCGGCGGCGACAAGCCGAAGACCAACGACAAGATCGCGGGCGCGGCCACGGGGGGTACGACGTCGGCTGCGCCGGGCCCGAGTGCGACGCAATCCGCGGGGCGACCGAAGATCGAGCTGCCGTCCGACCTCACGTACACCTTTGAGTGGCCCAAGACGGGCGACAGGGACAAGGATGCGGTGCTCAACGACAGCGAGCAGTTCATCAAGGCCGTGGACATGGCGATCGCTGAACAGGATCCGCTGCACAAGGCGTACCGCTTCTATTCCGAGGGTCCGGCGGCAGCCGGAAGCCAGAAGTTCATCCAGGAGTTCGTGGACTACAAGGACCGCATCACCGGGGTGAAGCGCTACTACAAGTCCAACGTGAAGATCAATTCCGATGGAACGGCGGGATTCGTCTACTGTGAAGATCAGAACAAGGCCTACAACAAGAGCCTGAAGACGGGCAAGACCGAGGTGACTCCGAAGTCGAAGGACAATTACGTCCTCTACAGCAGCCTCCTTCGGGTCAACAAGCAGGACGTCTGGATCACGGAGAAGCTGACTTCGCAGCGGGGGAGCACTGCATGCCAGTTCTGAAGCACCGCAAGGCCGGAGCGGTCGCCGTCGTAGCTTCCGCGGTCATGATGATCTGCGCGCCCCAAGCCTTCGCGGGATACGGGCACGGTGGCAGCACCAACGGCTCAAATACCAAAGCATCAGGTGACTCGGATGGAAACGGCAATGTGTCCGCGACGGCGGGTGCTGTGGTGTTCGATCGGTCGAAGAACGGGTCGGGTGACTCTGCGGGTCCGGTGACGGCTGCGTCGGGTAATTGGACTCCGCCTGCTTGTTATTACGCTCCGAAGTACACGCCGGATGCGTTGCAGGCGTATTTGGAGCCGATCTGGAGTGCCGAGTCGACGGGTCCTCAGTGGGACTTGGAGCAGCGGAACAAGTATGTCAACGGCGGCGTGGCGAAGGATTTCAACAAGGCCAAGGCGGGCCAGGGTTACTGGTGGGACTCGTACGTGACTGAGGGGCGTGAGGGCGACCCGCGTGCGTTGGACTGTACGAAGGGCATTTTCTGGGTCGACACGGGTGCTGCGCCGCCGGCGGACATTCCGGAGGCGATCACTCCGGAGATGTTGGCGCAGTTGGCGTATGCGGAGATACGGGTGCCGTCGACGAAGGTGGATTTGGCGCCTGCGGGTACGACGAAGGTGAATCTGCCGACGTGGGCGTGGTTGGACACGGCGAGGTTCAGGCCGGTGTCGGTGACGGCGTCGGTGCCTTTGCTCGGTGTGACGGCGACGACGACGGCGGAGCCGGTCTCGCTGAGGATCGAGCCGGGCACGGCGGATGCGGCGATCTATCCCGCTTCCGGCGTGTGCGAGATAGCCGGCGATCACATCGGTGAGGCGTACGCGAAGGGCAAGGCCAAGGAGACTCCGCCCTGCGGGGTGAAGTACCTCCGTTCTTCCGGTGATGGTTCGTACAAGTTGCGGGCGACGATCACCTGGAAGATCCACTGGACGGGTACCGGCGTGGCCGACGAACGGAGCCTGCCGGACGGCACCTTCGGGGCCGACCAGGACGTCGTCGTACAAGAGATCCAGTCCATCAACCGCTGAGTCCGGCCCTCCGGACTCACTGAGTTCGGAAGAGGCAGAGGGCGTGGCGGAGCGGTTGGCCGTTGACGGCGATGAGCTGTCGCACTTCATGAAGTTGCTCAGGACGTCGACCGAGTCGTTGAAAGGCCTGCGCAGGGCGTTGGAGGACGCCACGGTCACCGGTCTGGGAACGGACGATCTCGACTGTGCCTGCGAGGACTTCCAGGACAACTGGAAGTACGGAGCCGACCAGATCGGTGAGCAGACCGAGGACCTGGCCAAGATCATCGGGAAGAGCAGGGACAGCTACCGCGAGGTGGACAAGGCCCTGGAGCAAGCCCTGAAGCAGGCCGGGAACGGCAGGGGCGGCGGTGCGAGGTGACGTACCAGCCCGAGGACACGGGAGCGGCGCTCGATCCGCGGTCCCTCGCCGACCGAGACAAGCCGCAGGGCCTCAAATCGGCCCCGCACATCGCCAACCCCGCCTATCCGCATCTCGGGTTCAATCCGGTGCCCGGCAGCACGGAGACGGTGGGTGGCCTGTGCAAGAAGCTCACGGGGTGCGCGAAGGTTCTCGAAGAGACGCATGAGCTCGTCACCAGGCTGATGGACGGCAGCTACTGGAAGGGCGACGCGGCCGTCGCTTTCCGCGAGCAGTTGGACGGCGGTCCGCTCCCCCTGAACCTGAAGAACGCCGCCCGCTCCATCCGTAAAGCCGCCGGACAACTCGGCCGCTGGGAAGGCGAACTCGACGACTTCCAACGGCGGGCGAAGCGACTCGAACAGGACGCGAAGGAAGCTCAAGCCGCGGTGGAACGGGCGAAGGGCCACGCCACGAAAGCGGGTGAGAGCCCCGACTTGCGGGGGAAGGGTGCCGGGCGGGACGAGGCACATAAGGCACTGGCCAAGGCGAACACGGCGGTGGACGACGCGGAGGACGACCTCCGCAAGATCCGCGGCAAGGCGCGCGCACTCGCGGACGAACACGAGCACCAGGCCCAGCGTCGAGCAGACAGGATCCGCGACGCCACGAAGAAGCTGGCGCCACACGAGCCGGGCTGGTTCGACTCGGCACTCGACTGGTTGACCGAGAATCTGCCGGACATTCTGAGCACGGTTGCAGCGGTAATCGGTCTGGTGGCGTTGTTTGTCGTGTCCGGTGGGACGGTTGCCGCTGCACTACTGCTTGCCGCTGCGGCGCTGAGCGTGACGTCGTTGTCAATCCGGATCACCCAGGACCCAACCGTGTGGGCATCGCTGAAGGACGGGTTCACCAAAGGTGAGCTCGACACGGATTTCTGGAGCAATTTCGTCACCGTCGGGGGTGATGTCCTCGGTGCGCTGCCTGGCCTTGGTGCGGCTGGGAAGGGCGCGGCAACGGCACTGAGAGCTACTGGCGAAGCTGGTGAGGCCCTCACAATCGGTCAACGCGTGGTCCGGTTCGGAGGCGGGACGATGGAGCATGCGCAGGCCATCTCCGACCTGGACAACTCCTTGCTCGGCTTCACGATTCGAGGTGCCCGCGCAGCCCAAATCACTAAAGCCGTCGAGGTCACGTCCGCTTCGGTCGGCGTGACCACCGCGGGCTTCGGTCTGGTCATGACCGCCGTAGACACGGACGACGACGGAATCAAGGACGGCTCCGTGGCAGGCATCGATGGGCTACGGCTGGGTCTTGATGGCGGAGCCCTTTTCGATATTGCTCGTCACGTCTTCTAGCCATGAGCCGGAGGCTCTTACAGCATGGATCCGACCAAGTATCCGACTGCCTGGGATCATCCACCGACCCGACGGGCTTGGACGCAACACCTGATCATGGTCTTTGCGCGACTCGTGGGTTGGACCGCAGCCTGGATCAGTTCGCTAGGAGTGCTTGTCTCGTTTCTGAGCCCCGGCTACGCCTTCCTATTCATCCCAGTGCTTCTCTATTCCGCGTTCCGAGCCGTCCTCCAACTCGCCTACATCCGCCCCTCCATCTACATCCAGCGCGTCCTATGGCAGTACCCCTGGCAACTCCTCACCGGTGTTCCCCGGGGCCGGAACAAGCATCCGCGGGTTCAAGAGGACGAGATGTGGCTGGAGTTGCCCAATCCGGAGGAGCCGGAGGAGCAGATCCCTCTGCTCTTTCTTTCCGGCATGCGCACCTTCTGGTGGATGCGACGCTTCGGCACCGCTCGTACGAAACCCGAGCTGAAGGCACAGATCGAGCCGCTCTGGTTCGCCGGTGACCCCCGCTTCATCGCCGTCATCGCGGCCACCAACCGCAAGGGCGAGGGCCCCAAGAGACTGCATCTGCTCTATCAGCGCACGGCCACGGGCCGGCGGGGCATCGAGCCGACCGACTGGAACGCGAGCCCGGCCGCACTCGAACGTGCCCGCCGTTCCGGCGCTCACATTCCCGACGTGGTGCATCCGCACCCGCGTACGTACTGACTCGTCCCTGGCAGGACACGATGACCACCACCCCCCACTTCAGCATCGCCGACTCGGCCGAAGACCCCGAGGCCGATGTCTGGTTCGCGGAACCCGCGGGTTTCACCGCCGTGCCCCTCGACGCGCTGCTTCCCGCACCCGACTCCCCAGGTGCCGGTGATCTGCGCACCGCCCTCGCGCCCTTTCTGGAAGCGGCTCCCGACGACGTGTCGCGGCAGCAGTTCATCGCCCAGTTCGCGCAGGGGCAGCAACTGCTCGGTGCTCTGAGGGAAGCCGGAACTGTCCATTGCTCGATCGGGCTGCACCGGGATGACGTCGGTGATTGGGCCACGAGCAGGGGCCGTCCTCTGCTGTCGTTCTTCACCGTCTCCTGGCGGGCAACGGCAGTGTCGCCGCGAGCCGTGACGGCTGCCCGCGCGGTGAGCGAACTCGATCCGCAGGCTCGCATCGAATACGTCGAACTCCCCTGTGGACCGGTCACGTTCAGCGAGTCCGTTCACACTCCCAGAGCTGTCGACGGTCTGCCTCGGACGCCCTTGCTTCAGTTCCGCGCTCACCTGCCGCATCCGGACTGCAGGCGACTGGCTGTGTTCACGCTGAGCACGACGGCCGTCGAACGCCGTGAGCAGTACCGTGCGATCCTCCGCCACATCGCGACCCTGGCCACCTTCGAGAACCCGTTGGTCCCGAGTACCCGTGAGGCTCCTTGACCGCGGACACCAGAAGCCCAACAGGGAACGAGTGGCGCGAACATGACGGTCACTTCGGCGGAGTAACTGGAGGCAAGGCTTTGCGGACGCCAATTCGGGGAAGCTGATCGCTGGCGAACTTCACTCAATCGAAGCTTTTCGGAAGCCAGTTGGTAGCGTTATGCGTCGCTTTGCCTAGTGTTCTGTTACTCGCTTGGCACCATTCGCTCTGGTGTCGTTACACGGGCCCCCGATAGCGTGTTGCTGCCCTTCCGCACCCCACGCCGCACAGGAGTCCGCCGTGAACCGCCGTCCCCGCCTGCTTGCCACAGCCGCTGCCGGAGCGACAGCCGCGCTGCTTTTGACCGCGTGCGGCGGGGGCGGCGGCGACAAGCCGAAGGCCAACGACAAGATCGCGGGCGCGGCCACGGGGGGTACGACGTCGGCTGCGCCGGGCCCGAGCGCGACGCAATCCGCGGGGCGACCGAAGATCGAGCTGCCGTCCGACCTGACGATCACTTTCACTCCCGAGGCATCAGGTGACGCGGTCCAGGACGCGATTCTCAAGGACAACGCGGAGCTCGTCCGTGCGCTCAACGCAGCCATCGATGCCCAGAATCCGCGCCTTCCTGCTCTTGAGTTCTACACAGAGGGCGAGGGTGCGGTGGCAGCTCAGCAGTGGGTCCAGTCGTTCAAGGCCGTCGGGTGGACAGTCACCGGGACGGTGCGCTATTTCGACCGGCAGGTGACGGTCAACTCCAAGGACAGCGCTTCGCTCAGCTACTGCGCTGACGAGAGCAAGGGCTTCAGCAAGGTCATCAAGACCGGCGAGGTCAAGAAGACGAAGACCACCAAGAACAGCTACATCGCGTACGGGATTCAGGTGGAGAAGAACAAGCAGGGGGTCTGGGAACTCGTGAAGATCGCGTCCACTCGGGGGGCGGACAGGTGTCAGCCGTGACCCGGCTCCTTCGTCTCGTATCGGTTGCGCTCCTCGCCGGGTCGGCCTGCTTGGTCGCATCCCAGTCCGCGGTGGCCGACCAAAGCCCTCCGGGCGGAGGTGTGTTCGGTGGCGGGTCCGGCTCTGGATCGGACGGCAACGCATCGGGCGCAGTTGACGGCGACACGGTCTCCGCGACTGCCGGCGGCATCGTCTTCGATCGTTCGAAGAACGGCAAAGGCGCTTCTGTAGGAGCCGTCAGGGCAACTGCATCTTGGGCGCCGCCAGCCTGCTGGTATGCCCCGAAGTACACGCCGGAGGGGCTCAAGGCTTATCTGGAGCCGATTTGGGCTGCCGGCTCCACGGGCGATGCTTGGGATGCGGAACAACGCAAGCGTTACGTCGATGGCGACTACAAGGACTTCAACAAGGCCAAGACGGGCCAAGGGTACTGGTGGGACTCGTACGTCAACAAGGAATTTCCGCCTGGGTGGGACTCCTGCAAAGAACCCATCTTCTGGGTGGATACGGGTGACCCCCCGCCTGCCCGTATCAAGAACGCAGTCACTCCTGAGGTCTTGGCCGAACTCGCGTACGCCGAGATCCGTGTCCCCGGCACCAAGGTAAGCCTGGCGCCCGAGGGCACGACCAAAGTCAACCTGCCTACCTGGTCCTGGCTTGACGGCGCCGAGTTCAAGCCTGTCTCCGTCACTGCTTCTGTTCCGATTCTGGGCATCGAGGCGACCACGACGGCGGAGCCGGTTTCGCTCAAGATTGATCCTGGTACGCCAGATGCGGAGACCTATCCCGCCTCTGGCGTGTGTGAGATAGCCGGCGATCACATCGGTGAGGCGTACGCGAAGGGCAAGGCCGAGGAGACGCCTCCTTGCGGGGTGAAGTACCTCCGTTCTTCCGGCGGCGGTTCGTACAAGCTGAGGGCGACCATCACCTGGAAGATCCACTGGACAGGTACCGGTGTCACTGACGAGCAAAACTTGCCGGACGGCACCTTCGGAGCCGACCAGGACGTCGTCGTACAAGAGATCCAGTCCATCAACCGCTGAGTCCGATCCGGCGGATTGACCGATAGAACGGGGAAGGTATGGGCGACAGGACCCGAATCGATGACCTGAACGTGATTAAAGGCGTTTCTGTCGGACTTTCCAAAATCGTTGGCGAGCTGGAGCGGCTCGACCATAAAGAGCAGTATGGGTGGAATCGAGAGATCGTCGGGCATGAGGAATTGACTGATCGATTGAACGACTTCGCCGCCAATTGGGACTACAAGCGGTCCAAGCTCGAGGAAGAGTTGAAGAAGCTCTCCGGTATCGCGAAGGCTGCGTCAGAAGCGTACGAGTCGATTGATACGGACCTGGCCAATGCCGTGCGCAAGAATGAGAAGAAGTCGTAGGGGCTGGACTGAATCATGACTCGTCCCAAGGATTGGTCGCCTGTCGATCTTGAATCCGATCCGGTGTCCGGGGACCCGGTGGCGGTGGCGAAGCTGGGCAGGCGGTTCCGGGCGGTGGCCGACGCCATCAGGGAGCAGTCAGGGAACATCGCCGCATTGTGCGGAGTCGATGGATGGCAGAGTGACGCGGCTGATGAGTTCAGAAAAGCCGCTGATGGAACAGCCGGCCGCTTGAAGAAGGTCATGGATCGTTTTGACATGGCCGCCGACTCGCTGGGCGAGCAGTCCGAGCAGCCTGATCAAAAATACGCGAGCGTTCTGGCCTCGTCCCAGCAGTCCGCCGACAAGGCCCGAAACGACGCCGAGGCCGACTGTGACGAGAAGGGCAGGCTGGACAGGCTGATCGAGTCCCTTGACAAGTCGGCGGACGGCTACGAGGACAAGAAGCGCGACTTTGTGAGAAAGCGTGACGATGCCGCTGATCGGATTCAGGAGTCCATCAAGCGGGTCCATGCGGCAAAGAACGCCCGCAACAAGGCTGCAGAGAAAGCCGCTCGTGCGCTCGAAGAATTGATGGATCACGACAAACTGAAAGACTCGACCTGGGAGAACATCAAGGGTGCTCTGAAGGTTGCCGCAGATATCGCAGGGTGGGTGGCTACCATCTGCGCCCTGACGTCGCTCCTCGTCGGCTGGATCCCGATCATTGGATGGGTGCTCGCGGGCGCCCTGGACGCGATCGCGTTGCTGGCGACGCTCCTCTCCCTCGCCTGCCATCTGGTCCTGGTGTTCACCGGAGATGCGAGCATTGCGGATCTCGTCCTGGATGGCATCGCCCTGCTCACGCTCGGACTGGGCCGGGCGGCTCTGAGCGCGGGGCGCACCGCGGCTGCTGGTGTGCGAGGGGTGCAGACGGCCAGTCGCTCGGCTCGTACTGACTTCCTGGCCGCAAATACCCTGGCAGGTCGATCGTCAAAGGCCGTGAACACGCTCCAGGGCAAAGCGACGAAGGTTGCCAACAAAGCGGCCGAAGAGGCCGCGCAACGCCTTTCCGGAAACCTTCCCGGTTTCTTCGGAAAGATCAATGAGTTCTCGCACGTGCTGAACCCGAAGGTTGTCTTTCGGGATTCCGTTGATGCCGTGAAGGGTCTTAAGGATCTCAAAGACGTTGGAAAGTTGTTCAGTCGGGATGCGTGGGCCGGTGCCCGGCCGTTCGGGAATCCGGAATGGGTTGAATCCGGAAAAATCCTTCAAGAGGTCCCGATTCTCAATAAATTCGAAGCGATGGGCGGCGTGAAATTCACCGACTACGTGCGGGCAGCTGGAAACAGATGGCTAGGGCACACCATCGCCGCTACTGTGATCGACGGAAACGATAAGATTCACGGTCTCGCCAAATGGGACAACCCCTACAATAAGTGGAAAGAATCTTGGACGGTGGGCCAGGGGTGACCGAGGAGAGTTCCAATGAGCGATGATGTGGTGTGGCAATGCTTGATCTCTGAACCGGAAGGAAGCATCAGGCTGCCGGTGGGGCAGGGTCTAAATTTGGGAGAGTGGTCCAAGCGGGCTGCGAAAACATATCTCGGTGTCGCCGCCCCTCGTGCTGAGCTTCGTAAATTGGCGACGATCCTGGCTCAACTGGCTACTTCGTCGGAGCTGGGTGCCCCCACCTTTGCCTACGCTTATGTGATCGATGCGGCGAAGGCTGTGATGGCTGTCTATGAGGTCCACGACTACGACAGCGAGGGATACGAATCCGTCGATCGTCTGCCCGATCTGCTGCGTGATGTCCTACCCACGACACCGGACCGCCGACATGCCATCCACGTCGACCTGCCGACTGGTCCCGGCCTGCGGGTGCAGGAGATCCAGTCCGTTGTCACGGGATCGCTCTTCAAGAAGAAGACGCAGTTGGAGTCGGTCACCTACGCTGTTCTTCCTCCGCAGGTGGACAACGTTCTGGTCCTCCGCGTGACCTGGACGAACCTCATCTTCAGCGAGGTGTTGCTGGAGTTGTCCCAAACGCTTGCGGAGTCGTTGGAGCTCGCCCAGGTGAAGGAGGCCTGACTGTGCCGGAACCAGTCGTCGAGATTTCGACAGGAGAAGCCGGTACGGCACCTCCAACCGACTACAGGCTGATCGTTCCTTTCGACTGGTTCAGGATTCCCCTGGAGCCCGGCGAATGGAAGCGTTCGATCCGGGCTCTGGTCGACAACGCGCTGAGAGGTCAGGATGATGCTGCTGCCCTCAAGCGGCAGTTGACCAAGGAGCTCGCTGCCCGTGCGGAGGATGCCTATCGGAACGGGGGCGTCGAGCTCTACATCTCGACAACTTCGGTCGGGCCAATTCCTGTCTCCGCCTCGCTTCTCGTGACGGTGGTCCCTCCTGATGAGGATCTTGGCCTGTCGGTCACAGGAGCGCAGCGCGCTCAGGAGATCGACGAGATTCTGCTGCCCTTCGCGGGACCTGCGATCCGTCGGCGAACGCGTACGGTCCCAGCCGACGACGACTCATCCGGGAACCGCCTTCCCGTGACCACGGTCGACTACGGGGTCAAGATCCCCATGACCACCGCATCGCTGCTGCTGACCTTCTCGACTTCGCTGGACCCGTTCGCCGAAGCCCTGGTTGAGCTCTTTGAGGCGATCGCGAAGTCTCTGAGCTGGACCTGATGGCCGGTTGGGGAGGCCGCGAAGAAGAGACATCAGTCGGGTGAGCCGACGACAGCCACAGCTGCGCTTCTCCGCCCGTCAAAGCCGAGTCAAGTGCGGGTAAATCGGGTTGCTCGGCTGTTCTGTGGAGGAGGGGTGCGTGAAAAGGTGGGGCGGTTGCTGGTGTGAACGGGCTTGTTCGGCGGGGAGTTGGGGGCGGCGTGAGTAAACGGCAGATCCGGCAGATGTTCCGGTTGATGGCCGGGGGGCAGGCCGTGCAGCTCACGAGTCCCATGGCCTCGGTGAAGAAACTGGCCCGACTCGCCTTCATGGCGCAGCAGTTCGGCTACGAGTACGCGGATGTGCGGCAGGGCAGCGGCCGCAACAACGCGCTCACGATGCTCATCGTGCCCGATCCCGGCCCGCAGGCTCAGGCGCGTGCCGCGCAGAACTGGGCGCAGTATCCGAAGGCCGCCGACGGGGTGTCGTTGCCGCCCGTCGTTCCTGACGCGTTGGAACTCCTCAAGGCCCGTATCAACTTCGACCTCACCGGCAAGAACGCCGAGAAGCGGATGGTGTACGCGGCAGTCGGTCTCACCGTCGGGTGCGTCGCCCTCGCGGTCCGGGCGGGCGGCGGCTCCGGCGCCTTCACGGTGGCCGGCGTCCTGTGGGCCGTGCTGATGGTCGTCCTCGGCGTCGGTCTCGTCGTCACGCGCAAGCGCAACGCCAAGTTCGCGGCGTTGCTGCGGGCGGCGGGGTTCGCGCCGGTGACGGAGGAGGACGGGCGCGTGCGGTATCTGCCGCCCACGGCGGGGTACGGCGGACAGGCGGCCGGCCCGTACGGCCCCTACGCCCCGTACGCCCCCTGTGCGGGCCAGGCTCCGTACGCCCCCCAGGCTCCAGCCCCGTACCCGGGCCAGGCTCCGCAAAGCCCTTATGCCGGGCAGCCCCCGTTCGCCGGCCAGGCTCCGCAGGCCCAGCCCGCGTTCCCCGGTCAGGTTCCGCAGGCCCAGCCCCAGGCCCAGGCCCCGTACCCCGGTCACGCTCCTCAGGCCCCGTACGCCGGGCAGTCCCCGCACGCCGGCCCGGTTCAAGCCCCGGTCCAGCCCCAGCCCCAGTCCCAGCGCCAAGCCCCGGCGCGGGCTCCCGTTCAGGGTGAGTCCCACCTCCCGGCCCCGGGTTTCTACGGCTCCTCGGTTCCCGGTCCCTACAGTCAGCATCCCCCGGCCGCTCCCGCCCCGGGTGGTCCCGGCAATCCGTACGCCGCCCAGCCCGGTCCCGTACCGCAACCCCCTGACCCCAACCCGAACGCGAGTGGCCCACAGCCTCCGCGGCAGTGAGGCCTTAAGGCCTTCTACTTCTCCCAGACTTCGGGCAGCTCGAATGCCGAGAAGACCGTGGGGAGTTGGAAGACCACCGTGTGGCTCACCGCGCCGTGGTCCGCCGTGAAGACCTGCAAGGTGTGGAGGCGGTGCCTGTCGTCGCCCGGGGTGCGGACGTATGCCGCCAGTGCGGGCTGTCCGTTCGCCGAGGTGGGCCGCAGGCGCCAGTCCGTGCCGCGCATCGCGAAGACGCGGGCGATGAAGGCGACGTAGGCGTCGGGGCCGACGTACCAGTTGAGGACCGGGGGCATCTCCAGGACGACGTCCTCGGTGAGCAGGGTGCGCAGGGCGTCGAGGTCGGCGTCCTCGAAGGCGCGCAGATAGCGGTCGATCACCGCGCGCTGCCCATGGTCCGGCGGTTCCGTCACCTCGTCCTCCGTCAGGCCGGCCTCGCCGAGCCGTGCGCGGGCCCGCTGGAGCGCGCTGTTCACGGAGGCGGTCGACGTACCGAGGGCTTCGGCCACCTCGGTCGCCGGCCAGGCCAGTGCGTCACGCAGGATGAGGACCGCCCGCTGGCGTGGGGGCAGCAACTGCATCGCGGCGATCAGCGCGAGGCGCAGGCTGCCCCGGGCGACGACCACGCCCGCGGGATCCCCGGCCGCGGACGCGGCCCCGGCACCGAGGGCGAGCCCGGCCGTGCCCCGGTCCGGGAACGGCTCCAGCCACGGCACCTCCGCCCCCAGTGTCATCGGTGCCCCGGGATCCTCCAGCGCGCCGACGAGGCCCGACGGCAGGGGCCTGCGGGCGCGGCCGCGCAGCGCGGTCAGACATGTGTTGGTGGCGATGCGGTACAGCCAGGTGCGCAGGGACGCGCGGGTGGCGTCGTAGCGGTCGAACGCGAGCCACGCCCGAAGCATCGTCTCCTGCACCAGGTCCTCTGCCTCGTGCACCGAACCGAGCATCCGGTAGCAGTGGGTCAGCAGTTCGCGGCGATAGGGGGCCGTCCGTTCCTCGAAACCGTCCCGGCCGTCCTCGCCACGCCTGTCGTATTCGCCGTCGCCGTCGCCGTCGTCGCCAGGTCTGTCGGCTTCGCCGTCGCCGTCGGCACCACGGCCGTCGTGGTCGTCGCCGTCGGCACCACGGCCGTCGGCGCCGTGGCGGTCTTCGGCACCGCTGTCGTCGTCGCGGCCTTCGTCGTCACGCGTTTCCATGCTCTGCTCCTCGGCTCCTGCGCGGCACGGGTCCCCGGCGGTCCGGTTCCTCGGGCCCGAGCCCTTCGAGTCCCGTCACTCACCGGTACCTACCTCCGGACCCGTCCGAACTCATCGTCCCGGCACCGATGAGTTCCGGCGTGGGCCGAGGTACGTACAGATGCCGAACCAATCCGAGGAGAAGGATCACCATGAACCCCACCGACGCCGGCCAGGACATCCGCACCGTCCTCGACCGTCTCTACTCCGCCTGGGCGGACTACGACGCCGACGCCTTCGCCGAGCTCTACACCGAGGACGCGACCGTCGTGATGCCGGGCGTGTTCAACGACGGGCGGGAGGAGATCCGTGCCTACATGGCCGCCGCGTTCGACGGACCGCTGAAGGGTTCCCGGCCGCTCGACGAGCCCCGGCGGATCCGCTTCCCGCTCCCCGGCACCGCCGTCGTCGTCAGCGAGGCCGGGATCCTCCTGGCCGGTGAGAACGAGGTGCCCGCCGACCGCCTCCACCGTGCGACCTGGGTGCTCGTCCGCGATCCCGCCGTCGGGACCTGGGCCATCACCTCGTACCACAACGCCGGGGTCTGAACACCGCCGTCCGAGTCTGAACACCGCCGTCTGACGAACGCGCCGCCCGCCGGGCCCCGACGTCCCTCGCCCGACTTCGGCCCCGACGTCTCTCGCCCGGCCCGGCCCCGGTCCGGACAACTCTCGCCCGGTTCCGGTCCGGACGCCCCCACCCGGTCCCGCCCCGTCCTCACCGCCGGGTCCGGGACCGGGTGAGAGCAACGTTCCCTTCCGGTCACCCACAGCCACAGCGTGGAAACGCGTCCTCCCTACCTTCGGGAAACAGCAGCCCGGAACGGCGGCCAGTAAGCCCGGAGAACCCAACGGAGGCGCGAGATGACTGCCCCAGCCACGAGTACGGCCCCTGCGCGGGGCGGTCGCTGGATCGAGGAGTGGGATCCGGAGGACGAGGCCTTCTGGGCGGAGAAGGGGGAGGAGGTCGCCCGGCGGAACCTGCTCTTCTCCGTGCTGTCCGAGCACATCGGGTTCTCCGTCTGGACCCTGTGGTCCGTGATGGTCCTGTTCATGGGTCCGGAGTACGGGCTCACCCCGGCCGACAAGTTCCTGCTCACCTCGATGGTGACGCTGGTCGGCGCGGTCGTGCGGGTGCCCTACACCTTCGCCGTCGCGCTCTTCGGCGGCCGGAACTGGACCATCGTGTCCGCGAGTCTGCTGCTCGTGCCGACCGTCGCCGCGTTCCTGGTGATGAAGCCGGGCACCTCGTTCACCACCTTCCTCGTGGTGGGTCTGCTGGCCGGCGTCGGCGGCGGCAACTTCGCCTCCAGCATGACCAACATCAACGCCTTCTTCCCGCTGCGGAAGAAGGGCTGGGCGCTCGGCCTCAACGCGGGCGGCGGCAACATCGGCGTGCCCGTCATCCAGCTGGTCGCGCTCGCCGTCATCGGGGCGAGCGGCGGGCCGCGGGTGCTCCTCGGGATCTACATCCCGCTCATCGCGGCGGCCGCAGTCCTCGCCGCCCTCTTCATGGACAACATCGCCTCCGTGAAGAACGACACCGGCGCCGCCCTCGACGCCGCGAAGGACGCGCACACCTGGATCATGGCGTTCCTGTACATCGGGACCTTCGGCTCGTTCATCGGTTACGCCTTCGCGTTCGGGCAGGTCCTCCAGGTCGAGTTCGGGCGTACGCCGCTGCAGGCCGCCTACCTCACCTTCATCGGCCCGCTGCTCGGTTCGCTGATCCGGCCCGTCGGCGGATGGCTCGCCGACCGCTACGGCGGCGCCAGGATCACCCTGTGGAACTTCGTGGGCATGGCCGCCGCCACCGGGATCCTCGTGGTCGCCGGCAGCGAGAAGTCCCTGCCGCTGTTCGTCGGCGTCTTCGTGGTGCTCTTCGTGCTCAGCGGGCTCGGCAACGGGTCGACGTACAAGATGATTCCCGGCATCTTCCAGAAGAAGGCCGTGGACAAGGGGCTCGAAGGGGAGGAGGCCGCGCGGTACGGGCGTCGGCTCTCCGGTGCCGCCATGGGGCTCATCGGCGCGGTGGGCGCGCTCGGCGGTGTCGGCATCAACCTCGCCTTCCGCCAGTCGTTCCTCGACTCCGGCTCCGGCACCGGAGCCTTCGTCACCTTCCTCGTCTTCTACGCGCTCGCTTTCGCGGTCACCTGGGCCGTATACCTTCGTCGGCCGGCGGCCGCCGAGACCCGGGCGAGTGCCACCACCGAGGCGAACTCCCGGCTCGGCTACGCCGAGGTGTGACGTAACACGCCCGACATCGCCTTGATCCGAGCCTGTCACGGTCCGTTGACAGGCTCGGATCCGCCGCGGACGTACGACACAGCACTGACCCGTACGACGACTCGACGAGCGCGAGACGAGAGCCATGTACGACGAACAGCAGCGACCCGACCACGGGCCTCTCTCCGGGTTCACCGTGGGGGTGACCGCCGCGCGCCGGGCCGACGAGCTCGGCGCGCTGCTCCAGCGGCGCGGGGCCACCGTCGTGCACGCGCCGGCCCTGCGGATCGTGCCGCTCGCCGACGACGGCGAACTGCTCACCGCCACCCAGGAGTTGATCGACGACGCGCCGGACGTGGTGGTGGCCACCACCGCCATCGGATTCCGCGGCTGGGTCGAGGCCGCCGACGGATGGGGCCTCGGCGAGGAACTGCTCGCGCGGCTGCGGGGCGTCGAGCTGCTCGCCCGCGGGCCCAAGGTCAAAGGCGCCGTCCGGGCCCAGGGGCTGACCGAGGAGTGGTCGCCGTCCTCCGAGTCGATGGCCGAGGTACTCGACCGGCTGCTGGAGGAAGGCGTCGAGGGCCGCCGTATCGCCGTACAGCTGCACGGTGAACCGCTGCCCGGGTTCGTGGAGTCGCTGCGGGCCGCCGGCGCCGAGGTCGTCCCCGTGCCCGTGTACCGGTGGATGCCACCGGAGGACATCGGGCCGGTCGACCGGCTGCTCGACGCGGCCCTCACCCGAGGCCTGGACGCGGTCACGTTCACGAGCGCGCCGGCCGCCGCCTCCCTGCTGTCCAGGGCCCAGGACCGGGGCCTGCGACCCGAACTCCTCGCCGCGCTGCACCATGACGTCCTGCCCGTCTGCGTCGGCCCGGTCACCGCGCTGCCGTTGCAGGCGCACGGCATCGACACCGTCCAGCCCGAGCGCTTCCGGCTCGGTCCCCTCGTGCAACTGCTGTGCCAGGAACTGCCGGGACGGGCACGGGTGTTGCCCATCGCCGGGCACCGGGTGGAGATCCGGGGGCACGCGGTGCTGGTGGACGGGTCGCTGCGGCCCGTCCCGCCCGCCGGGATGTCGCTGCTGCGGGCCCTCGCGCGGCGGCCCGGCTGGGTGGTGGCGCGGGCCGAACTGCTGCGCGCGCTGCCGGGATCCGGCCGTGACGAGCACGCCGTGGAGACCGCGATGGCCCGGCTGCGTACGGCCCTCGGCTCGCCCAAACTGATCCAGACGGTGGTCAAGCGGGGCTACCGGCTCGCGCTCGACCCGGCC
Source organism: Streptomyces sp. NPDC002742 (assembly GCF_042888885.1). Taxonomy (NCBI): domain Bacteria; kingdom Bacillati; phylum Actinomycetota; class Actinomycetes; order Kitasatosporales; family Streptomycetaceae; genus Streptomyces; species Streptomyces sp. NPDC002742. The sequence goes on from NZ_JBIAQF010000003.1 coordinate 105,148, forward strand.
GCGGACTCCAAGTACGCGGACGCCTGAGGTCACCGGCACAGGCACGGCGCAGGCGCGGGCACGGCACAAGCAATGCCACGGCGCAGGCGCGGGCACGGCACAAGCAATGCCACGGCGCAGGCGCCGGGTGCGGGAACACGCGGACGGGCCCGTCCGCCACGCGTTCCGCCGCGATGCCGACGGCACCGGCCTGAACCCCCGTCCGGTACGCATCAGGTACGCATCCGGACATGTCCCGTACGGGGCCGGTGCTGAGTCTTCCGGCGGAGCCTCGGGGCATGCACTGTAGGGGTACGACGGCAGGTGACCCCAAGGCGGTGACAGGCGCATGGCATCGGGCATGGCCACAGCCTCGTACGAGTCGCGGTTCGACTCCGGGCGGATCTGCCTGGACCTGACGGCGACCACCCATCCCGAGGAACGCCTCGACTCGGCAGCCCGGTTGCGCGCCTGGGTCATCGCGTCCGGGCTGGTACCCGCGGGCACCCCGCTCGCCGCGGTGGACGGTACTTGGCTGCTCGGCTTCCGGGAACTGCGCGGACATATCGCCCAGTTGGTACGCGGCGAGCTGGACGGACACCCCGCGGACGGCGCGCTCGCCCGCGTCAACGCCGTCGCCGCCGCCGCGCCGCCCGCCCCCTGGGCCGTCCGCACCGACGACGGATCGCTGCGCCGCGCGGTGCGCACCCCGCCGGACTGTGCCGAACTGGTCTCCGTGGTGGCCCGGGACGCCCTCGATCTGCTCACCGATCCGCCGGCCCGGGCGAGTCTGAGACAGTGTGAGGGCGACAACTGCCCGATCGTCTACCTCGACACCTCGCGGGGCCGGCGCCGACGCTGGTGTTCCAGCGAAGTGTGCGGCAATCGGGAGCGAGTTGCCCGGCACCGGCGGCGGGCGGCCCTGGCGCGCGCCTGATCACACCTGTACGTGATCTTCCAGTGACACGAGGTGATCGATACGCATTCTTTTCGGTGTCTACACATCTTCAACAGAAAAAACCCTGAACACTTTGAACACCCGCGTACCCACACACGTACCCGGTGATGAGCGACCGACTGGGGGAACCCCCGGACACCGGAGGTAGGCGTGCGCAAGGATTCAGCCGTGGCTGATGAACACAAGCCAAGGGCCCGACATCGCATGTCTCAGCAGTCTTCGTCGACCGAACCCGACGAGGAGCTGATGCGTGCGTTGTACCGGGAGCATGCGGGGCCGTTGCTGGCCTATGTGCTGCGCCTGGTCGCCGGAGACCGGCAGCGCGCCGAGGACGTTGTGCAGGAAACACTCATCCGTGCCTGGAAGAACGCCGGTCAGCTCAATCGAGCGACCGGTTCGGTACGCCCCTGGCTGGTGACGGTCGCCCGACGCATCGTCATCGACGGCCACCGCAGTCGGCAGGCCCGGCCGCAGGAGGTCGACCCGTCGCCGCTGGAGGTCATCCCCGCGGAGGACGAGATCGACAAGGCGTTGTGGCTGATGACACTGTCGGACGCGCTGGACGACCTGACCCCTGCTCACAGGGAAGTACTGGTCGAAACATACTTCAAAGGGCGTACCGTCAACGAGGCGGCCGAAACGCTCGGCATTCCCAGCGGCACTGTGCGCTCACGGGTTTTCTACGCCCTGCGGTCGATGAAGCTTGCGCTGGAGGAGCGGGGGGTGACGGCATGAACACGTACGGGGGTTACGGAACAGGTGGTCCGGGAGCCATGCAAGGTCCACGAGGACAGCAGGGGTCCGGGGACATCCACGAGACTGTCGGCGCCTACGCCCTGGGCATTCTCGACGACGCGGAGGCGACGGCCTTCGAGGAGCATCTCGCCTCCTGCGAGTGGTGCGGGCAGCAGCTCGACGAGCTCGCCGGGATGGAGCCGATGCTCGCCGCGCTCGCGGACCTGCCCGCCTCGCAGGGCAGTCCGGCCATCGCGGAGTCCCTCTCGGCCCGCCCGAGCCCACGGCTCGCGGAGCGCCTCGTCGACGAGGTCTCGGCACGGCGCACGCAGAAGCGCCGGCGCGGCATGTACCTGGTGGCGGCGGCCGCCGCGCTGATCATCGGCGGTCCGCTGACGGTCATGGCGGTCAACGGCGGCAGTGACACCGGTACGAACACGCCGCAGGCGATGGCCAGCAGCCCGGCCAAGGCCGCCTTCGACGTCATGACGGACAAGACGGAGGCCACGGACCCGAAGACCAAGGTCAACGCCGTCGTCGCCGTCGAGCCGAAGGACTGGGGCACCCACGCGGTCCTCCAGCTCAAGAACGTCAAGGGCCCGCTCAAGTGCTCCCTGATCGCCGTCGGCAAGAACGGCGAACGTGAGACGGTGACCTCCTGGGCGGTTCCGGACCGGGGTTACGGGCTGTCCAACACGAACAACGCGGAGGCCAAGCAGCCGCTGTACGTGCACGGCGGCGCGGCCTTCACACCGAACCAGATCGATCACTTCGAGGTCATGACCTTCGAGGGGAAGCGGCTGGTCGAGGTGAACGCGTGAGCGGACTCCGGGCGCGCACGTAGCCTCACGGGCCTCCCTTCGCGTACGGTTGACGGCTGCCCAGCACGTCAGAAGGGGGCCCGGTGGCCGCTCAGGCTCAGCAGGAAACCGCGCTCGGCTCGGTCCACGTTTCCGTACCGGACGAATCCGTCAAGGACGACTCCGTACGGGACCGTGAGATCGGCGTCGAACAGGAACATCTGGACCGGGTCTACCGGCGCCTCGAGGAGAAGATCCACGAGGCCGAGTTCCTGATGCACGACGCCGCCCAGCGCGGTCACGTCGGAACACCAGGAGCGCTCGCGGAGCGGGACGCCCAGGTGTTCCGCGCGGGAATCCACCTCAACCGTCTCAACAACGAGTTCGAGGACTTTCTCTTCGGCCGGATCGACCTGCTCCGCGGGAAGGACGGCACGAAGGGCGCCGACGGGGCCTACACGGCGGTGGAACCCGCCGAGGGCGCGGTCCGCGAGGACAACACGGCCGACATCGCGGAGACGCTCCACATCGGCCGTATCGGCGTCCTGGACGCCGACTACGCGCCGCTGGTGATCGACTGGCGGGCGCCCGCCGCGGCCCCGTTCTACCGCTCCACCCCGGTCGACCCCGGCCGGGTCGTACGCCGCCGGGTCATCCGCTCCAAGGGCCGCAGGGTCCTCGGCGTCGAGGACGACCTGATGCGTCCGGAGGTGACGGCCTCCCTCGACGGCCGCGAGCTCCCCGTCATCGGCGACGGCGCGCTCATGGCCGCGCTCGGGCAGGCCCGCAGCCACACCATGCGCGACATCGTGGCGTCCATCCAGGCCGAGCAGGACATGGTGATCCGCGCGCCCGCCGCGTCCGTGACCTATGTCGAGGGCGGCCCCGGCACCGGCAAGACGGCGGTGGCCCTGCACCGGGCCGCCTACCTGCTCTACCAGGACCGCCGCCGTTACGCGGGCGGCATCCTGATCGTCTCCCCGACCCCGCTGCTCGTCGCCTACACCGAGGGGGTCCTGCCCTCGCTCGGCGAGGAGGGGCAGGTCGCGATCCGCGCGATCGGTTCGCTCGTCGACGGTGTGGGCGCCACGCTGTACGACTCCCCGGCGGTGGCCCGCGCCAAGGGTTCGCACCGGATGCTGAGGGTGCTGCGGAAGGCGGCGCGCGGGGCGCTGGAGAGCCCGGCCGGCCCGGCCGGGGGCAATTCCGGCCAGCTCGCCCTCGGGGAGCCGGACACGGCCCCCACGGGTCCCCCCACCCGGCTGCGGGTCGTCGCCTTCGGGCGTCGTCTTGAGCTGGAGTCCGCCGAGCTGGACCGGATCAAGCACAACGCGCTCAGCGGGACCGCGCCGGTCAACCTGCTGCGGCCGCGTGCCCGCCGGCTGCTGCTCGACGCGCTGTGGTCGCGGTCGGGCGCCGGGACCCGGCACGCGGACCCGGAGCTGGCCGCCGAGCTGCGCTCGTCGTTCGACGAGGACGTCACCTCCGAGGACAGCTTCCTGGCTTTCCTGGACGCCTGGTGGCCGGAGCTGACCCCGCGCGGGGTGCTGGCCGCCATGGCGGACGAGCGGCGGCTCGGGCGCTGGGCGCGCCGGATCCTCAACCCCGGCGAGGTCCGCCGGGTGGCGCGCTCGCTCAGGCGGGACGGGTTCTCGGTGCACGACGTTGCGATGCTCGACGAGCTGGAGGCGATCGTCGGCGCGCCCGCCCGCCCCAGGAAGCGGCGCGATGTGGACCCGCTGGCCCACCTCACGGGTCTGGAGGAGCTCATGCCCCAGCGCGAGGAGACGCAGCGCGAACGCGCCGAGCGCCTCGCGCAGGAGCGGACCGAGTACGCGCACGTCATCGTCGACGAGGCGCAGGACCTCACGCCCATGCAGTGGCGGATGGTGGGCCGGCGCGGCCGGCACGCCACCTGGACGGTCGTGGGCGACCCGGCCCAGTCCTCCTGGTCCGACCCGGACGAGGCGGCGGAGGCCCGTGACGAGGCGCTCGGCACCCGGCCCAGGCGCCGCTTCACGCTCACCGTGAACTACCGCAACCCGGCCGAGATCGCCGAGCTGGCCGCCAAGGTCCTCGCCCTCGCCATGCCGGGCTCCGAGTCGCCGTCCGCCGTACGGTCCACGGGCGTCGAGCCACGGTTCGCGGTCGTACGGGACTCCCTCGCGCAGACCGTGCGCGCCGAGGCCGCCCATCTCCTCGACCGGGTCGACGGCACCGTGGGCGTCGTCGTCGCCATGAACCGGCGCGAGGAGGCCGCCCGCTGGCTCGCCGGGCTCGGGGACCGCGTGGTGGCCCTCGGAAGCCTGGAGGCCAAGGGGCTGGAGTACGACGCCACGGTGGTCGTGTCGCCCGCGGAGATCGCGGACGAGTCGCCGGCCGGACTGCGTGTCCTGTACGTCGCCCTGACCCGGGCCACGCAGCAGCTCACCGTCGTCTCCAGCGACCGCGACGACCCCGACGCGAACGGCGTCCCCGACCTGCTGCGGGACTGACGGAGCTCCTGCGGGGGCGGACGCCGCCGGCGTCCCCCGTCCGGCCACGGGCCGCCCCCGGTCCGGGTTCCCGGGCCGGGGGCGGCCTGTCCGCCCCCGGCGCGTCCCGGCCGAAAAGAACTCCGGGGACGGGAATTGCCTTACGGGAATCCTTTGTTACCTTTGACGTGACACCGGCCCGATCCAAGCCCCCGGGCCCAACCTTCGTCGCCACGAGCGACCACTTGCCGCGAGGCGAGCATGGCGGGTCGGTGTCATTGAACGTCGTCCTTCACCGAAGGACCCGAAGAGGCCCACGTCACCCGTGACGTGGGCCTCTTTCGTCGTCCGGTCCCCTCTCGTAGGGTGGAATCCACTTTCCGAAACCGTGAACCCTGGCGAACAAAACGTTCGCAATCGGGGGCGACTACCCCGTACTCAGGGGTAGGTGCGACGATCGGACGGCACAAAGCAGTGACACACGGTGAAAGCAGAGGAAGTCGGCCATGGCAACGGCGCCCAGCGTCTCCTACTCGATGACGGTCCGGCTGGAGGTACCCGCGAGCGGAACGGCGGTCTCCCAGCTCACCACGGCCGTGGAGTCACACGGAGGCTCGGTGACCGGCCTCGACGTGACCGCCTCCGGCCACGAGAAGCTCCGGATCGACGTCACCATCGCGGCGACGTCCACCTCGCACGCCGAGGAGATCGTCGAGCAGCTGCGGCACATCGAGGGCGTCACCCTCGGCAAGGTGTCCGACCGTACGTTCCTCATGCACCTCGGCGGCAAGATCGAGATGCAGTCCAAGCACCCGATCCGCAACCGTGACGACCTCTCGATGATCTACACCCCGGGTGTGGCCCGGGTGTGCATGGCGATCGCCGAGAACCCCGAGGACGCCCGCCGCCTCACCATCAAGCGCAACTCCGTTGCGGTCGTGACGGACGGCTCCGCCGTGCTGGGCCTCGGCAACATCGGCCCGATGGCCGCGCTGCCCGTGATGGAGGGCAAGGCGGCCCTCTTCAAGCGCTTCGCGGGCATCGACGCCTGGCCGCTGTGCCTGGACACCCAGGACACCGACGCGATCGTCGAGATCGTGAAGGCGATCGCCCCCGGCTTCGCGGGCATCAACCTGGAGGACATCTCCGCGCCGCGCTGCTTCGAGATCGAGGCCCGGCTGCGCGAGGCCCTCGACATCCCCGTCTTCCACGACGACCAGCACGGCACGGCCATCGTCGTCCTCGCGGCTCTGACCAACGCGCTTCGCGTCGCCGGCAAGGCGATCGGCGACATCAGGGTCGTCATGTCGGGTGCGGGCGCGGCCGGTACGGCCATCCTCAAGCTGCTGATCGCCGCCGGTGTGAAGAACGCCGTCGTCGCCGACATCCACGGCGTCGTGCACGCGGGCCGGGCCGACCTCGTCGACGCCGCCGCGGACTCGCCGCTGCGCTGGATCGCCGACAACACCAACCTCGAAGGCCTCACGGGCACGTTGAAGGAGGCGGTGCGCGACGCCGACGTCTTCATCGGTGTCTCCGCCCCGAACGTCATCGACGGTGACGACGTGGCCTCGATGGCCGAGAACTCCATCGTGTTCGCGCTCGCGAACCCCGACCCCGAGGTCGACCCGGCAATCGCCCGCCAGACCGCGGCAGTTGTGGCCACCGGCCGCTCCGACTTCCCCAACCAGATCAACAACGTCCTGGTGTTCCCGGGCGTCTTCCGCGGCCTCCTGGACGCCCAGTCGCGTACCGTCAACACGGAGATGATGCTGGCCGCCGCGACCGCCCTCGCGAGCGTGGTGACCGAGGACGAGCTCAACCCGAACTACATCATCCCCAGCGTCTTCAACGACAAGGTCGCGGGCGCGGTCGCCGGAGCGGTGCGCGACGCGGCGAAGGCGGCGGGGGCGTCGGACGCGGCCAACACGAGCGTGTAGCACTGGTCGAGCCGGGCCCCGCGCCCGCGTCACAGCGGCCGTCGTACCGTCTGTGACGGGCGCCACGACCGCCCGGACCCCGGCGCGTCGCGGAACGCGGGGCCAGTGGCCGCCTCTAGGGTGGCGGCCAGGCTCAGGCCTCGCAGGGCCGCTTCGTGTGACCCCCAAGGGTGTTCGTGTGACTCCCAGGGGTGCCGGATTGGCTTTCCCGCCGCAGGTGGGGGCAGGATGCGTCTTCGGGCGCGACGGTCTGGCTACGGACCCGGGTCCGGGGGCCGACCGAGGACCCTGGCAGCATCGGCTTCACTGTGCCCGATATGCGGCTCCGCCGCGTGGCACGCCTCAACAGCAAGAAGAACACGGGAGTAACAACATGAACCGCAGTGAGCTGGTGGCCGCGCTGGCCGACCGTGCCGAGGTGACCCGCAAGGACGCCGACGCCGTTCTGGCCGCTTTCGCCGAGACCGTCGGCGAGATCGTCGCCAAGGGCGACGAGAAGGTCACCATCCCCGGCTTCCTGACCTTCGAGCGCACCCACCGTGCCGCTCGCACCGCGCGCAACCCGCAGACCGGCGACCCGATCCAGATCCCGGCCGGCTACAGCGTGAAGGTCTCCGCGGGCTCGAAGCTCAAGGAAGCCGCCAAGGGCAAGTAAGGCCCGCCTGTACGTTCCCGCCGACGCGGGAGGCGTACAAGGCGCACACAACGCCAATGGGGCGGCCCCTTTCAGGGGGGCCGCCCCATCGTCGTACGTGCGTCTGCCGCGCCCGGCAGGGACCGGCGTCAACCCAGTGCCCTGCCCGGCCGGAGCCGGGTGGCTGGGTCAGCCGAGTGCCTTGCCCGGCAGTTCGACCTTCGCCCCCAGCTCCACGAGCTTGTCCATGCTGTGTCTGCCCGGGGGGTAACCCCCGGACCCCCAGCCGGAAGGGAGCCTGCCCGGCCGGAGCCGGGTGGCTGGGTCAGCCGAGTGCCTTGCCCGGCAGTTCGACCTTCGCCCCCAGCTCCACGAGCTTGTCCATGAAGTTCTCGTAGCCTCGGTTGATCAGCTCGATGCCGTGGACGCGGGAGGTGCCCTGCGCCGCCAGTGCCGCGATCAGGTACGAGAAGCCGCCGCGCAGGTCGGGGATGACCAGGTCGGCGCCCTGGAGCTTCGTCGGGCCCGAAACGACCGCGGAGTGCAGGAAGTTGCGCTGTCCGAAGCGGCAGTTGGAGCCGCCGAGGCACTCACGGTAGAGCTGGATGTGCGCGCCCATCTGGTTCAGCGCGGACGTGAAGCCCAGCCGGGACTCGTACACCGTCTCGTGGATGATCGACAGGCCGGTGGCCTGCGTCAGGGCCACGACCAGCGGCTGCTGCCAGTCGGTCTGGAAGCCGGGGTGCACGTCCGTCTCCAGGGCGATGGACTTGAGCTGCGAGCCCGGGTGCCAGAAGCGGATGCCCTCGTCGTCGATCTCGAAGGCACCGCCCACCTTGCGGTAGGTGTTCAGGAACGTCATCATCGAGCGCTGCTGGGCGCCGCGGACGTAGATGTTTCCCTCGGTCGCCAGCGCCGCGGAAGCCCACGAGGCGGCCTCCAGGCGGTCCGGGAGGGCCGCGTGGGTGTAACCGCCGAGCGAGTCCACACCGGTGATGCGGATCGTCCGGTCGGTGTCCATCGCGATGATGGCACCCATCTTCTGCAGGACGCAGATCAGGTCCTCGATCTCCGGCTCCACGGCCGCGTTCGAGAGCTCCGTGACACCCTCCGCGAGGACCGCGGTCAGCAGCACCTGCTCGGTCGCGCCCACGGACGGGTACGGCAGCTGGATCTTGGTGCCGCGCAGCCGCTGCGGGGCCTCCAGGTACTGGCCGTCCTCCCGCTTCTCGATCTTCGCGCCGAACTGCCGCAGCACCTCGAAGTGGAAGTCGATCGGCCGGCCGCCGATGTCGCAGCCGCCGAGGCCCGGGATGAAGGCGTGGCCGAGGCGGTGCAGCAGCGGGCCGCAGAAGAGGATCGGGATGCGCGACGAGCCCGCGTGGGCATCGATGTCGGCGACGTTCGCGCTCTCGACGTGCGAGGGATCGAGGATCAGCTCACCGGGCTCCTCACCCGGACGGACGGTCACACCGTGCAACTGCAGCAGTCCGCGTACGACACGTACGTCGCGGATGTCGGGGACATTGCGCAGCCGGCTCGGTCCGCTGCCCAGCAGGGCGGCGACCATGGCTTTCGGTACGAGATTCTTCGCACCGCGGACACGGATCTCGCCCTCAAGCGGGGTTCCGCCATGGACAAGCAGGACATCGTCGTTGACGGTCATGTATCTCGCGTTCCGATGAGTTGGGCAGGTGTGGTCGTCGGCCGGCCGGTCGTACGGGAGCCGAACAGCAAGGGTAATGGCCGCCCACCCCGGCGCAGTAAGCCCAATGAGGACTCAGCTCAGTCATAGCTTGGCCACAACACGAACCGTTCCGAATCGGGCACACGGGGTCACCGGCCCCGATGTGCGCGGGCAACGCTCCGTTGCGCCCTGAGCTGCATTCACTCCCGTACGCGTATTGGCTCCCCACATGAAGGGAATGTGGGGGATCATGTCTGGCATGACCGAGGTGTCCTCGCTCACAGGGCGGCTGCTCGTGGCCACGCCCGCCCTGGCGGACCCGAACTTCGACCGTGCGGTGGTGCTGCTCCTCGACCACGACGAGGAGGGCTCCCTCGGTGTCGTCCTCAACCGCCCGACCCCGGTGGGTGTCGGCGACATCCTGGAGAACTGGGCCGGTCTGGCGGGGGAGCCGGGTGTCGTCTTCCAGGGCGGTCCCGTCTCGCTGGACTCGGCGCTGGGGGTGGCGGTCATCCCGGGCGGCATCGCGGGGGAGCGCGCGCCACTCGGCTGGCGGCGGGTGCACGGCGCGATCGGTCTGGTGGACCTGGAGGCCCCGCCCGAACTCCTCGCCTCGGCCCTCGGCTCCCTGCGCATCTTCGCCGGATACGCGGGCTGGGGACCGGGCCAGCTGGAGAACGAACTGGTCGACGGCGCCTGGTACGTCGTCGAATCCGAACCCGGGGACGTCTCCTCCCCGGCACCGGAACGCCTGTGGCGCGAGGTGCTGCGCCGTCAGCGCAGCGAACTCGCGATGGTGGCCACGTATCCCGACGACCCCTCTCTCAACTGACCGGCACACCGGCCCCGACGCTTCCCTGACCGGCACGCGACCCTTCCCTCATCTGACGGGTGCGAGCCCCAGTACCCTTGGGTCCATGAGCACTCTTGAGCCTGAGACCCAGCCCCAGCGAGGCACGGGGACGGGGACCCTCGTAGAGCCGACGCCGCAGGTGTCGCACGGCGACGGGGACCACGAGCGCTTCGCCCATTACGTCCAGAAGGACAAGATCATGGCGAGCGCGCTGGACGGCACGCCCGTCGTGGCGCTGTGCGGCAAGGTGTGGGTGCCGGGCCGCGACCCGAAGAAGTACCCCGTGTGTCCCATGTGCAAGGAGATCTTCGAGTCCATGGGCGCCGGTGGTGACCAGGGCAAGGGCGGCGACAAGAAGTAGCGCCGAGGCCCTCCCCGGCGCGGTACGCCGCGTGGACCGAGCACGGCCGTGACACCCCTGGCGAGGGGCGTCGCGGCCGTGTCGTTCGAGAGGCCGACCCCCGCCGACCCCCAGGACCCCCCGCGCGGGCCGATCGCGGGAGATCCGGGGGAGCGCGGGCTCACCGGCCCGGCGGGGAGCCCGGCGGTGGCTGGGCGTCGCCCGGAGCGCGGCCCGTGGTCACGTAGTGGTTGAGACCTCTTGTGGGAGGTACGCGGACTCCATAACCTCCGGAGTGTTGTGCGATGCGAAACCGTCATTGCGCATGCTGCAACGCGCCGTTGGAGGACGCTCGATGAAGCTCGCCGTTCCCGGAATCCTTGCGGCCCGGACGGCGATCGTTCCTCTGCCGCAGGGTGCTCGGCGCTTTCGGACCGGCGGGGGAGTGGGGGGCCGCCGGGTCCGGGTTCCGGTCGCTTTCGCCCTCCCCGGATTCCTTCCGGCGCGTCTTCCGGCAGCGGGAATTCGGCCGGTACTTCCCCGAGTTCCTTCTTGCCGCGAGCTCCGTGGTGATCGTCCGGGCGCTCATCGGGTTTGTGTCGGCGACGGCGGCGAGACCATTCCGCTTCCGATTCCGGACCACCCCGCCGATCATGTTCCCGGCAGCCCGGACGATGCCCGTCGAGGCCCCGGCGATCCCCCTGTTCTCCCTCCCGTTCTTCACCCCGCGGCACTTCGGCCGGCCGAACACGCCGGGCCTGCGGACCTCGCCGCGCGGGGCCTTCTCGCCGCCCTTCGTGATCCGGTTGCCACGGGGTTCCGCCGACGCCGTCCGGGACGCGCCGGAAGCGGTCGCGTACCTGGACGGAACGAGCCGCGCGCGATTCCACCGGCGGACGCATTTCCCGCTCGTCCTCACCGTGGCCACGGCCGCCGGGATGTTTTCCTTCCTCCCGGCCGGGAACGATTTCCCGCTCCGCGAGCCCTTCTTCCCCGACGGCGTCCAGCGGTCCCCGCGCGGCCGGTCCTCCTCGTCTTCCGTAAGCCGGTGCGGCCCGACCGGACGGTATGGCGGCCACCTCCGGGGTGGTGACGATTCACGTGCCGATCTTCTTCGTACGCGTACACCGGTGACCCGCCTCCGGCCCCGGCGGCGGTAAAGGACTGAAGGACGGATGGACATGACGGATACGGGCCTGATTCCCGCGCCCCTCGTCGTCGAGGGCGCCACCCACGGGCGGTTCGAACTGGACGCGGACACCACCCTTTGGGCCGCGCCCGGCACGGACACCACCGAACGCTGGCTGCGCTCGACGCTCGGCGCCGCACTCGGACTACCGCTGCGACCTGGGCCGCGGGACGCCCCGGGTGCCGTACGCCTCCTCCTCGACGACACCCTGGAACCGGAGGCGTACCGGCTGGGAGTCGGGGACGACGGCGTCGACATCCGCGGCGGCGACGCGGCCGGGGTCTTCTGGGGCGCGCAGACACTGCGTCAACTGCTCGGCCCCGACGCATTTCGCCGCGCCCCGATCCGCCCGCGGACGACGTACGGAATCGAGCACCGGACCGTCGAGGACGCACCCCGATTCCGCTGGCGCGGCCTGATGCTCGATGTCTCCCGGCACTTCATGCCCAAGGAAGGCGTCCTGCGCTACCTCGACCTGCTGGCCGCGCACAAACTCAATGTCTTCCACTTCCATCTCACCGACGACCAGGGATGGCGTGTCCAGATCAAGCGTTATCCGCGGCTGACCGAGGTCGGTTCCTGGCGGGCGCGCACCAAATTCGGCCACCGGGCCTCGCCGCTGTGGGAGGAGAAACCGCACGGAGGCTTCTACACACAGGACGACATCCGCGAGATCGTCGCGTACGCGGCCGAGCGGCATATCGCCGTCGTCCCCGAAATCGACATCCCCGGCCACTCGCAGGCCGCCATCGCCGCGTATCCGGAACTGGGCAACACCGACGTCATCGACACGACCTCCCTGACCGTCTGGGACAACTGGGGCGTCTCCCAAAACGTACTCGCCCCCACTGACAACACCCTGCGCTTCTACGAAGGGGTCTTCGAGGAACTCCTCGACCTGTTCCCGGCGGACCCCGCGCGTTTCCCGGAGTTCTCGGGCTTCTTCCACATCGGGGGCGACGAGTGCGCCAAGGACCAGTGGAAGCGGTCGGCCACCGCCCAGGCGCGCATCAGGGAACTCGGGCTCGCCGACGAGGACGAGTTGCAGTCCTGGTTCATCCGGCACTTCGACAACTGGCTGTCCGCGCGCGGGCGTCGGCTGATCGGCTGGGACGAGATCCTGGAAGGCGGTCTCGCGCCGGGCGCCGCGGTGTCGTCGTGGCGCGGCTACCAGGGCGGCGTCACGGCCGCGCGCGCGGGCCACGACGTCGTCATGTGCCCCGAGCAGCACGTGTACCTGGACTACCGGCAGGCCGCGGGCGAGGACGAACCGGTGCCCATCGCCTATGTGCGCACTCTGGAGGACGTCTACCGCTTCGAGCCGGTTCCACCGCAGCTCAGCGAGGCGGAGGCACGACACGTGCTGGGCACGCAGGCCAACGTGTGGACCGAGGTGATGGAGGACCACACGCGCGTGGACTACCAGGCGTTCCCGAGGCTCGCCGCCTTCGCCGAGGTCGCCTGGAGCCGGCTGCCGGCCCCCGCGGAGCGGGACTACGCCGGTTTCGAGCGACGGATGGCCGTCCACTACGAGCGGCTCGACGCCCTCGGGGTCGCCTACCGCCCGCCCACGGGACCGCGGCCGTGGCAGCGGCGCCCCGGGGTGCTCGGACGCCCGATCGAAGGGGCGCCCCCGAAGGTGTGAGACGGCTCACGGCCGGTGTGCCCCCGGCCGATGCCCTGGCACCGTTGTCCCACAAGGAAAAAAGGCCCCCAAGGGTCACCGAAGAGTGACAATCCGTGCCCACCGGCGATGCCGTGCGAAAACCGGCCAACTCCCTGGTGAGAGGGGCGAATGCCTCCTAGCGGACCCCCGCGTCGAGGGCCGGGGAAGATGTGCCAGAGTTGCCACGTCCGCCCTGTCAGCACGTACCGTACGGCAGCACAGGTGGGACCAGGTGGGGCAGCGGGAAGGGGCAACCGGTTTGACCACGCACGCACTGCAGACGGCGCAGGCCGTGACGCTGCCCGTCTCGCTGGACGAGGCGGTGGCGGCGCTGTCAGCCATGCCCACGGCCGTTCCGGTGGCCGGCGGCACGGATCTGATGGCCGCGGTCAACTCCGGACAACTGAGGCCGTCCGCGCTCGTCGGCCTCGGCCGGATCAGCGAGATCCGCGGCTGGCAGTACCAGGACGGCCACGCGCTGCTCGGCGCGGGACTCACGCACGCCCGCATGGGCCGCCCCGACTTCGCCGCCCTCATCCCGGCACTCGCCGCCGCCGCGCGGGCGGCCGGACCGCCGCAGATCCGCAACGCCGGCACCCTCGGCGGCAACATCGCCTCGGCCGCCCCCACGGGGGACGCGCTGCCCGTGCTGGCCGCCCTGGAAGCCACGTTGATCATCGCGGGCCCGGGCGGAGCCCGCCGCGAGATTCCCGTGTCGCACCTGCTCGCGGGCGTGGACATGCTCCGCGGCGGAGAACTCATCGGCTACGTGCGCGTACCGCTGCTGCACGCCCCGCAGGTCTTCCTGAAGGCCACCGGACGGACCGGACCCGGGCGCGCCATCGCCTCCGTGGCGGTCGTCCTCGACCCGGCCCGGCGCGGCGTGCGCTGCGCCGTCGGCGCCATAGCGCCGATGCCGCTGCGGCCCCTGGACGCAGAGGCATGGGTGGCCCAGCTGATCGACTGGGACAACAGTCGCGCGATCGTCCCGGAGGCGCTGACGGCGTTCGGCGAGTACGTGGCCGCGGCCTGCATCCCCGATCCCGTCCCCGCCGAGGACGGATCCCTGACACCGCTTCCGCCCGCCGTACTGCATCTGCGGCGTACCGTCGCCGCGCTGGCCCGACGAGCACTTGGGAGGGCACTGTCGTGACCGACGACCAGCACGAAGGAGCCGCTCCGCGCAGCGGCAGCCGCTGGGATCCGCTGCCCCAGGGCGACTACGACGACGGCGCCACCGCCTTCGTCAAGCTCCCCGAAGGGGGCATCGAGGCCCTCCTCGCCGCCAGGGAGCCGCTCGCGGCGCCCGGACACGGCTATGTGCCCCCGCAGATCGCCGTGACGCCCGCCCCGCCCGGGGCGGCGGACCCGACGGCCGACGGAACGTGGGCCGGGCAGGGCGGCAACGCCCCGTGGCCGGATCCGAACGCCGCACAGCCGGGACCCGGCGCACCCGACGACCGGTTCTCGTACCGCCCCGGGGCCACCGGGCAGTGGGAGTTCGACGCCGCCGCCCGTGACGGCGCCGGGCACGGCCAGGGACACGAGCCCGGACACGACGTGACCGGGCAGTGGTCGATTCCGGTGGCCGACGGCAACCTTCCGGACGAATCGGGCGAGTTCACCACTTCGGCACTCGTCGAGCAGTGGGGCGGCACGCCGCCCGCCACGCTCCCCGGCGGCGCGTCCGCGCCCTGGGCCAGCGAGATCGGACAGTCCTGGACCGCCGACGCGCGTGAAACGGCCACTGAGGCCCTCGCGGGGCGCGTGGGGCAGCCGGAGGCCGAATCGTCCGCGCAGGCCGTCCAGCGGCCCGTACAGCCCGCCCACGAGGCCCCTGAGCCCGTCGCCGACCCCGAGCCGGTGACCGCGGGGACACACGAGGTGCCCGAGCCCGATCCGGCGCACGAGGCACCCGGGACGGGCGACGAGACGCCGGACGCGGACCACTTCGCCCCGGCCGCCCACGACGAACACCCCCTCGCCTCCTACGTCCTGCGCGTCAACGGCGCCGACCGGCCGGTCACCGACGCCTGGATCGGCGAATCGCTGCTCTACGTGCTGCGCGAGCGGCTCGGCCTCGCGGGCGCCAAGGACGGCTGCTCGCAGGGCGAGTGCGGCGCCTGCAACATCCAGGTCGACGGCCGGCTCGTGGCGTCCTGCCTGGTACCCGGCGTCACCGCCGCAGGCAGCGAGGTGCGCACCGTCGAGGGCCTGGCCGCCGACGGCCAACCCTCCGACGTCCAGCGGGCACTGGCCAAGTGCGGCGCCGTGCAGTGCGGATTCTGTGTCCCCGGCATGGCGATGACCCTGCACGACCTGCTGGAGGGCAACCCCGCGCCGAGCGAGCTGGAGACCCGCCAGGCCCTGTGCGGCAA
This sequence comes from Streptomyces sp. NPDC002742, assembly GCF_042888885.1. NCBI lineage: Bacteria > Bacillati > Actinomycetota > Actinomycetes > Kitasatosporales > Streptomycetaceae > Streptomyces > Streptomyces sp. NPDC002742. The sequence continues at coordinate 120,781 of NZ_JBIAQF010000003.1, forward strand.
CCTGTGCCGCTGCTCCGGCTACCGCGGCGTCCTGGACGCCGTGCGCGAGGTCGTCGCCGAACGCGAGGCGCACTCCGCCGCCGCGGCCGAATCAGCCCCCGAGGCGGACGGGGCCCGCATCCCGCACCAGGCCGGCCCAGGCGCCGGCGGCGTCCACCCGTCCGCGTACGAGGACGACGCCGCCTACGGCTCCCGCGCCCAGCACGAACAGCCGTACGGCCAGGACGGAGGCCAGGCGTGACCAACCAGGCCGCGACCGCGACACCCGCGGCGCACGAGACAGGCCCCGAGCCGCTGCCTCACGGGCTCGGCGTCTCGCTGCCCGCAGCCGACGACCGCGCGAAGACCGAGGGCACCTTCCCCTACGCCGCCGACCTGTGGGCCGAGGGCCTGCTGTGGGCCGCCGTGCTCCGCTCGCCCCACCCGCACGCGCGCATCCTGTCCATCGACACCAGCCACGCGCGCGAGATGCCCGGCGTACGCGCCGTCATCACCCACGAGGACGTGCCCGGCACCCCGCTGCACGGCCGCGGCAGAGCCGACCGCCCGGTGTTCGCCTCCGAGGTCGTACGCCACCACGGGGAGCCCATCGCGGCCGTCGCCGCGGACCACCCGGACACCGCGCGGATGGCCGCCGCCGCCGTCATCGTCGAGTACGAGGTCCTCGAACCGGTCACCGACCCGGAGCATGCCTTCGAGGCCGAACCCCTGCACCCCGACGGCAACCTGATCCGCCACATCCCGCTGCGCCACGGCGACCCGGACGCGGTCGGCGAGATCGTCGTCGAGGGCCTGTACCGCATCGGCCGCCAGGACCCCGCACCCATCGGCGCCGAGGCCGGACTCGCCGTGCCCCGCCCCGACGGGGGCGTCGAGCTCTACATCGCCTCCACCGACCCGCACAGCGACCGCGACGCCGCCGCCGCCTGCTACGGCCTCGAACCCGCGCGCGTGAAGGTCGTCGTCACCGGCGTCCCCGGAGCCTCCGCGGACCGTGAGGACCAGGGCTTCCAGCTCGCCCTCGGACTTCTCGCCCTGAAGACCGGCTGCCCGGTGAAACTCACCGCTACGCGCGAGGAGTCCTTCCTCGGCCACGCCCACCGGCACCCGACCCTGCTGCGCTACCGGCATCACGCCGACGCCGACGGCATGCTGGTCAAGGTCGAGGCACAGATCCTGCTCGACGCGGGCGCCTACGCCGACACCTCCGGCGAGTCCCTCGCCGCCGCGGTCTCCTTCGCCTGCGGCCCGTACGTCGTTCCGAACGCCTTCATCGAGGGCTGGGCGGTACGCACCAACAACCCGCCTTCCGGGCATGTGCGCGGTGAGGGCGCCCTCCAGGTCTGCGCCGCCTACGAGGCCCAGATGGACAAGCTGGCCAAGAAACTCGGGACGGACCCCGCGGAACTGCGCCTGCGCAACGCCATGGCCACCGGAGACGTCCTGCCGACCGGCCAGACGGTGACCTGCCCCGCGCCCGTCGCCGAGCTGCTCCAGGCCGTACGCGACTATCCGCTGCCCGCCCTCCCCAAGGACACCCCCGAGGACGAGTGGCTGCTTCCCGGCGGCCCCGAGGGCGCCGGCGAACCGGGTGCCGTACGCCGCGGTGTCGGCTACGCGCTCGGCATGGTGCACATGCTCGGAGCCGAGGGCGCCGACGAGGTCTCGACGGCCACCGTGAAGGTCCACGACGGTGTCGCCACGGTGCTCTGCGCGGCCGTGGAGACCGGCCAGGGCTTCACCACGCTGGCCCGGCAGATCGTCCAGGAGACGCTCGGCATCGACGAGGTGCACGTGGCCCCGGTCGACACCGACCAGCCCCCGGCGGGTCCGAGCTGCCGCGGCCGGCACACCTGGGTGTCCGGCGGAGCGGTGGAGCGCGCGGCCAAGATGGTCCGTACACAACTGCTGCAACCGCTGGCGCACAAGTTCGGCATGTCCACGGAGCTGCTCCAGATCACCGACGGCAAGATCACGTCGTACGACGGTGTGCTGTCGACGACGGTCACCGAGGCGATGGACGGCAAGGAGCTGTGGGCGACCGCGCAGTGCCGCCCCCACCCGACCGAACCGCTCGACGAGGCCGGTCAGGGCGACGCCTTCGTGGGCCTCGCCTTCTGCGCCATCCGCGCGGTGGTGGACGTCGACATCGAACTGGGCTCCGTACGGGTCGTGGAACTGGCGCTCGCCCAGGACGTCGGCCGGATCCTCAACCCGGCACAGCTGACCGCCCGCATCGAGGCGGGCGTCACCCAGGGCGTCGGCGCCGCGCTGACCGAGAACCTCCGGACGGCCCGCGGCCTGGTCCGCCACCCCGACCTCACCGGCTACGCCCTGCCGACCGCCCTGGACGCGCCCGACATCCGTATCGTCAAACTGGTCGAGGAGCGCGACGTCGTCGCCCCCTTCGGCGCCAAGGCGGTGAGCGCGGTGCCGGTCGTGACCTCGCCCGCGGCCATCGCGTCCGCCGTACGGGCGGCCACCGGCCGGCCGGTCAACCGTCTGCCGATCCGCCCGCAGGCGGCGGTGGTGACGGCCCAGTGAGCGCGCCGGAGCCGCCGACCGGCGAAGCCTCGCCGAACGGCGCCGAGGCGTCGGCGCGGAGCACCGACCCCTCGGCTCACGACGGCGAGTCCGGACAGCCGCGCTACGAACCCACGCCCAGCGTCGGGAAGCTGCTGATCTGGGTGCTGCTCTTCGTGCTGGCGGCAGTGGTCGTCGTCCTGGGCGGCGTCTACTTCACCTGACGCACGCCACGGCTCACGTCTCCGCGGCACGGCTCACGTGACCCCGCGCACGGGGCGCCACGGATGGCCCGGCGCCCGCACCGGTGCACGCCCTCCGCGGACGGCCGGATCCCGACGGTTCGCGGGCCGTGGACCCCGCGCCCGGACCGTCCCTGTCCCGTGGCGGGCCTGTTTCCGCGTGTTTCCGGCGTTGTCAGTGGGGCGGCGTATGGTTCTGGCTCAATGGGGAACTGCCGTGGGACGACCGGCCGTTCCCTCCGGGGGAAGCACGACGGGTTCACATGCGCGGGGGAGCCATGAGTACGACTGACACCGATGTCGGTGGCGTGATCACACTGACCGGCGACGAGCTGGATCCGTACGTCACACACGCGGGCACCCGCGACCGGCTCACCGGACCCGGACTGCCGTGCGACGGCACACTGCTCGGATTCGGCGCGCTGCGCGAGCACGGTCTGCGCACCGTCGCCGACCTGGCGGGCGACGCGGACAAGCTCGCCGAGGAGCTGCGCGACCAGCTCGTCATCGGGGCCCTGCGCAGCCTGGACCGGGACCTGGAGTCGATCGTGCTGGACGGGACGACGGGCGAGGTCTCCTCGACGTACGTCCGGCGGAACCCCGCCCTTCTGGACCTCTCGCCCCTGGCGCCCTCCCTGGAGGCACTGCTGCGCTTCGCGGCGGCCACCGAGGAGCTGACCGTGTCCCGGGTCCGGCCGGGCCCGTTCGGCCCGAAGGCGGTCGCGGAGGTCTCGGACCGGCTGAGCGCCGTCTTCGAGGACGCCGCGGGCGCGGACGTGCCGCCGTACTGGCGGATGGCCGCGCTGATCCGCCCGCTCGCCCGGATCGCCGGACCCGGTGAAGGGCTCGTCCTCGGCCTGCCGAAGCGGCTGCTGGACGAGGAGTTCGGCGCGGGCGGGATCATGCGCTTCGAGGATGTCGACTTCCCGCCCGCGCTGACGCACGAGCCGACCCGCCGCTTCCTGCGGGAGTCCGGCCTGCCCGAGGACGGCTTCCTCTTCCAGCTGGACACGGAGGTGCCGCTGCCGGCCCTCACCGAGTACTACGCGGACGAGCGCCCCGGCGAGTTCTCCGCAGGCATGCTCCCGGCCTCCGCCGACCGCCTCATACGCCTCGGGTACCTGCTGGAGGACACGAGCCTGGTCATGGACGGCACCACGGGCGCGGTGCTCGCCTGGAGCGAGCCGGACCTCACCCTGCGCCCGCTCAACGCGGACATCTCCACGCTGGCGTTCACCCTCTGGCTCCTCCACCGAGAGAAGACCGTCGACGCGGCCCACGGCCTCAGCGACTCCTACGACCAGCTCGCCGCCACTCTGACCGAGACCCTCGCCACCGTCGACCCCACCGCCTGCGACCCGACCCCGTCCCTCCCGGGCGACGACGGCCGCCGCTACTGGCCCGAGATATTCGAGGACCAGGCAGGCGGCACGCTGTACGCGTAGCGGCCCCGGCCCCGCGCAACTGTCAGCGTGGGTCAGCGACGGCTGGGGCGGCGGAACCATCACCAGCCAGCCCGCCGGGATCAACTGCCACCAGTCGGCGTGGGACCCGTACGCAACACCACGTGGGTGATGTTCTGCCCGACCGATGGTCTCTGCTCCGCAGGCTAGTCAGATCCCGGTGCTCGTCGTCGACCTCCGAGACGAATGACGAATCCGAGACGGACGAAGAGCCGGGCAAGGCAAAGGGGCGGCACCTCTCCAGAGGTGCCGCCCCCTTCTTCGCCTGTTCGGGCTCCAGAGGCCGTGGCGGGAATCGAACCCACGTAACTCGCTTTGCAGGCGAGTCCCTGAACCACTCGGGCACACGGCCGGTCTCAGGTGCGGCACGGCTCACTCGTTCCGAACCTGATGGGTCGACCGTAGGCGGGGCGCGGGAGTGGGCTCAAGGGTTCCGGGAACGCCGCAACGCGACTGCCACACGCCGTTCATGAACCGAGGGGCGGCCGGACCGGGACGGGTCGTGCGCCGGACCGGGACGGGTCGTGCGCGGCCTTCGGGCGGAGGCGTGCAGGGGTTCCGGGAGTGGTCCTAGGGCCGAAGGACGGGTTGATCACCGTCTTCGGACAGGAGTCACGACGGGGTGCGCACCTTACGCTGGCGGCCATGACAATAGTGGAAGCGCGCGATGTGGCCACGGTTCCGTCCGAGGAACGGGGCGGGGTGCTGAGCCGGACCTACCGGGCGCTCAGCATCGGCATCGTGTCCGTGGTGGTGGTGATCGCGTTCGAGGCGACGGCCGTGGGGACGGCGATGCCCGTCGCCGCGCGGGAACTCGGCGGGGTCGGCCTGTACGCGTTCGCGTTCTCGAAGGCAGCATCTTTCACTACAGACTCTAGCGGGTCCGGCCAGCGAGAGCGGGGCCGCAGCTTTACCCGATGACGCGAATACCCGGCCGGTCGCATAGACGCAGCTCAGGACCCCCTCGTACGGTCGATGCAGACGCCCCAACAGGGGCCAGTCGAAGGGGAGTTCAGATGGCACGCGAGTAACTGACCCGACTGACCGGCAACGGCACCGGGGAGTGTGGTCAGGATGACTGCCCCAACGTCTACCGCACCGCCTCAGGCTCGTTCGTCGTCCAGGGCGACGTGTCCGACGCCTTCACCCCACCGACCGGCGAGGGGCTCGTGGAGATCCCGGAAGCCGTCCTGAGGGAGGCCGTTCGTGCTCTTGGCTGGTGAGGAGTGGGCAGCACGGTTCGAGGGCTTCACGCGGGAAGCCTGGCGACTGGAGACCCTGCCGCAGTACCTCATGCCCTCGGAGGCCGAGGAGTTCGCGGCGTTCAAGGCAGGAGCCCGGATCGACCCTCAGACGGTCTCGAACGAGTACACCGACCGGTTGCGCCGACAGACGGCCGAGGGCCGCTCACAGGGCCGCGTACACGTTGTGACTCGGCCTCTGTCCGACTACCTCAGGTTCGAGTTTCACCGCTACTACAACGCTCACGCGCTGGCCGGTGAACAGATTCGCATTCTCGACGTAACCGACCGGGAAAACCCGCTCGAAGGGGTCCAGGATTTCTGGATATTCGATCACGCCGAAGTGGTCCTGATGAACTATCACCCGGACGGACGGCAGATCAGCCGCGAGGTATTCGAGGGTGACGTGACTCCGTTCATCGAGTTTCAGCGGATCGCTGTAGCCGAGTCGGTTCCCTTCGAGGAGTACGTGAAGGGCCTTGACGTTCGAACCTGAAAGGCTGGGTCAGTCCAGGTCAGACCTAGCCGAAGCAATGCGCACGCTGCGGAAGCGGGCCGGTGTCACCCAAACGGCGCTGGCTCGCCGCTGCAACCTGTCACAAACCAAAGTCAGTAACATTGAGAGCGGGAGACTTACTCCCGCCTTGGTTGACGTTGAGCTGATATTGGATGCACTCGGAGCCGAGGGGCCGGAAGCCGAAGAGCTTCTGTCCCTGGCTCGCACTGCGAATACCGAGTGGCAGGATCACTGGTCCTCCCGCCGTCGAGGATTGGACAAGAAACAGAACGAGCTAGCGAGGCTCGAAGCGGCCTCGACTGAGTTTCGATACTTCCTGCTTTCGGCCATCACTGGCCTACTGGCCACCCCTGAATATGTGCGTGCAAGTCTCGCGGATGTGCCTGGAGATCAGTCGAAGACGGTGGCAAAGAAGCTCGAACGCCAAAGCATCCTGCACGACTCGTCCAAGTCGTTCACGTTCATCCTCACTGAGCAGGCCGTGCGGTGGCCTTTCTTGCCTCCAGTCGGCATGGCTATGCAGCTCGATTGGCTAGCGTCTGTCTCTCGGATTCCTAGCGTGCGGCTAGGTGTAATCCCTCTGGCCGGTCACATTCCAGAGATGCCACTGAATACCTTCACGATCTATGACCGACGGCTTGCCACCGTCGAGACAGGTACTGGGGCTTTGATCCTTCGGGATCACAGAGACGTGACTGCATACCGCGAATACTTCGACAGGTACGAGACCTCCGCAGTGTTCGGGAACGACTGCCGGGCACTTCTGTCCGAGTGGTCAGACAGCTTTACCCGACAACACGAATAGTGAGCCTGGATAGCTCCTCTTCGAGGGACCATTGAGTCCTAGGAGCAGGGAGGCAGTGACCATGGCGAGTGATATCACTTCGACGTTGACGGATGCCGGGAATGGCGAGTACGTCACTTACGCACCTAGAGGTGAAACGTGCATCGGTTGCGGGCGAGAGTTCAAGAGCCTCGACCGCGTGTGGCGGGTGACTATCGAGCGTCAGTCTGCGTCCCCGGCTCAAGGCTCGTACCGGCACTACGAGAAGTGCCCGAGGTAGGGGGAGGCGGAGATGTTCGGCGCTATCGCACCGTTCATGCCCGTGACGATGCTTGATCCTGAGTCTCCGAGGAGTAGTGCGACGGCGAACGACAATGGCACGTCCTCGGAAATGGGGGCGGCACTTGAAACCACAGAGGCCGCCTCTGCCCAGCAGGGGGCCCTCGGTCGAAATGCCGAGGGCCTTCCTGTGACCGCTACCAATCAAGGAACTTAACCGGGGCGCTGTAGTCACTCTCGATCGAGAGGTCAAGGACGCTGTCACCGCCGGTCGGGTCCATTCCTCCCCGCCCCAAACCGTCGTTCTCGAATACCGGCTCCCTCTCCGATGTCGGGAGTGTCTCCCCACGCTCCAGGGCCCGAAAGCGACGGGCCCAATCTCGTGCCTCATCCATGACGCTACTCACTTGGGCATTCCTCCGTTACCGAGGTAGCGAGAGTGACGCTCATTGTCGGCATCCTGTCGCTTCTGCTCAGATGTACGAGTGTCCTCCCGAGCAGCCTTGGACTTAGCGGAGCGGTCGGCGTAACTCTCCAGTTCGTCATCCGAAAGCTGGGCCTTAGACCACTTCCGAATACCGTCACCCGGAATGGTGACGGACTCAATCTTGCTCAGTGCCTCACTCAGGGACACTTCCTTCTTGTCCTCGGCGTAGGGGTCCATTCCGCCTCGGCCTAGGTTCACCGGCCGGACGAAAGCCACACCATCCGAGTCAGCGAATGCGTCCGGAAGCTTGCCGATAACAGACGCACGAGAATCCAGAGCAATGCGGAGAAGTTCAAGAGCCTTGACGGCATCCTGGGTGCGCTTACTGATCTCCTTGTCAGCCCACTTCCGGTAAGAGTCCGAAGCGTAGAGATCCTGATAAGCGGCATCCAGTTTGGCCCGGCTTTCGTGGGCCACCTTAGCCCCCACTGCAATAGCGCCCTCTAGCTTATTCAACTGCCGGTGTAGCGGAGTCAAATCCTGGTGGTCTACCGGGTCCGGGATGTCATCGCCGTTTTCCACTGACTGGAAAAGTCGGGACTGGTAATCAGCCTCGTCTTGCTTACGTCGAGAAACCATAGCCAGAAAGTCAACTGTCTGGACTTCATATTCAGAGCGATTCCGCTCGACGTAAGCCAGTCGGTTGACCAGGTCCTTACCGAGAGCCTTTACCGCAGTGTCGTCAGTCTCGTGTTCGGTGTACCTAGGGGGCAGGGCTGGAGCCTCGAAAGCGGCCCGGTAAGTCGGGTCGTTTTTCTGGCTGAGTTCCTTCTCCAGCTCATCAATACGCGTTCGCTCGTAAGCGACGTGCGCCATGTTTACCGGCTGCGCGTTATAGGTGAGGTCGGGGATGTCATCAAAACGCTCAGGCATGTACGTGGTCATTGTCAGTTCTCCTTGATCTCAGCGGCCAATGCCGCTACTCGTTCGTCTTTCAGTAGTGCGTGCCGCTCATTCTTGAACCTCCGGCGGGCTGCCCTTTCAAGCTGGAATCGCTGGAGCCATCCCCTAGGCCCTCGCTCAATGAGTCCGAGGTATTCCCCTACCGGACCGCTGTAGATGCGCACTGAGCCGTCTGGGGAGGCAACAAGGCTGAGACCAACAGCAGTGCCGTTCCCTCCGACGGGGACTGCTGGGATTACATGGTGAAGCACTCGTGCTGAGTATGTGAGTCGGACCGGTATCCGATCCTCTGAGCTAGATAGCTCCGGGCTCCTATAGAAAACCGCTCGACTTCGTGACTCAAGCAAGCGAGGGGTTGGGTTAGTCGTCATCGCTACGTCCGTTCTCGTGTTCAGTCATGGCTCTTGCTCCTATCGCTTCGTGCGAGTCCGCTTATGGTGGCTTTCCCAGAGTCGGTTGTACTCACGAAAGCACTGACGGCACCAACGCTGGTAGCCATCGCGGAAAGCACTTCCCTTGTTGAACTCAGAGAGGTTCTTGTTCACCTCACATCGTGTGCATTCCTTCATCGACGTCACCTCCTTTCAAATTTCGGGCCTGAATGAGATCTAGAAAAGAGAAAGCCCCGACAGGCAGGAGCCACCAAACCTGTCGAGGCCATCTCTCGGATGCATGCAACTGAACAACGCGAACGGAGCCCAAATCCTCCTAGGAGAAGAAGGGACCAGCCGAAGCCGTGAGAGAGGTTAGCGACTAGTCCCTTCACCTTCTCTGAATAAACACGAGAACCGGCCCTCAGAGCCGATCTCTTTACCGATGCGAGTTTTATCCGGCTCGGCGCCGGCCCTGACCCCCCGTCAGGTTTCTAGAGCGAATATGAGAGGGCATGAACTTCCCTCCCGAGCTGTGGCTAATAAGCGCGACGGGGAAGGTTCCTGGACTTCCATATCTGTCGACTCTGCTCGTACTGATCGACGCTCTTACCGCCCTCTGGGGGATCGCCAATCCATACAGCCTTTGGCTTGCTTTCACCCTTAGGCCGGTAGCTCAGATTGCGATGCTGACCAACCTTGATGCCTCGATACTGGAGCCGCTTCCTGCGGGCCTCGGCTGGCTTCTGATGCTCCTGGCAGTACTTCCTAGGCTTGCCCCGTCCTCGGCGCTCCTGGGGGCCGTACAGCGCTTCCTGACACTCGGACCAATGGCAGGTCTCGTCTACCTCGGCGGTGCCACTAGGAAGGGCGTAGCCACTGTTCTCGGGGACTCCCGATTGCAAGATGTCGATCAGGGCCAGTTCCTCGTCATCCTGGGCACGGAGCCAGTCAGCGGCTCCGTCGGCACCGACTGTGAACCGGAGCCAGGTATCACAGCGGGCGCGCTTCTCCTGGGCATACTCGGGATCGTTCTCGGCAAGCCACTGGTCTACATCAGTGTCAGTGATCTTTACGTTCGTCATGGGTTGGCTCCTGTTTGATAAGGCTGACACTTAGTCAGCTGCATACTTCAATGATGATCCGTCTGAGGATCAGATCTATATAGAGGCCAGCTCTACCCGCTGGCCGATAGGACATCTATCGGGAACCCTCAGGGTTCCCTTGCATCTGAGATAGAGATATCTACTAGGCCGCCATTTGGTGGCCATGGCTGCTCGACCCTCAGTCGAGCTACCTTCATCTATATGCTCAGAGCTTTAGGCTCTGAGCTTTACTCTTACTACTTCCTACTTAGTTCCCCCTCCAGGGGGAACATGGAGACCTGAACTCACACCAGTGAGTCATCAAAGGTTCCTTGGTAGGTCTCAGAGTCCAGGAGTGCACTCGGGACCGACAGGCGTAGCTCCTTTACCCGGCCACTCTTCCGGCCGGTCTCGATGAAGAACCCCATCTTCTTCAGTAGCTTTCGGGTTTCAGTCCCAGGGTGGTTGTTCCCTGTGTATCCGAGAGATTGGGCAATGTCTTTGTCTCCTCGGTAGGTGCATCCAGTACGACCGTTCACGCTTCGGATGAGAACGAGAGTCCAGAGAAGGTGTTCCCGGTTGAAGTGATCCCCGAAGTTCTCTGCAATCCAGCCGCCTGGACCGAACTCATCAATCAACATGCGAGAGACCAGCTCCTTGACGTCGTACGTAGCCTTTACGGCTCGGCCGCTCGGTATCGGCGTTCCAGGGCCAATCTCGGACGTCTTATTGACCTCCTCGGGCCGTAGGTCGGGAAGACGTCGGTCTTCCTGGGGAGTCGCAGGTTCGAAGAAGGTCGAGCAAGGATCGAAGGGCGTGCAGCCGAGAGGGACTGCGCAGTCGTGAGTGTTCATGTGTTGGCTCCTTTTGGTGGGTAGGTCAGGCGAACAGATCAGAAAGGATGATGTCGAGCGCCTTCGCCCAGCGGCTCAGGTTGCTGAGGGTTGGCACCTCCTTTCCGGTCTCCCATCGGTAGATGGTTTCTCGGGTTACGTCGAGCTTCTTGGCTAGCTGAGCTTGAGTGAGTCCCATATCCAGTCGAGCGCTCTTGAGTCTGTGCGTATTGATCATCGGTAGTCCTTTCTGGAGAGGCTGCACCTCTCATGTCTGGGCATTAAAAAAGAGCCAGCATCGTTTGATGCCGACTCATGAGTCAGAGGTAAGGGTGCGAACTGCCCTCATCTAGATCAAGGGTTGTTCGAGTGACTTAAGCCTGAGTGGCACCGGCCACTCTCTCTGCAAGGTCCCTTGTGCGGTCCCTCATCTAGGTATGAAGGTGCTCCAGGGCGCCTTAAGGCCGAGTGACCCTGGTCACTCGGGTTGTGTAGCTCCTCTCTCACCTAGGTAAAGGGCGTCACACAGCAACACAAGCGGGAGTGGCGTCGGACACTCTGCCTGCCGGGTCCCTCACCTAAGTAAAGGGTGTGCCCCAGTGACTTAAGAGCGAGTGACCCTGGTCACTCCTTCTGCAAGGTCTCTCACTAGGTAAAGGGTGCCGCACGGCTACTTAAGAGCAAGTAGCAATAGCTGCCCATGAGTTGAGGCCCCAAGCCAGGGAGTACGGTCGTCGGCATGGAGAGCACAGAGACGACACAGCACATCGGCCCCTGGACCGTGCGGGCCGTCTGGACAGAGACAGGTCCGTTCCCCTCGGAGCTGCACATCACGACCGACAAGCCGGGGGCCGCCGAGTACGGCATCTCGAACTCAGTGCTTCGAGAGGTGAAGCTCATCCACCCGAATCCCCCGGAGGCTATGTCTGCCATGAATGCGGCCCTCGATTCACTGCGGACAGTGAGGGATTATCGGAGTGATGGAGATGGTCCAGTGAATGACGACTACCTCAAGGCGCTAGCCGCTGCTTATGTGGCAATGAGTAAGACAAGTGCAGCAGATCCAGTCGAGAGGATGTCTTACTTCCTTCCAGATGAGTCAGCCGTCATCGAGAATCACTTGGCCAAAGCTAGGGAACTGGGATTCCTCGAATAGGGAGGGGGGGGGGGGGTCCCTCTCTTCGACCGGAATCGAGTAGCTGGATGGGTGATTGATAAGACCCCTGGGGTCGGCTCTAAGGGGTCGGCCCCTTTGGTGTGTCGGGTAGTGGCTGGCCGGTAAGACCCCTGGTGCCTCCTGCCGTCCACTCAGGGACCCTCCCCGGTCCCAGGCGCCTCCGGCCGTCCTTGGTTCCGCTGGCCCCTCCTGGGGCTTCCTGTGTCCTTTCCTGGCTTCTAGGCCGCTCCGCCACCGGTCTACGGCAGGCGGCTTCTCTCAGGTCTTCTCTCGGCAACTCGAAGGCGCGTGAGTCGCTGTGATCTTGCAGCCGAATGATCACGGTCACGAGAGCTGAGATCGAGACTCAGAGAAGCGTTAGCAGTTGCTCTCATCTTTCATCGATCGAGTGCACAAGTCTGTTCGTGGATTTCTCGCAACGCATGCGTATATGGGCCCCAGGGGGGAGGGGGAGGGGTCCGCCTATGCGCGTTTCCGGATCGGGACGTCATATGGTCTGAGATCCTGTACGGGTTCCCGTGGATTTGGAAGCCGGAAAAGAGAGGCCATTCGGGGTGTGTGACTACAATCACGCGCCCTTGGTATTGCTGGGCAAGAGGCGCTTTTTGCTGAATCTGTCCAAATGCTGGATTCCTTATTTTTCGTGTGGACATGAGAAAGGCCCCGACTCGAAAGCCGGGGCCCTTCGTGGTGCTGGAGTCTTGTTAGCTCTTGTCTTCGATCAGAGCCGAGTACAGGGAAGCGTCATTCCCCTTGGTGAGTCTCAGGCTCAGCCTTCCGGCCTGAACGTTCATTCGCCTGAGATTCTGTTCTTCTTCCTCGCTCGCCGGAATGGGTTCGGCGCCGACCACCACCTGTACGCCGTTGTCCCTCATCTCTTCGCCACGCTGCCAGGTGTCCCATGAAGCCCAGACCTGATCCACGGTTTCGCCGGTCGGCACAAGCTCTGTCCAGTCTTCCTGTACCGGCGTGGCCGACAAGCGGTCGAGGCGGGTCCTCAGGGCGTCCATCCGCGCCCGGTACCCCTCTCGGTCGTCGTCCCAGTCTCCCTCTTCGTCCTGTCGCCGCAGACGGGAAATGCGGGCCCTCAGCTCTTCGATCTCGGCCGAGTGGTTCACCCCGTAGTGGTGCACCTTCTTGTACCTCGGCTCGCCTTCGAGCCACGACATGATTTCCTTGGTGAGGTACCAGGAAACAACCGGCTCACTGATCGACTTGTTGTCGCAGTGCGGATTCCGGCAGAGGTAGAACGGTGTGGTGCCCCGGACGGAGACCTGCCGGTACATGTTCTTGTTGCAGAGGCCGCACACCACGACCCGAAGATAGGGAGTGGCATTCGACCGAGGTCTACGCTCAGGGGCCTTCCTCTCCTCGGCCACCTTCTTAATCCTCTGCCACTCGCTCAGAGAGATAAGAGGCTCGGCCCTTTCGAGAGGCAGGCCGAACTCGTCCAGGATCTCTTCTCCCTTGTGGACTGCGCGACCCACAATGTTCGGGGAGGTGAGCATTCGCTGTACGGCTACGTTTCCCCATGTGCTCGCTCCCTTGGGTGTCGGAATGCCGCACTCTTCGAGCTTCCGGGCAATGCCCACGAAGGCCAGCCCGTCTTCGAGAAGGAGTTTCACCATCCAGCGGACGATCCAGGAATCCAGTTCGTCGACGGCGAGACGATAGTTCCCCTTGGTCCCCTCGACCCTGTAGCCGAACGGGACAGCGTGACCGCCGTGCCACCTACCGGCGGCCCTAGACCTTTCGTGGCTTTGCTCGTTCCGCTCCTGGATTGCTTCCCACTCCCAGGAGCCGACCATGCCCATCAACTCTGCGTACCGCTTGCCGGATGCGGTGCGGGTGTCGATTGAGTCCAGATTGGTGATGAGGAACTTGTCATGTTCCTTGAGCCACTCCAGGAAGAGGTACAGGTCTACCGGCCTGCGAGTGATGCGGTCCATCTTCTGTGCCGCGATGCCGTCGTACAGGTCCGGGGTCTTGAGCCACTCCCCGAACTCGGGGCGCTGGAAGAGGCGTACTTCCCGGCCGGACACGTCACGGTCACGGGTGATGTGGACGAGGTCCGCTTCCTTGTAGTCGGCCAGCTTCCGTACGTCGTTCTCCTGGCCCTCGAAGGAGTCTGAGTGCTCCCTCAGCTTCGACTCTCTGAGTGCTCCCAGTAGCCGCAGCTTGTTGCCCATGCTCGTCCGTTCCTTGCACCCTTTCCCCCCACCGAGGGTACGGGGGAGGGCAGTGGTGCTGTGGTGGGGAAAGCTGCCTGCGCGTTCTCCGGGTACTTCACGACGAGCCTGTTCGGGATGGTGCTCGCCGGGCAGTGGTCCGACCGCGACGGGCCGCTGGCCTCGCTGGCCTCGGGCATCGGCGCGTTCGCCACGGGGCTGCTGCTGTCCGGGACGGCCGGCGGCATGTGGATGTTCATCCTCGGGCGGGCCGTCCAGGGCCTCGGCGGCGGACTCGTCATCGTCGCGCTGTACGTCGTCGTCGGCCGGGCCTACCCGGAGCGGCTGCGGCCCGCGATCATGGCGGCGTTCGCGGCGGCCTGGGTGGTGCCGTCCGTGGTCGGACCCCTCGCCGCCGGCGCGGTCACCGAGCACCTCGGCTGGCGCTGGGTGTTCATAGGCATTCCGGCGCTGGTCGGTGTTCCGCTCGCGCTCGCGCTGCCGCAGATACGGCGGCGGGCGTCCGGACAGGCGGCGGGGGACGACCGTGCGCCGCTGGACCGGCGGCGCATCCGGCTGGCGTTCGGGATCGCGCTGGGCGCCGGACTGCTCCAGTACGCCGCCCAGGATCTGCGCCCGCTCTCCCTCGTGCCCGCCGCGGCCGGTGCCGCGCTGCTCGTCCCGGCCGTGCGCGGACTGCTGCCCCGCGGCACCTGCCGGGCGGCGCGCGGGCTGCCGTCCGTGGTGCTGCTGCGCGGGGTCTCCGCCGGCGCCTTCATCGCCGCGGAGTCCTTCGTGCCACTGATGCTGGTCACCCAGCGGGGACTGTCGCCGACGCTCGCCGGGCTCTCGCTCGCGGCCGGCGGCGGGACCTGGGCGCTGGGGTCCTGGGTGCAGGCGCGGCCGCGCGTGGAGCCGTACCGGGACCGCCTCATGTTCCTCGGCATGCTGCTCGTGGCCGCGGCCGTCGCCGCGGCGCCGAGCGTGCTGATCTCCGCCGTGCCGGTGTGGACCGTCGCCGTCGCCTGGGCGTTCGGCTGCTTCGGGATGGGCCTGGTGATCGCCTCGACCAGCGTGCTGCTGCTCCACCTCTCGGCGCCCGAGGAGGCCGGCTCCAACTCGGCCGCCCTGCAGATCTCCGACGCCCTCTCCAACGTGCTGCTGCTCGCCGTCGGCGGAGCCGCCTTCGCGGCCCTTGGAGGCGGCGCGGTGGCCCGCACGGCCACCGCCGTGACATCCGCCACACCCAGTTCCCACCCGGCCGCCTTCACCGTGGTCTTCCTGCCGATGGCGGGGGTGGCGCTGGTGGGAGCGTGGGTGACGACCCGGCTTCGGGAACGGTGAGCACGGGTGAAGAACGGTGAGCACGGGTGAAGACGGAGAGCGTGCCGACCGTGCCGTTCCGGGTTTCGAGCGCCCGGCAGCCTGTTTCCCGGGGCTGTGACCGGGACCGCCGCGTACGGGCTGGTCACCGGTGGGGTGGCGGGGGCGAAGGGTGAGCCGTGGTGGGTCCGGGGGCCACCGCGCGGCCTGTGACGTCAGTCCCATCCACCCGTGCCCCGGCCTTGTCCGCACGTCGTCGTGAGCCGGGCGCCGGTAGGGTGGCCCGGTTGTCATACGTAGCCGAGCCGCCCGCCCGCCTCCCGTCACGCCACATCTGACGCGCCGCGCGCGGACCCGGACGCTCCCAATCGACACCCAGACCGGAGACCGTGACTACCACCGCCGCCAGCGCCTCCACGCACACGCATCACCTCTCGCCCGCCTTCCCCGGCCGAGCCCCCTGGGGCACCGCCAACAAGCTGCGCGCCTGGCAGCAGGGGGCGATGGAGAGGTACCTCCAGGAGCAGCCGCGCGACTTCCTCGCCGTAGCCACCCCCGGCGCCGGAAAGACGACGTTCGCGCTGACCCTCGCGTCCTGGCTGCTGCACCACCACGTCGTGCAGCAGGTGACCGTCGTCGCGCCGACCGAGCACCTGAAGAAGCAGTGGGCCGAGGCGGCCGCGCGGGTAGGGATCAAGCTCGATCCCGAATACAGCGCCGGGCCGCTCAGCAAGGAGTACCACGGCGTCGCCGTCACGTACGCCGGTGTCGGCGTCCGGCCGATGCTCCACCGCAACCGCTCCGAGCAGCGCAAGACCCTCGTCATCCTCGACGAGATCCACCACGCCGGTGACAGCAAGTCGTGGGGCGAGGCCTGCCTGGAGGCGTTCGAGCCCGCCACCCGCCGGCTCGCGCTCACGGGTACGCCTTTCCGGTCCGACACCAACCCCATCCCGTTCGTCACCTACGAGGAGGGGAGGGACGGCATCCGGCGGTCCTCCGCCGACTACACGTACGGGTACGGGAACGCGCTGGCCGACCACGTCGTGCGGCCTGTCATCTTCCTCTCCTACAGCGGCAACATGCGCTGGCGCACCAAGGCGGGCGACGAGATCGCCGCCCGGCTCGGCGAGCCGATGACCAAGGACGCCATCAGCCAGGCCTGGCGCACCGCGCTGGACCCGCGCGGCGAGTGGATGCCGAGCGTGCTGCGCGCCGCCGACCAGCGGCTCACCGAGGTGCGCAAGGGCATCCCCGACGCCGGGGCGCTCGTCATCGCCTCCGACCAGGAATCGGCCCGCGCCTACGCCAAGCTGATCCGCGAGATCACCGGCACCAAGGCCACCCTCGTGCTGTCCGACGACACCGGGGCCTCGAAGCGCATCGACGACTTCGCCGCGAGCGAGGACCGGTGGATGGTCGCCGTCCGCATGGTGTCCGAGGGCGTCGACGTGCCGCGCCTGGCCGTCGGCGTGTACGCCACCACCATCTCGACCCCGCTCTTCTTCGCCCAGGCCGTCGGCCGTTTCGTACGGTCCCGAAGGCGCGGCGAGACCGCGTCCGTGTTCCTGCCGACCGTCCCCGACCTCCTCACCTTCGCCAACGAGATGGAGGTCGAGCGCGACCACGCCCTCGACAAGCCCAAGAAGGAGGGCGAGGAGGACCCGTACGCCGAGTCCGAGCAGGAGATGGACGAGGCGAACAAGGAGCAGGACGAGGACACCGGCGAGCAGGAGCAGTTCTCCTTCGAGGCGCTGGAGTCCGAGGCCGTCTTCGACCGGGTCCTCTACGACGGTGCCGAGTTCGGCATGCAGGCCCACCCGGGAAGCGCGGAGGAGCAGGACTACCTCGGCATCCCCGGGCTCCTCGAACCCGACCAGGTGCAGCTGCTGCTCCAGAAGCGGCAGGCCCGGCAGATCGCGCACAGCCGCAGGAAGCCGGACGAGGAGGCGGACCTCCTCGAACTTCCCGCCGAGCGCCGCCCCGTGGTCTCCCACAAGGAGATGCTGGAACTGCGCAAGCAGCTCAACACCATGGTCGGCGCGTACGTCCACCAGAGCGGCAAGCCGCACGGTGTGATCCACACCGAGCTGCGCCGCGTCTGCGGCGGCCCGCCGAGCGCGGAGGCGACGGCGGGACAGCTCCGGCAGCGGATCGCCAAGGTCCAGGAGTGGGCCACCCGGATGCGGTGACGTCCGCACGGGGAGCCGGTCACCTCCGGAGCCGGTCACCTCCGGAGCCGGTGGATCCGGAGCGGGTGGTATCCGGAGCCGGTCACCTCCGGAGCCGGTGGATCCGGAGCGGGTGGTATCCGGAGCCGGTCACCTCGGGAGCCGGTGGTATCCGGAACCGCCGGCACGGGGTGCCGAGCCCGTACCGCGGGGGCGTGTTCTGTCGGGGGAGGCGTGCGTCGCGGCCTGTGCGCTGCGTACGTGGGCGGTGTACGCCTGGTGCGCGCGCCCCACGTTCTGGGACATACGGAATCAGTCCGTACCAGCGGATGCCCGGATTCTGGACGGAGACTTCCGCTGAGCGGACCGGCTCGCTACTGTCCCGCTACGCACACGCCCCGTGGCAGCGCCGCCGCGGAGCGCAGCCGTGAAGCGACCGCGCCCGGGAACAGCCCGGTCGCCGGCCGACCGGCGGCCTCTGAAGCGCGTCGCCGACGGGACTCGGTGCCGCAACCCGCCGTGCGGGGGCCGTCGACCTCACCACTAAGGAGTGGGCGTCGTGACCGCGGAGACCTCTCAGACGCTCGACCGGGGACTGCGCGTCCTCAAGTTGCTCGCCGACACGGATCACGGGCTGACCGTCACCGAGCTTTCGAACAAACTGGGCGTCAACCGGACCGTGGTGTACCGGTTGCTCGCCACGCTGGAGCAGCACGCTCTCGTACGCCGTGATCTGGGCGGCCGTGCCCGGGTCGGGCTCGGGGTGCTGCGCCTGGGCCGTCAGGTGCATCCGCTGGTACGGGAGGCGGCGCTGCCCGCACTGCGAGCGCTGGCCGAGGACATCGGGGCGACCGCTCATCTGACGCTGGTCGACGGGACGGAGGCGCTCGCCGTCGCCGTCGTCGAGCCCACCTGGACGGACTACCACGTGGCCTACCGCGCCGGTTTCCGGCACGCCCTTGACCGGGGAGCCGCGGGCCGCGCGATCCTCGCCGCCCGGCAGGCGCCGGCGGGAGGGCCCGGATACACGCTCACCCACGGGGAGTTGGAGGCCGGCGCGAGCGGGGCCGCGGCGCCGCTGATCGGGGTTACGGGGGTCGAGGGCAGCGTGGGTGTGGTCATGCTGGCGGACGCCGTACCGGAGCGGGTGGGGCCGCGCGTCGTCGACGCGGCCCGCGAGGTCGCAGACGCCTTGCGCTGACCCCGCCCGTCGCTGCCGGCCGGATGCCTCTGGCCTCCGGCCGCGAAGTCCCTGTGCTGCCCCCGGCCCCGGCTCCGGGTCCCGGCCTCGGGTCCCGGTCCCGCACCTGCCGCCCCCGGTCCCGCACCTCCCGCCTGCGGTCCCGGGCCCGGCCTCGGCTCCCGGTCCCGGCTCCCGGTCCCGGCCTTGGGTCCCGGCCCCGGCTCCGGCTCCCGGGACCCAAGGCCGGCTCCGGCTCCCGGTCCCGGCCTCGGGCCCCGGCCTTGGGTCCCGGTCCCCTGGCCGTCCCACGGGACCTGTACGGGGGTCTCGCCGGGCGGTGACGTTAGATTGAACCCGTGCTCTCTCGCCTCACGCGCCCCAAGGCCGTCGCCGTCTGCGCCCTCCCCGTCGTGGCTCTGCTCGCCACGGCGGCGTTCGCGCCGCTGCCGTTCTCCCTGGCGCAGCCCGGTCTGACGGCGAACGTCCTCGGCGAGAACAAGGGCGCCCAGGTGATCACGATCACCGGCGCGCCCACCCGGACGACCAGCGGTCAGCTCCGGATGACGACGATCGAGGCCACCGGCCCGGACGCGAGCGTCTCCCTCGGCGACGTGCTCAGCGGCTGGTTCGCCACGGACAGGGCCGTGATGCCCCGCGACTCGGTCTACCCGGGCGGCGGCAGCGTCAAGGAGATCGAGCAGCACAACGCGAACGAGATGAAACAGTCCCAGGACACCGCCACCGAGGCGGCCCTCGGGTACCTGCACGAGAAGGGCGACGTGAAGGTCACCCTCAAGCTCGCCGATGTCGGCGGACCGAGCGCGGGACTGCTCTTCTCGCTCGGCATCGTCGACAAGCTGGACGGCGACGGCAGCGGCGGCGACCTCACTGGCGGCCGTGTCATCGCGGGTACCGGGACGATCGACGCGGTCGGCAAGGTCGGTGCGGTCGGCGGCGTCTCCCTCAAGACCCAGGCTGCCCGCCGCGACGGCGCGACGGTGTTCCTGGTTCCGAAGGCGGAGTGCTCGGACGCGAAGTCGGAGCTGCCCAAGGGGCTCCGGCTGATCCCGGTGACCACCCTTCAGGGCGCGGTGAACGCCCTGGTGGACCTGGAGAAGGACAAGGGCTCGGTTCCGAGCTGCTAGCGGGCGGCGATGTGATCGCACGGACCGGCCCCGTCGCACGGGCCCGCCGTGTCGCACGCGCCCGCCGCACGGACCGGATCCGACGCGCCGCACGCGCCCGCCGCACGGGCCCGCCGCACGGACCGGACCCGCCGGGTCAGTCCCGCATGACGAACCCCTCCTGCGTCATCCAGTCCAGGGTCGCCACGACCACGCACCGGAACACCGCGCCGGCGTGTTGACAGGCGTCCGTGAGCAGCTGTTCGTGGCGGCCGCCCAGGTACTCCCGGAAGTTCACGCCACGCCACCCCGCTCCTCGGTTCTGTGCTCGGCCGCCGCCTGTTCCACGAGCGGGATGATCCGCAGCGGAACCGGGTTCTCCATGACGATCGCCGTGGACGCCCGGACGATGCCGTCAAAACCGACGACCCGGTCGATCACCCGCTGGAGATCGGCGTTCGAGCGGGCCACGAGACGGCACAGCATGTCCCCGCCGCCGGTGGTCGTGTGCAGCTCAAGCACCTCGGGCACGGTCGCCAAGTGGGCGCGTACGTCCGCGCCTTGGCCCTGCCGGATCTGGAGCGTCGCGAACGCCGTGACCGGATAACCGAGCGCGGCGGGGTCGACCTGGGGACCGAAGCCCCGGATGACTCCGTTCGACTGAAGGCGGTCCAGCCGGGCCTGCGCCGTTCCCCGCGCGACCCCGAGCCGCCGCGACATCTCCAGAACCCCGATACGCGGTTCCTTCGCCAGCAGCACGAGCAGCCGCCCGTCCAGATGATCGATCGCCATGCGGGCCTCCGAGATGGTCATCATGTACAGAAAGCCCGACGGTCCGGGTCTCTCGCTGCACACATTGTTCAGCCGACAGGCGAACTATTGCGCACCTTGCGGAACGGAGGGAGTCTGCGGCCATGACGCAGACCACACACCACACTCCCGACACCGCCCGGCAGGCCGACCCCTTCCCGGTCAAGGGAATGGACGCGGTCGTCTTCGCCGTCGGCAACGCCAAGCAGGCCGCGCACTACTACTCCACGGCCTTCGGCATGCGGCTCGTCGCGTACTCCGGACCGGAGAACGGCAGTCGCGAGACGGCGTCGTACGTCCTCGAGAACGGCTCGGCGCGCTTCGTCCTCACCTCGGTGATCAGGCCGACGACGCCCTGGGGCGAGTTCCTGGCCGAGCACGTGGCGGAGCACGGCGACGGCGTCGTCGACCTCGCCATCGAGGTCCCGGACGCGCGCGCCGCGTACGCCTACGCCGTCGAGCACGGCGCCCGTTCGATCGCCGAGCCGTACGAGATGAAGGACGAGAACGGCACGGTCGTCCTCGCCGCCATCGCCACCTACGGCCAGACCCGCCACACGCTCATCGAGCGGTCCGGCTACGACGGCCCCTACCTGCCCGGGTACGTGGCCGCCGCCCCGATCGTCGAGCCGCCCGCCAAGCGCACCTTCCAGGCCATCGACCACTGCGTCGGCAACGTCGAGCTCGGCCGGATGAACGAGTGGGTCGGCTTCTACAACAAGGTCATGGGCTTCACGAACATGAAGGAGTTCGTGGGCGACGACATCGCGACCGAGTACAGCGCGCTGATGTCGAAGGTCGTCGCCGACGGCACGCTCAAGGTCAAGTTCCCGATCAACGAGCCCGCCATCGCCAAGAAGAAGTCCCAGATCGACGAGTACCTGGAGTTCTACGGCGGCGCGGGTGTCCAGCACATCGCGCTGAACACGAACGACATCGTCGCGACCGTGCGGGCCATGCGCGCGGCCGGTGTCCAGTTCCTCGACACCCCCGACTCCTACTACGACACGCTCGGCGAGTGGGCCGGCGACACCCGCGTCCCCGTCGACACCCTGCGCGAGCTGAAGATCCTCGTCGACCGCGACGAGGACGGCTATCTGCTCCAGATCTTCACCAAGCCGGTCCAGGACCGTCCGACCGTCTTCTTCGAGATGATCGAGCGGCACGGCTCGATGGGCTTCGGCAAGGGCAACTTCAAGGCCCTCTTCGAGGCGATCGAGCGCGAGCAGGAGAAGCGCGGCAACCTCTGAACCCGTGGAACGGGCCGTCCATGAGGGCTAGTTGATTCTCACGTGTCCGGTGTGCGCCGAGCGGCCTGCACCGGACACCTCTGTTCCCGCGGTCACCCTGCCGGGGTCGGCCCCGGCAGGGTGACCGGTGGGACCGCCGGACCGGGGGAGCCGCCGGATCCCTCGGACTGCTGGGGCTGCCGGGACTGCTGTGGCTGATCGGACGGTTGCGACGGATCCGACCCGTCAAGCTCCCCCGAGTTCTCCCCCGAGTTCTCCCCGGAGTCCTCCGGCGGGCCCCCGGCCGGCGGCTCGCCCAGCGCCGCCAGGGCCTGCTGAGCCTCGGGCACCAGCGGCTGCGAGAAGTACGGATTGATCCGCAGCGCCTCGGCGAGATGCCTGCGGGCCGGACCGGACATCCCCAGATCACGCTCGATCAGCCCCCGGTGACAGGCGTACGACGCACTGCGCACACCGCCCCCGTGCTCCGGGTCCGTGGCCCGCACCGCGAAGTCGAGCGCCTCCCTGTCGTCCCCGGCGCGGTGCAGCGCCCAGCCCAGCGCGTCCGCCACCGCGATGCCGGGCTGCCGCTGCCACTCGGCGCGCAACGCCCGTACCGCCGACTGAGGATCGCCGTGGTCCGCCTCGAAGAGCCCGAGGACCAGCGCGTCGTCCACCCCCGAGGCGCTCTCCTGCCGCACCAGCTCGCGCAGCAGGTCGTACTGCACGCGTGCGGCCCCGCCGAGCCGCAGCTTCTCGTACAGCTCGCCCAGCTCCAGCGCGTAACGCGGCGCGGGCCGCTTGGCGAGCGCTACCCGATACGCCCGCAGCGCCTCCGAAGTGCGCCCCAGCGCCGCCAGTGCGCGCCCCTGCCCGGCCAGCGCGTCGTAAGCGTCGGCGTCGGTGTTCACCGCGGCCCGGTAGTGGTCCAGGGACTCCTGGCGGTCACCGCGTTCCCACGCGAGGTCTCCGGCCTGCTGGAGGAAGGCCGCCTGCTCGGAGGGGGTCGCGGCCCCCGCCGCCGCGTCCGAGACCGCCGCCGCCGCGTCCTCGCGCCGGCCGCGGTCCCGGTACACGCGCGCCGCCACCGCCCGCGCCGCCGGTCCGGAACGCAGGGCGAGCAGCCTGTCGAGGGCCCTGTCCACGGCCTTGTGGTCACCGAGCCCGGTGTACGCGTCGATGAGCGTCGGATACGTCGTCCACCGCTTCGGCGCCAGCTTCACCGCGGCCTCGCCCCACTCCTTCGCGGTCCGGAAGTCGCCCCGAACGTCGGCGAGAGCGGCCAGCCCGACCAGCGCCGCCGGGTTGTCCTTCGGCCGTACGCTCAGCGAGGTGCGCAGCGCCTTCTCGGCCCTCGGGTAGTACACGGCCGCCGCCGTCCGCCGTGCCTGCTCCGTGTACGCGACGCCGAGCACCGCCCACGACACGTCGTCGCGCGGCCGGGCCCGCACCCGGGCCTCGCGGTCGTCGATGAGCGCGGCGAGATCGGGCAGCGCCGCGGGCACCCCGGCTCCCACCGCGCTCACCGCCCGCGCCACCGGACCCGGGGCGGGCCGAGGCGCCCCGCCCCGGTCCAGCGAGGGCAGCAGCACCAGCACACCGCCGAGCACCACACAGCCGGCGACCGCGCCGATCAGCGCGCGCCGGGCGCGCGGGGAGCGTCGCGGACCGGAGGACTCGGGGGACTGCGCGCCGACGGGCTCCTCGGGCCGCGCGCCGGAGGGCACCGCGTGCCCGGACCCGGCGGGCCCCGGCTGTCGCTCTTCGATCTCCATGCGGCTCACTGTGCGTCAATACGAAGACCGCGCCCCGGCACGCGAAGCCTCGCGCGGATGGGGTTCACACCGATGGCCCCGGGTGCGACGCTGTGATCATGAGCCGTATCGAAGCCCCGCGCGACGAAGCGACCGGCAGCCTTCTGGACCGTCTGCTGAGCGGTCTGCCGGCCGAGGCCGTCCTCACCGACCCGGACGTCACGGCCTCCTACGCCAACGACATGGCGAGCTTCTGCGAGGCGGGCACACCCTCCGTGGTCGTCCTGCCGCGTACCGTCGAGCAGGTCCAGCACGTCATGCGCGTCGCGACCGAACTGCGCGTCCCGGTCGTCCCGCAGGGCGCCCGCACCGGCCTTTCCGGAGCGGCCAACGCCACCGACGGATGCGTGGTGCTGTCCCTGGTGAGGATGGACCGCATCCTGGAGATCAACCCGGTCGACCGCATCGCCGTCGTCGAACCCGGTGTCGTCAACGCCGCGCTCTCCCGGGCCGTGGGCGAACACGGCCTGTACTACCCGCCGGACCCCTCCAGCTGGGAGACGTGCACGATCGGCGGCAACATCGGCACGGCTTCCGGCGGCCTGTGCTGCGTGAAGTACGGGGTGACGGCCGAGTACGTCCTCGGCCTCGACGTCGTCCTCGCCGACGGGCGGCTGATGTCCACCGGACGCCGCACCGCCAAGGGCGTCGCCGGATACGACCTCACCCGCCTCTTCGTGGGCTCCGAGGGCTCGCTCGGCATCGTCGTACGGGCGATCCTGGCGCTGAAGCCGCAGCCTCCCCAACAGCTCGTCCTGGCCGCCGAGTTCGGGTCGGCGCGGGCCGCGTGCGACGCCGTCTGCCGGATCATGGAGGGCGGCCATGTGCCCTCCCTCCTCGAACTGATGGACCGTACGACCGTCAAGGCCGTCAACGACCTCGCCCACATGGGCCTCCCGGAGACCACCGAGGCGCTCCTGCTCGCCGCCTTCGACACCCACGACCCGGCCGCCGACCTCGCCCTGGTGGGCGCCCTCTGCGAGGCCGCCGGCGCGACACAGGTGGTCCCCGCCGAGGACGCGGCCGAATCCGAACTTCTCCTCCAGGCAAGGCGGTTGTCGCTCACCGCGCTCGAAGCGGTCAAGGGCACCACGATGATCGACGACGTGTGCGTGCCGCGCTCCCGGCTCGGCGACATGCTCGACGGCATCGAGCGCGTCGCCGAGAAGTACGCCCTGACCATCGGCGTCTGCGCGCACGCGGGCGACGGCAACACGCACCCCACCGTGTGCTTCGACGCCACCGACCCCGACGAGTCCCGGCGCGCCCGCGAGTCCTTCGACGAGATCATGGCCCTCGGTCTGGAACTCGGCGGCACGATCACCGGCGAGCACGGCGTGGGCGTGCTGAAGAAGGAGTGGCTGGCCCGGGAGATCGGCCCGGTGGGCGTGGAGATGCAGCGGGCGATCAAGACGGCGTTCGACCCGCTGGGCCTCCTGAACCCGGGCAAACTGTTCTGAGCCCCGGGGCCGTTCACCGGGCGCCGGCGCGTCAGGGCCGCTCGCCGTCCCGTCGTCCCGGCCCGGCTGCCCACCGTGGGCCCACCCATCAGGGCCGCTCTCCGTGTGCCGACCTCAGTCAGGGCTGATCACCGCCCGTGGACCGACGTCTGGGCTGCTCACCGTCCGTGGACCGACGTCAGGGCTGCTCACCGTCCGTGGACTCGTCCGACGGCCACGGGTCGCGCAGCCACAGGTCGTCGGGCGACGGGGTTCCCCCCTGGTCGAGCGAGGCCGAGAGCCTCGGGGACGGCGCGAGCAGCTCGGCCAGGCCGGCGTCGATGCCGAGCTGCCCGGCCTCGGAGCCCGGGGGGACCGCCCTGAGCGTGCGCTCCAGCCAGGCCGAGATCTGCGCGGCGGGCGCTTCGAGCAGCGCGTCGCCGTCCGGCGAACTCAGCGCCATCAGGACGACACCCCGGCCGCCGACCTTCGTCGGCCACACCCGCACGTCGCCGTGGCCGCACGGCCGGAACACCCCCTCGACGAGCAGTTCACGGGCGAACGTCCAGTTGATGGGATGGTCGGAGCCGATGTGGAAGGTGACGCGGACGGCGTACGGGTCGTCGGAGCGGTAACTGAGGCGCGCCGGCACAGGGATGCTGCGCTCGGGCGACAGGACGAGATGAAGCTCCAGCTCGCGTTCCACCACGGTGTGCATGTCGATGCGCTTCCTTTCGTCGTACGGGCTCCCGCCGGCGGGAGCCCGTACGAGTGGAGAGCGCCCGGCGGCGGAACCATTACGCGGGTTCGGAGAACTCTTTCGGGTCCTGTCCGGCCCTGCCTCGGCCCTTGTCCGGGCACACCGCGCACAGCCTCGGACGTCCGCTCTCAAGACGCGGCGGAACCTTGCCCGAAAGGAGTGGGTACGGCGGGACGGGCCGTGACGCGTGCGCGGGTCTGGTAGATGTGGACCCCCAAAACGACCCCCGAGCAGATACGGGACGACGGACATGAGCGCCCCAACCCCGGCCCCCGGTGACGACAGGCCCCGCGAAGGGTATTACCCGGACCCCTCCATTCCTGGATATGTCCGGTACTGGAACGGTGCCGCCTGGGTACCGGGCACGAGCCGTCCGGCACCGTCGGGCGGCGAGGCGCTCGCCCCGCCGCCCGGCGTGCGTCCCGCGCACGTGCCCGCTCCGGCGCAATCCCCCGAGTCCTCCGCTTCGCGCGGGCAGGGAAGCACTCCCGCCGCGGAGGAGACGGGTCCGCACTTCTTCGACGAGGACCCGCAGCCCCGCCGCGCCACCCGCGCCGAGTCCCAGCACGGCAGCCGGCCCGAGCCCGCCGCCGCATGGGGCGCCGACCGCTCCCAGCAGTCCGGCTTCGGCGGCGACCAGGACCGCAAGGTGTCCTGGGGCGCGCCGCAGGGACCCGACCCACACGTCCCGCGTGCGGCGGGGTCCGCCGAAGCGGTGACCCAGCCCGACGGGGAGTCGGCGCGCACGGACGGCACGACGACGATTCCGCCCGCCGACCCCGGTGGCGCCCTCTGGCCCCCGGCGTCCGCGGGCCCCGTGGTCTTCCGCCGCCCCACTGGGTCGGTGGCGCCCACGGGGCCGGAGGGCGCTGAAGACACCGGCGGGGCGGGCGGTATCAGCCGTACGGGTGAAGTGAGTTCGAGCCGATCCGACGGCTGGGACGAGCCCGGGACCGGGGCCGCCGCCGGCACCGGGCTGTCCGGGGCCGGACGCTCCACCGCCACTCCCGGTGCGCAGGACCCCGCCCGCTCCGATGGCGACAGGACTTTTCGTGCGCCCTCCCCGCGTACGGAACAGCAGAGCGGGGCGCGCGGCGGGGGCACGGACGCGGCGGCCTCGCCCGGCGGGTCCGCCGCACCCGCCGCGTCCGGCCCGTCGACCGCGTCCGGTGTGTCCGGCGCGTCGGCCGGAGGCGGCTTGGGAGCCGGGCAGGCCGCCCATGACGCGGCCGCTCAGGCCGCGCAGAGCGCCGCGAACGCCGCCGCGCAGGCCGCCGCCAGGGCGTCCGCCGCCCAGGCCGCTCCCTCCTCCACCGTTCCCCAACAGCCGGGCGGCTCCGCCCCCATGGGCTCCGGGGCCGGCGGCGGCCAGCCCTCCTGGGCCCAGCAGGTGCACCAGCTCGCGGGTGACCCGGCGGAGGAGGGACAGCGGGTCCCGCAGTGGAAACCGCCGGTCGACGACGTGTTCCAGGCTGCCGCCCGCCGGCAGTCGGCGGCCCGGCCGGCCGGGCTCGGCAGACGGCTGGCCGCCAGGCTGGTGGACACCGCCGTCCTCGCCGGTGTCACCGCGGCGGCCGCCGTGCCGCTGGGCACCAGGGCGGTCGACCACGTCAACGAGAAGATCGACGCGGCCAGGCTGTCGGGCGAGCAGGTCACCGTCTGGCTCCTCGACGGCACGACCGCGTCCTGCCTCGGCGCGGTCCTCGCCGTACTGCTCCTCTTCGGCGTCCTCTACGACGTCCTGCCCACCGCCAAGTGGGGCCGCACGCCGGGCAAGAAGCTGTGCGGCATCGAGGTGCGCGACATAGAGGGTCACGAACCGCCCACGTTCGGACGGGCCCTTTGCCGCTGGCTCGTCCTCAGCGTGCCGTGCCTGCTGCTCGTCGGTTTCGTCGGCGTCCTGTGGTGCCTGTTCGACAAGCCCTGGAACCAGTGCTGGCACGACAAGGCCGCGCACACCTTCGTGGCGGGGCCGGCCCGGTAATCCCGTCCCCCGGACGGCCCTTCGCCGGATGCGGAGCCGGGGGGTTCGCGGTCGACTCGGGCCATGAGCAGCGAACCGCCGCCCCCGGGCCCCGGCCGGCCACCGGACGACGACCCGTTCAAGAAGCAGCCCCCGCCCGCCGAGGGGACGGGTTCCCCGTACGACCCGTCTCCTCCGTCCGGCGGCCAGACCCCGCCCTACGGCAGCCAGCCGCCCCCGTTCGAGGGCGGCCCCTACGGTGCGGGCGGCGGCCCCCACGACGGGGGTGGCGACCCCTACGGCGGCGGCGGTCCCTACGGCGGCGATCCGCTCGCCGGGATGCCGCCGCTCGCGGACAGCGGGAAGCGGGTGCTGGCGAGGATCCTGGACATGATCCTGGTGGGCATCGTGGTGTGGCTGCTGTCCTGGGCGTTCGGGGTCACCGAGTACAACATGGACTCGAACAAGATCGAGTTCAGCAAGTCGCTCGGGCAGTCCGTGGTGGCCGCCGTGTGCTACGTCTCCTACGACACCGTGATGATCAGCAAGACGGGCCAGACCCTCGGCAAGCGGCTGTTCAACCACCGCGTCGCCAACCTCGACAACGGCTCGACGCCCTCCGTGCAGACCTCCCTGGTCCGCGCCCTGGTCCTGTGGATCCCGTTCGCGTTCTGCTGCGCCTGCGTCTGGACGGCCATCGCGGGCGGCTGGAGCTTCTTCGACAAGCCCTACAAGCAGGGCCTGCACGACAAGGCGGCCAAGACGGTGGTGGTCGACGCCGGGTGACGGTGGCCGGGGCGTACGGCCCGGCGACGAGGGCCGGACGACGAGGGCCGGACGACACGGACCGCGGCGGCGAGGGCCGGAGCGGCGACGGTGACGGCGCACACGCGAACGGCGGGCCCGTGGTCCACGGGCCCGCCGTTCGGGTACGAGGTCGGAGCGTCCGGGGCCGCCGACGGTCCGGCGGTTCGCCGGGGAACCGGGGCGCGCGGGCTCGCGTACGCCGCTTCAGGGCCCCGCGGGTTCGCGCACGGGCTCGCGCACCGGCTCGGGCGCGGAGGAGACGGAGACGGAGACGGAGACGGACGCGGTCTCACGGCGAGCCGGCATCCGCTCGTGGATGACGGCGGAGGCGGCGGACGGCGCGGGCTTCGGCAGCGGGACCGTCATGGCCACCAGCAGTCCGAGGGCGAGTGCCGAGAGGGCGATCAGCGCGATCCCCAGGCTCGAACTCGTCTGTGACAGCAGCAGCATGGCGAGGGTGGAGAAGATCACGGTGCAGGAACCGTAGACGAGCTGTGCGGCGGTCGGACGAGGCATGGCAATCGTGTCCTCGGATGGGGGTTCTCCCCCCGGGTGCCTCTCGCGTTGGGGGAGGGTGCGGATAGGAATCGGGGTGAGACAACGGTGTCGACGTGGCTTTCCGCCGGCTTCCGACGCTCCGC
The DNA here is from genome assembly GCF_042888885.1 of Streptomyces sp. NPDC002742. Taxonomy (NCBI): domain Bacteria; kingdom Bacillati; phylum Actinomycetota; class Actinomycetes; order Kitasatosporales; family Streptomycetaceae; genus Streptomyces; species Streptomyces sp. NPDC002742. The sequence goes on from NZ_JBIAQF010000003.1 coordinate 150,118, forward strand.
CAATCGACTCTATTCGCCTGCATGCCCGAGTGGAACGTCCGGTAAGCGTGACCTTACCCACGGTGCCGGAGCACAGGGGGCGCACGGAGTCATCGCGTCCATCAAGTGGACGTGTGGACGCGCCTGTTGGGAGCTTCGGGGGCGTCCGGATAGCGAACGTAGGCTCCGCATAATGCACTTGCCAGGTTCAAGTCAAGATCTGTTTTTTCTTTGGTAACTCCGGTCAAATGGCGTCACTTGAATCGCGTAGACGCGCGCGGACCTCCATGACCCGGAACCCCCTCCGCGCGAACGTGCGCGGGGGAGGACATCAAGTGACCAACAGACCATGGACGTTCAGAGCAGCAGCGGTGGGCGTCGCCCTCGCGGCGGCCACCGCCACGTTCTCGACGTACGCAGTGGCGCAGGCCGACTCGGCCGCCGCGTCACCCGTCGTGAACCGTCACGACCCGCAGCCGGTCAGGAACACGGTCGACCACGACCTCGACGGCCCGCTGAGCAAGACCCAGAACGCCCAGCACCAAGAGGCGCTGAACCAGGTCATATCCGGTGACGCCAAGGTGCAGAACCGCAACGGTTCGCAGGTTGTCCAGCTGAAGAGCAAGAAGGGCAGCAGCAAGTACGTCGAGCTGGGCCGCGAGAAGACCGACAAGATCTTCACGATCCTCGTCCAGTTCGGCGACAAGACGGACCCGAAGTTCGGCGGCACCGCCGGACCGCTGCACAACCAGATAGCCAAGCCGGACCGCAAGAAGGACAACAGCACGGCCTGGCAGGCGGATTACAACCAGAAGCACTTCCAGGACCTCTACTTCGGCACCGGCAAGAACGTCGAGTCGATGAAGAAGTTCTACGAGACGCAGTCCTCGGGCCGCTACTCGGTGGACGGCGAGGTCGCCGACTGGGTCAAGGTCCCCTACAACGAGGCCCGTTACGGCAACGACGCCTGCGGCTCCACCAACTGCCCGAGCGTGTGGAACGTCGTCAGCGACGGCGTCACCGCCTGGGTCGCCCAGCAGAAGGAGGCCGGCAAGTCCGACGCGGCCATCAAGGCGGACCTGGCCCAGTTCGACCAGTGGGACCGCTACGACTACGACGGCGACGGCAACTTCAACGAGCCCGACGGCTACATCGACCACTTCCAGATCGTGCACGCCGGTGAGGACGAGTCCGCGGGTGGCGGCGTCCAGGGCAAGGACGCGATCTGGGCCCACCGCTGGTACGCGTTCGGCACCGACGCGGGCGCCACGGGTCCGGCCGACAACAGGCTCGGCGGCGCCCAGATCGGCGACACCGGCATCTGGGTCGGCGACTACACCATCCAGCCGGAGAACGGCGGACTCGGCGTCTTCGCCCACGAGTACGGCCACGACCTCGGTCTGCCGGACCACTACGACACCGCCGGCGGCGACAACTCCACCGGCTTCTGGACCCTGATGTCCTCGGGTTCCTGGCTCGGCACCGGCAAGGACTCCATCGGCGACCTCCCCGGCGACTTCAACGCCTGGGACAAGCTCCAGCTCGGCTGGCTGAACTACGACACGGCCAAGGCCGGCAAGCAGTCCACGCACAAGCTGGGCGTCGCCGAGTACAACACCTGGAACAAGCAGGCGCTCGTCGTGAGCCTGCCGGACAAGGCGGTCACGACCACGGTCGTCAACCCCGCGCAGGGCTCGGCCCAGTGGTGGAGCGGCAGCGGCGACAACCTGAAGAACACGCTGACCCGGTCCGTGGACCTCACGGGCAAGTCGTCGGCGACGCTGACCCTCGACGGCTGGTACGACATCGAGGCGGGCTACGACTACCTCTACACCGAGGTCTCGACCGACGGCGGCGCCAACTGGACCGCCCTGGACGGCACGGTGGACGGCGCCGCCATCCCGCGTGACGGCAGCGACAAGCCCGCCCTCACCGGCACGGTCGACGCGTACAAGAAACTGGCGTACCCGCTCGACGCCTACGCGGGCAAGAAGATCGACGTCCGCTTCCGCTACCAGAGCGACGGCGGCGTGGCGTTGAAGGGCTTCGCGGCCGACGAGATCGGCGTCACCGCGGACGGCACCGCGCTCTTCTCGGACAACGCCGAGACGGCAGACGCCGCTTGGACCGCGAGCGGCTTCTCCCGCATCGGCGCCTCGTTCACCAAGGACTACGCGCAGTACTACCTCGCGGAGAACCGCCAGTACGTCTCGTACGACAAGACCCTCAAGGTCGGCCCGTACAACTTCGGCTTCTCGACGACCCGTCCGGACTGGGTGGAGCACTACGCCTACCAGAACGGCCTGTTGATCTGGAAGTGGGACACCTCGCAGGCGGACAACAACACCAGCCAGCACCCGGGTGTCGGCCTCGCGCTTCCGGTCGACTCGCACCCGAAGGCCCTGTGGTGGGACAACGGCACGCTGATGCGCAACCGCATCCAGGCCTACGACTCCCCGTTCAGCCTGTACCGCACGGACGGCCTCACGCTGCACAGCGCGGACGTCGCCACGAAGATCCCGTCGTCGAAGGGGGTGTCGGTCTTCAACGACCACACCAGCGACTACTACGACAACCGGAACCCGACCGGCGGCGTCAAGATCACTGACACCAACACCAAGATCGAGATCGTCAAGGAGGCCAAGGACGGCTCCACGATCTCCCTCAAGGTCGGCCCCGCGGTGAAGTAACCAGCATTTCCGCAGGTCAAAGACGTATCGGCGGCAACCCCTGGCGGGTTGCCGCCGATCGTGTTTAGGTGCGTCCTGTGCCCGGCTTATTGACACCGACATCGACACCGACTCACACGGGGGTGTGACCGCATGGCCGCAGGAGGTTTCTGCAGACTGCCGAACGGCAGCGTCGTAGTGGCGCTGAACCTGCCCAGTCCGGCGGGTTCCGGCTACGGCTGCCTGCGGTTCCTGGTCGTCGCCCAGAACCGGGCCCGCGCCCTGACCAGGCTGCGGAACCTGGGCCTGCGCGCCGTCTACCTCCGGGGCAACGCGGCCCCGCCCACCCCCGACGAGATCACCGCGGTCCTGCACCACCCCGACGGGCTCATATGGCGCACGGCCCCCGAAGCCGGTGTCACCAGCGGCGTCACCGGCTGCGGTGCCCCCGAGCTCCCCCAGGAGCTGTGGCACCCGATCAGGACGCTGCTCAGACGCCCGGCACCGCAGCCGTGACGCCACGGGAGTGCCCGCTGGGGCAGGTGTGACCCGGTGTCGCGGTCCGGCTACACCACGGGCTTGCCCGTGAGCTCGACACCGGCGGCGCGCAGCTCCTCCAGCGCGCGCTCCGTCGTCTCCTCCGCCACTCCGGCCGTCAGGTCGAGCAGGACCGTCGTGCGAAAGCCCTGGCGCGCGGCGTCCAGGGCGGTCGCCCGGACACAGTGGTCGGTCGCGATGCCGACCACGTCCACCTCGCCGATCCCGTGGGCGCGCAGCCAGTCGCCCAGCGCCATCCCGTTCTCGTCGGCACCCTCGAAGCCGCTGTACGCCGCCGCGTAGGCGCCCTTGTCGAAGACGGCGTCGATCGCGCCGGAGGCGACAGCCGGTGCGAAGTTCGGGTGGAAGCCCACCCCTTCCGTGCCGGCCACGCAGTGCGCGGGCCACGAGTGCACGTAGTCCGGGTTGTCGGCGAAGTGGCCCCCGGGGGCGATGTGGACATCGCGGGTGGCGACGACGTGCCGGTAGCCGGCGGGGGCCTGCCCGATCAGCTCCGTGACGGCGGCGGCCACGTCGGCGCCCCCGGCCACCGCGAGGCTGCCCCCCTCGCAGAAGTCGTTCTGCACGTCTACGACGATCAAGGCGCGGCGCATGGGCGGTGTCCTTCGGCTATGGGTGCGGCAGACAAGGGTGCGGGCCCGGCCGTTGAACTTCCGAGCCTAGAGACTTCGAGGGCTGTGCGGGAGGGGCAATTCGGCTTCCGCGGCCCGCGCGGGCCCGCTGCCGTTGCATTCCCGCTCACCGAAGGTTCATGCGCGGTGTCACTCCCGCACCGCCCGCCCCGCACGCCTCAGACGTATGCGGTGGGAAGCACCGGCTCGCCGCGCGACAGCTGGGTCGCCGACAGCGGCAGCCGGGCGCGGGCCGCCGCGTGCCGGTCGCGTACGACGTCGAGCGGCTCGCGGGCCAGGACCTGTCCGCCCTTGACCAGCTGGACCAGGAGCTGCTGGTCGGCCAGCTCGCCGGGCACCGGCCCGACACCGATCACCTCGGCCTCGGCGACCCCCTGCTCGTCCAGGCGCCGCGCGGCCCACTTACGGCCGCCGATGGACGTCTTGCCGCCCGTGGACTTCTTGGCCACCGGCTCCAGTGGCGCCTCCGGGTCCGCCGACTCGGCACGGGCGACCAGCTTGTAGACCATCGAGCACGTCGGATGGCCGGATCCCGTCACCAGCTGGGTGCCGACGCCGTACGCGTCCACGGGCGCCGCCGCCAGCGAGGCGATGGCGTACTCGTCCAGGTCGGAGGTCACGACGATCTTCGTCGCGGTCGCGCCCAGCTCGTCCAGCTGCTGGCGCACCCGGTGGGCGACGAGCAGCAGGTCTCCGGAGTCGATGCGCACCGCGCCGAGCTCGGGTCCGGCGACCTCGACGGCCGTGCGGACCGCCTCGGCGACGTCGTAGGTGTCCACGAGCAGCGTGGTGCCCCGGCCCAGCGAGTCCACCTGCGCCCGGAAGGCGTCCCGCTCGTGGTCGTGCAGGAGGGTGAAGGCGTGCGCGGAGGTGCCCACGGTCGGGATGCCGTAGCGGAAACCGGCGGCCAGGTCGGAGGTGGTGGTGAACCCGCCGATGTACGCGGCCCGCGCGGCGGCCACCGCGGCCAGCTCGTGGGTGCGCCGTGCGCCCATCTCGATCAGCGGCCGGTCGCCCGCGGCGGAGGCCATCCGGGAGGCGGCCGCGGCGATGGCGGAGTCGTGGTTGAGGATCGAGAGGATCACGGTCTCCAGGAGCACGCACTCCGCGAAGCTGCCCTCGACCCGCAGGAGGGGAGAACCCGGGAAGTACACCTCGCCCTCGGGGTAGCCCCAGATGTCCCCGCCGAAGCGGTACGAGGAGAGCCATTCCAGGGTCGGCTCGTCCACGATCCCGCGCTCGCGCAGAAAGCGGAGGACGTCGGTGTCGAACCGGAAGTTCTCGACGGCGTCGAGGACGCGGCCGGTGCCCGCGACCACTCCGTAGCGCCGCCCCTCGGGCAGCCGCCTGGTGAAGACCTCGAAGACCGAGCGCCGCTCGGCGGTCCCGGCCGCGAGGGCGGCCTGCAGCATCGTCAGCTCGTACTGGTCGGTGAAGAGCGCCGTAGAGGGAACGCCCACCCGTCGCCCACCACCGCCCTTCTTCGGAAGCGCATCGCGCCCTGCTTCTTCCGGCAGCCCAAGGTCCGCTGTGTTCATGGCAGGATCGTACCCCCATCTCGTCACTTTGACGATTTCTGGGGAGCCCTGCGATTCCGGGGGAGCCGGCCTCCGTTTCGGGGGTGCGTTTGTGCGGGTGACCCCCTCTGGTGGCAGCATGGGCGTGTGACGGCTCCTGCACCTCTAGAGATCGAGAAGACCGAGTCGGCGGAGGAGGTCTTCGCCGTACCCGAGCCGGACGTCCCCTGGGTCACGATCGTCCACAACGACCCGGTCAACCTCATGAGCTATGTGACGTATGTCTTCCAGACGTACTTCGGCTACTCCAAGGACAAGGCCACCAAGCTGATGATGGACGTCCACCACAAGGGCCGGGCCGTCGTCTCCAGCGGCACGCGCGAGGAGATGGAGCGCGACGTGCAGGCGATGCACGGCTACGGTCTGTGGGCCACCCTTCAGCAGGACCGGAAGTAGCCGGCCCCCTGTCAACCGACCGCCCGCAGGACCGGAAGTAGCGAACTCACTCCATGCCTGGACACTTCGAACCGCTCCCCGGCGGCGGCGCGGCCGTCGCGCTCGACGAGGTCGAGATCTCCATCATCCGCTCCCTCGCCGTCCAGCTCCTGGAGCTCATCGGTCCCGGCCCCGCGGAGGACGCCTCCGCCGACCCGCTCGCGGAGCTGTTCGCGGAAGGCCCCAGTGAGCCGCCGAGCGACCCGGTGCTGAGGCGCCTGTTTCCCGACGCCTACAGCGGCCCCGGCGTCGAGGCCGGCTCGCCCGAGCAGGCCGAGGAGCAGCACGCCCACTCCGCCGAGTTCCGCCGCTTCACCGAGAACGACCTGCGCGCGGGCAAGCGCGAGAACGCCCTCACGGTGATCCGCTCGCTGGACGGACTGACGCCCGGCGGCGACGGCGGAGCCGTCCTCGAACTGACCACCGCGCAGTCCGAGCAGTGGCTGCGCGCACTGAACGACCTGCGCCTGGCCATCGGTTCGCGGCTCGACGTCGTCGACGAGGAGGACACCGACCTCCTCTACCGGCTCCCCGACGAGGACCCGCGCAAGCCGATGGTGATGGCGTACCTCTGGCTCGGCGGCCTCCAGGAGACCCTGGTCGAAACCCTTATGCCCTGAACTGTCACGACACGACACCTCTCGCGTTCGCTCAGCGGACGCTCAAATCCGGATAACGATCACGTCACCGCAACCGCGCCCTATGGGGCGCGGTTCGATGTTTTGTCCGGTTCTTTCTGTGGTCTGCGCAACATCACCCTCAACCGATCAACGCCGCCGCCGTGATAGATCTTCACGACCGCCCGGCAGGACACCACCCATGTCCCGCCGGGTGCGCCACCGAGCCGGCGGACCGCCGGCCAGGCACAAGCTCCACCTGTCCGGGGGGATCGGAAGCCGATTCGAAGCCGAGTGACCGGCTCGGACCGGTATGGAGAAAGGCGCACCAACATGACCTCATCGCAGGTCGACAAGCAGTACGACGGCAGTGAGGCCGTGGGCGACGCCCCCGAAGAGGGGTACGAGCGCGGGCTCGGCAGCCGCCAGGTCCAGATGATCGCGATCGGCGGCGCCATCGGCGTCGGCCTCTTCCTGGGAGCCGGGGCGAACATCGCCAAGGCCGGCCCCAGCCTCATCGTGATGTACGCCCTCGCGGGCGTGATCATCTTCTTCATCATGCGGGCGCTCGGCGAGCTCCTGCTCTACCGCCCGGTATCGGGCTCCTTCGCCGAGTACTCCCGCGAGTTCCTCGGTCCGTTCTTCGGCTACTTCACCGGCTGGACGTACTGGCTGATGTGGGTGGTCACCGGCATGGCCGAACTCACGGCCGCCGCGATCTACGTCCACTACTGGTTCCCCGGCATCCACCAATGGGTGACGGCACTCGTGTTCCTCGTCGTCCTGTTCGTGGCGAACCTGATCTCGGTGAAGCTCTTCGGCGAGATCGAGTTCTGGTTCTCGATGGTCAAGGTCACCGCGCTGATCGGCATGATCGTCATCGGCATCGGTGTCCTCACCTTCGGCTTCAGCTCCGCCGGTGACACCGCCTCCGTCAGCAACCTCTGGCAGTTCGACGGCTTCTTCCCCAACGGCATCGGCTCGTCCCTGATGACCCTCCAGGGCGTCATGTTCGCCTACCTCGCCGTCGAGCTCGTCGGCGTCACCGCGGGCGAGTCCGAGGACCCCGAGAAGACGCTCCCGAAGGCCATCAACACCCTCCCGTGGCGCATCGCCCTCTTCTACGTCGGCGCCCTCACCGTCATCCTCTGCGTCGTGAAGTGGACGGAGTTCGCACCCAAAGTGAGCCCCTTCGTCGAGGCCTTCGCGAAGATCGGCATCCCGGCCGGCGCGGGCATCGTCAACTTCGTGGTCCTCACCGCCGCCCTGTCCTCCTGCAACTCGGGCATGTACTCCACGGGCCGCATGCTGCGGAACCTCGCCGACAGCGGCGAGGCCCCGAGGGTCTTCAGCAAGCTGTCGTCCACCAAGACGCCCGCCCTCGGCATCACCGTCTCCGTGCTCTTCATGGGCATCGGCGTGATCCTCAACTACGTCGTCCCCGAGAAGGCCTTCGGATACGTCACCTCGGTGGCCACCGCGGCCGGCATCTGGACCTGGCTGATGATCCTGGCCAGCCACATCCTGTACCGCCGCGCGGTCGACGCCGGCCGGCTGCCGGCCTCGTCCTTCCCCGCCCCGGGCGGCGCGAAGTGCAGCTGGGTCGCCGTCGTGTTCCTCCTCTTCGTCACCGGCCTCATCGCCTACGACTCCGAGTCCCGCATCTGCCTGTACGTGATGGCCGTCTGGGCCGCCGCCCTGGCCATCGGCTGGGCGGTCCTCAAGGCACGCAACCCGCAGGCCACCGAACGCCGTGAGCCGGAACTCGAGACGATCGGCTGACCGCCCCGCGGACGTCCGGCCGCCCCGGCCACCGCTCAGGACGTCCGGCATACGGGCCGTCCCGTACCACGCCTCGGTACGGGACGGCCCTTCTGTCTATCCTGACCAGCATGCTGACCATCACCGAGGCCCTGTTCGACCAGATCGTCGCGCACGCGCGCCAGGACCACCCCGACGAGGCGTGCGGCGTCGTCGCGGGACCCGCGGGCACCGACCGCCCCGAGCGCTTCATCCCGATGCTCAACGCGGCCCGCTCGCCCACGTTCTACGAGTTCGACTCCGGCGATCTGCTCAAGCTCTACCGCGAGATGGACGACCGCGACGAGGAGCCCGTCGTCATCTACCACTCGCACACCGCGACCGAGGCCTACCCCTCCCGCACCGACCTCGCCTACGCGAACGAGCCCGGCGCGCACTACGTCCTCGTCTCCACGGCGGACACCGACGACGCCGGCCCCTTCCAGTTCCGCTCGTACCGGATCGTGGAGGGCGAGGTCACGGAGGAGGAGGTCAAGGTCGTAGAAAGCTACTGATCTCACCCAACGGTCAAAAAGCGTCCGGAATGCGAGATCACACTCCGGGGCCCGTACCGGGAATCGATACGATGAGCCCATGGTTTTCCACGACGTGAGCGACAAGACGCCGGGCATGCTGCTCGTCGCGCGGCTGCACGTCGACCTGTGCAGGCTGCAGAGCGCCATCTGTACGCGCTGACCCGCCGCCGCGTACGGCCGGAGAGCCGCGGCTCCGCAACCGGCGTACCCCCTGCCCTGCCCGCGCTGCCGCGCGTCGTCCGACCTGACTTTCCTTCCGACAGGAGCCCGCAACCATGGCCATCGAGGTCCGCATCCCCACCATCCTCCGCACCTACACGAACGGCGAGAAGGCCGTCGAGGGCGGCGGGGCGACCCTTGCCGAGCTGTTCACCGACCTCGACACCCGTCACGCGGGCATCCGGGCCCGGATCGTCGACGGCGGCGAGCTGCGCCGCTTCGTCAACGTCTACCTCAACGACGAGGACGTCCGCTTCCTCGACGGCATCAACACCAAGCTGACCGACGGCGACAACGTCACGATCCTGCCGGCCGTCGCCGGTGGCATGGCCTGATCGGCCGCTGGTCTCCGATGCGCTACGACTCCCCGCTCGCCGCGGTGGGCAACACCCCGCTGGTGCGCCTGCCGCGCCTGTCGCCGTCCGCGGACGTCCGTATCTGGGCGAAGCTGGAGGACCGCAACCCGACAGGTTCGGTCAAGGACCGGCCGGCCCTCCACATGATCGAGCAGGCGGAGAAGGACGGCCGTCTGACTCCGGGCTGCACGATCCTGGAGCCGACCAGCGGCAATACCGGCATCTCACTGGCCATGGCGGCGAAGCTGAAGGGCTACCGCATGGTCTGCGTCATGCCCGAGAACACCTCGCAGGAACGCCGTGAGCTGCTCGGCATGTGGGGCGCCGAGATCATCCCCAGCCCGGCCGCCGGCGGCTCCAACACCGCCGTCCGCGTCGCCAAGGAACTCTCGGCGCAGCACCCGGACTGGGTGATGCTCTACCAGTACGGCAACCCGGACAACGCCGGCGCGCACTACGCCACGACGGGCCCGGAGATCCTCGCCGACCTCCCGTCCATCACCCACTTCGTGGCGGGCCTCGGCACCACCGGCACCCTCATGGGCGTCGGACGCTTCCTGCGCGAGCACAAGCCGGACATCAAGATCGTCGCCGCGGAGCCGCGCTACGACGACCTGGTCTACGGGCTCAGGAACCTGGACGAGGGCTTCGTACCGGAGCTGTACGACGCCTCCGTCCTCACCACCCGCTTCTCCGTCGGCTCGGCGGACGCGGTCACCCGCACCAGGGAGCTCCTCCAGCAGGAGGGCATCTTCGCGGGCGTCTCCACCGGGGCCGCGCTGCACGCGGCCATCGGCGTCGGCAACAAGGCCGTCAAGGCCGGAGAGTCCGCCGACATCGCCTTCCTGGTCGCGGACGGCGGCTGGAAGTACCTGTCGACGGGCGTCTACACGGCGGCGACGACGGAAGAGGCGATCGAGACCCTGCAGGGACAGCTCTGGGCGTAGCCCGGGCAACCGGACCGGCCGGACCGGAGGGCGCGGGGAGCGATCACGGCCCCCGCGCCCTCCGGCGTTCGCGCGCATACGAGGAAGAGGCTCGGCGCACGGCCCGGGACGGGGCCCGCGACTCCGCCTCGGCCCGCGACCCCGCCTCGGCCCAGCACTCCGCCTCGGCCCAGGACCGGGATCGGGTCTGGGACCGGGCCTGGAAGTGTGCTCAGCGTGCCAGGTAGCGGACCTGGTCCCACAGATTCGGATCCACCACGCCGACCCGCCGCCGGAAGTCGCCGACCGGCACTTCGCGCAGCTCGTCCGTCTCCAGAAAGCTCGGCCGCCCGTGGGCGTCTCCCACGGCCCCCGGAGGCAGCGGGATCACCCCGGGCCGCTCGTCGTGGTACTTACTGGTGATCTTCGCGACGGTCACCCGCTTCCCGCGCACCACCAGCACCAGACACGGCCGGTCCTTGGCCCCCGGCCCGTCCTCGTAGGGGACGTTCGCCCACCAGATCTCCGCCGCCCGCGGAAGCGGCCCGCCGCGCCGTGTCGTGCTCCGGCGGGGTCCGCGCGGCCGGCCCGGCGGACGCGTCGCGCCGGCCGGCCGGCGCCCGCGGCGCCCCCAGCCGTCAACCAGCGTCGCGACCAGCGCGAGCAGTACCACCGCCGCCAACGCGAGCCACCAGGACGTGTCCATGGCGTAGAAGGTACCGGCGCGCATGTGCCGCCGCCCGCCCTGCGCGGACCCCAGGTGCCCCAAGGTCCATCCGAACCGGTGACACCACAGGTGAGTTCGCCCACAACAGCCCCAGGCGGAGGAGCGACCGGCCCTTTTGCGCCTTACGCTCGATGGACCGCACGACCCCCGTTCCCGTATCTGCAACCGAGTACCTGCACCCCGCATCTACTCTCTCTGCACGTCCTGCCAGCGCGGAGGTTCCAGCTCTTATGAAGCTCACCGTCGTCGGCTGCTCGGGGTCGTTCCCGTCCGCGGAATCGGCCTGTTCGAGCTACCTCGTAGAGGCCGACGGCTTCCGGCTGCTTCTCGACATGGGCAACGGTGCCCTGGGCGAGCTGCAGCGCCACTGCGGTCTCTACGACCTCGACGCGATCTTCCTCAGCCATCTGCACGCCGACCACTGCATCGACATGTGCGCGTACTTCGTCGCGCGCTACTACCGCCACGACGGCGGCCGCTGCGACCCGATCCCCGTCTACGGACCCGAGGGAACGGAGCACCGTCTCACCACGGCCTACGGCGACACGCCGTCCGCGTCCTCGATGAGCGAGGTCTTCGACTTCCACACCGTCAAGCCGGGCACGTTCGAGGTCGGCCCCTTCACGGTGCACACGGAGCGGGTGAGCCACCCCGTCGAGGCGTACGGCATCCGGGTGGAGCACGGCGGAAGGTCACTGACGTACTCCGGGGACACCGGGATGACCGGGACCCTGGACGAACTCGCCCGCGACACGGACCTGTTCCTGTGCGAGGCCGCGTTCACCCACGGCAAGGAGAACATCCCCGGCCTCCACCTCAACGGCCTGGAGGCCGGCGAGACCGCGGCCCGCGCCCGCGCCCGCCGCCTCGTCCTCACGCACATCCCCCCGTGGACGGACGCCCACACGAACCTGACGGACGCCCGCTCGGCGTACACCGGTCCGGTGGAACTGGCGGCGCCGGGGGCCGTGTACGAGATCTGACGCCGTCCGCGTACGCGAAGGCCCCCGGAACCAGGTGGTTCCGGGGGCCTTCGCGCGCAGGCGGGGACGGCTCACGCCTTCGTGAGGTCCTCGATCTCCTCCTCGGGCTCACGGCCCGGGGTGGGAAGGTTGAACTTGATGATCGCGAAGCGGAAGACCGTGTAGTAGATCGCGGCGAACACCAGGCCGATGGGGATGATCAGCCAGGGCTTGGTGGCCAGGTTCCAGTTCAGCGCGTAGTCGATGAAGCCCGCGGAGAACGTGAAGCCCGCGTGGACACCGAGCGCCCAGGTGACCGCCAGGGACAGGGCGGTCAGCACCGCGTGGATCGCGTACAGCAGCGGGGCGATGAACATGAACGAGAACTCGATCGGCTCGGTCACACCCGTCACGAACGAGGTCAGCGCCAGCGAGATCATCATGCCCATCACGGCCTTGCGGCGCTCGGGGCGGGCGGAGTGCGCGATGGCGATCGCGGCGGCCGGCAGACCGAACATCATGATGGGGAAGAAGCCCGACATGAACATTCCGGCGCTCGGGTCACCGGCGAAGAACCGGTTGAGGTCACCGTGGACGACCACGCCCGTGGAGTCCTTGAAGTCGCCGATCTGGAACCAGGACACGGCGTTCACGAACTGGTGCATGCCGACCGGAATGAGCGCGCGGTTGATGAGACCGAACAGACCGGCGCCGACCGTGCCGAGACCGGTGATCCACTCGCCGAAGTTGGAGATGCCGTGACCGATCGGCTCCCACACCAGGCCGAAGAAGACGCCCATGATCGTTCCGACGAACGCCATGATGATCGGCACCAGACGGCGGCCGTTGAAGAAGCCGAGCCAGTCCACCAGCTGCTTGCGGTGGTAGCGCTGCCACAGCGCGGCGGACAGCAGACCCATGATGATGCCGCCGAGGACACCGGGGTTGTTGTAGGTCGCCGCTATGTCGGCGCCCTTCTGGATCTTCGCCTCGGTGACCGGGAAAGCCTCGAGCACCTTGCTGTAGACCAGGAAGCCGACCAGGGCCGCGAGCGCGGTGGAGCCGTCCGCCTTCTTGGCGAAGCCGATCGCGACACCGATGCAGAACAGCATCGGCAGGTTGTCGAAGATCGCGTGACCGGCGGTGGCGAACACCTCCGTGACCTTGTCGGGCAGGTGCAGCTTCTGTGCGATGTCCGGCACTCCCAGTCGCAGCAGGATGCCCGCCGCCGGAAGCACGGCGATCGGCAGCTGCAGGCTGCGGCCGACCTTCTGCAGGCCCTGGAACAGGCCGGATCCCCGCTTCTTCGCGGGTGCCGCCGGGACGGTGGCGGTGCTCATAGTTCCTCCATGCGCTGGGCGCTGCCGGGGGACGGGAAAGGTACGACAGGGTCGGCAGCGACCATGTGGTCTACACCACCAGTGGTGTAGACCTGTTTCTAGCACGGTGAAGGCTGGATGAGGAACCCTCGAATTTTGTGGCCTCGGCCATAACGGGAACAACTAGTTCCGGTCATGACGAAGGGCCCCTGGACCGGCTGGTCCGGGGGCCCTTCGTGGAGTGGTCCAGGCCCGGGAGGCCTGTGACTTGATGCGGAGCTTGCAGAGGTCTACGCCTTGGTCGTGTCCTCCACGTCCTCCTCGGGCTCCCGCCCCGGAGTCTTCAGATCGAACTTCGTGATCGCGAACCGGAAGATCGCGTAGTAGACGGCGCCGAAGCACAGCCCGATCGGCACGATCGCCCACGGCTTGGTCGCGAGGTTCCAGTTGATGATGTAGTCGATCAAGCCTGCCGAGAAACTGAAGCCGTCATGCACCCCGAGCCCCCATGTCACCGCCATGGAAACGCCGGTGAGCACCGCGTGCACCACGTAGAGCAGCGGCGCGATGAACATGAACGAGTACTCGATCGGCTCGGTGATGCCCGTGACGAACGACGTCAGCGCCACCGACAGCATCAGACCGCCGATCTCCTTGCGGCGATGAGGCTTCGCTGTGTGCGTCATCGCCAGCGCCGCCGCGGGCAACGCGAACATCATGATCGGGAAGAAGCCCGTGAGGAACTGCCCCGCGTTCGGGTCGCCCGCCAGGAACATGTTGATGTCCCCGTGCACGACCTGACCGTCCGGCTTGGTGTAACTGCCGAACTGGAACCAGATGGGCACGTTCAGGAACTGATGCAGACCGATCACCAGCAGCGCCCGGTTGGCCAGCCCGAACACACCCGACCCCCACGCCCCCAGCCCCACCAGCCAGTCACTGAAGTTCTCCAGCCCGGTACCGATCGGCGGCCAGACCCACACGCACAGCGACGCGAACGCGGCGGCCACGAACGCCATGATGATCGGCACCAGGCGCCGCCCGTTGAAGAAGCCGAGCCAGTCAACCAGCTTCGTCCGGTGGTAGCGCTGCCAGAAGTACGCCGACAGCAGCCCGATGACGATGCCGCCGAAGACCCCGGGATTCTGGTACGTGAACTCCACGACGGAGTTGTCCTCGAGCTGGCAGCCCAGCTTGATCTTGACGCTCCCGCCCGGACAGGTCTCCGGGAACGCGCGCAGCACGTTGTAGTAGACGAGGAAGCCCACGACCGCCGCGAGCGCCGTGGAGCCGTCCGACTTCTTCGCCATGCCGATGGCCACGCCGACACAGAAGAGCATCGGCAGTCCGAGCTGGCCGTCCAGCAGCGCGCCGCCCGCCGCCCCCATCACCCTGGAGAGGTTGTCCCAGCCCAGCCCGTCCGCGCCGAACACGTCCGGCTGCCCCAGCCGGTTCAGGATGCCCGCTGCCGGCAGCACGGCGATCGGCAACTGCAGGCTGCGGCCCATCTTCTGCAGCCCCTGGAAAGCCTTGTTCCAGCGGGCGCGCGCTGGCGAGACGGCGCTGACGGCACTCATGGGCGTCCTCCGGACCGGGCCGGTTTGGCGACTGCCCGCCCACTGGTGTAGACCAGTTGACGACGCGTCGCTCTGTCGTGACCGCCATCCTTCGGCACCCACGACATGACCGCTCGCGAAGATGGGCCAACTGTGGGTTACTGCGACAAAGCGGTTCTGATCAGGGAGTACGACATGGCCACCAAGGCTGAGAAGATCGTCGCCGGGCTCGGCGGCATCGACAACATCGAAGAGGTCGAAGGCTGCATCACCCGCCTCCGTACCGAGGTCGCCAACCCGGACCTGGTGAACGAGGCCGCCCTGAAGGCCGCCGGAGCGCACGGAGTCGTCCGGATGGGCACCGCCATCCAGGTCGTCATCGGCACCGACGCCGACCCCATCGCCGGCGAGATCGAAGACATGATGTGAGCGACGGGACCCACTGAAGCCGGCCCGGCTCCCACCGGCCGCACACCGCTTCAGGAACTCCGGCTCACCCGTGAGGGGCTGTTTCCGCCACCGGCGGGCAGCCCCTCACGCCTGTGCGGATAGGCTCGACGTCATGTCTCGAATCGACGGCCGCACCCCCGAACAGCTGCGCCCCATCACCATCCAGCGTGGCTGGAGCAAGCATGCCGAGGGCTCCGTCCTCGTCTCCTTCGGCGACACCAAGGTCTTCTGCACGGCCTCCGTCACCGAAGGCGTCCCGCGCTGGCGCAAGGGCAGCGGCGAGGGCTGGGTCACCGCCGAGTACTCCATGCTGCCCCGCGCCACCAACACCCGCGGCGACCGCGAGTCCGTCCGCGGCAAGATCGGCGGCCGCACCCACGAGATCAGCCGCCTCATCGGCCGCTCGCTGCGCGCCGTCATCGACTACAAGGCACTCGGCGAGAACACCATCGTCCTCGACTGCGACGTCCTCCAGGCCGACGGCGGCACCCGCACCGCGGCCATCACCGGCGCGTACGTCGCCCTCGCCGACGCGGTCACCTGGGCCCAGGGCAAGAAGCTGATCAAGGCCGGCCGCAAGCCTCTCACCGGCACGGTCTCGGCGGTCTCCGTCGGCATCGTCGGCGGCGTCCCCCTCCTCGACCTCTGCTACGAGGAGGACGTCAGGGCCGACACCGACATGAACGTCGTGTGCACCGGCGACGGCCGCTTCGTCGAGGTCCAGGGCACCGCCGAGGCCGAGCCCTTCGACCGCAAGGAACTCAACGCCCTGCTGGACCTGGCCGTCGGTGGCTGCGACGAACTCGCCGCCATCCAGCGCGCGGTACTCGAAGCGACCGGTGAGGCAACCGCCGGTTAATCCTTCGCGTTCTTATGGGTACGGGCGTACGGTCCAGCCGTGCGCCCGCCGGCCCCTTCGGGTGGATCGGGCCGACCGCGCAGCGGGCCGGTGCGGTCCGCCGACGTGGCCGCGCCACATCATGCCCACGGGGAGGGACCGTTCCATGGCCGCGCGCCACCGCAATCGCCGCCGCACCGCCGCAATCGCCGCCGTCGCCGCACTCGTCGCCCTGCCGGCGGCCGTCGGCTGCGACGCGGTCAGCAAGGCGCTCGACTGCGTGCAGACCGCCGACTCGATCGCCGACAGCGTCACCGCGCTCCAGCAGGCCGTCGAGAACGCGGCGAACGACCCGACGCAGACCGACGCGTCCCTCGACTCCATAGAGACCAACCTCGCCAAGATAGGCGACAAGACCGACAACGCCGACGTCAACAAGGCGGTCGACGACCTCAACAAGGCCGTCGACAACGTCCGTACGGCCGTGAAGAACGGCGACAGCACCCCCGACATCAGCCCGGTCACGGCCGCGGCGGGCGAACTGACGAAGGTGTGCACGCCGTAACGGGGCCGGCTCGTGACCGGGGCCCGGCTCTGGACCGGGCGGGGGTCGGACGGGATCCAGGAGACGGTCGGGCGGGGGCCCGGACCGGGGCTTCAGGGGACCTGACCCGGGACCTGGCCCGGGATCCGGCGGGGCCGGACTCGGGACTTGGCCCGGGATCCGGCAGGGGCCGGACCCGGGACCGGACTCGGAGATACTGGCGACCATGACCCGCCTGATCCTCGCCACCCGCAACGCCGGAAAGCTCACCGAGTTGACGGCGATCCTCGCCGACGCAGGGCTCACCCATGACCTCGTCGGCGCGGACGCCTACCCCGACGTCCCCGACGTCAAGGAAACCGGCGTCACCTTCGCCGAGAACGCCCTGCTGAAGGCCCACGCCCTGGCCCAGGCCACCGGCCTGCCCGCCGTCGCCGACGACTCGGGCCTGTGCGTCGACGTCCTCAACGGCGCGCCCGGCATCTTCTCCGCCCGCTGGGCCGGCCGCCACGGCGACGACCGGGCCAACCTGGACCTGCTCCTCGCCCAGCTCTCAGACATCGAAGCCCCGTACCGGGGCGCCCACTTCGCCTGCGCGGCGGCGCTCGCCCTGCCGGACGGCACGGAACGCGTCGTCGAGGGCCAACTGCGCGGCACCCTGCGCCACATCCCCGCCGGCACGAACGGCTTCGGCTACGACCCGATCCTCCAGCCCGACGGCGACACCCGCACCTGCGCGGAACTGACCCCCGCGGAGAAGAACGCGATCAGCCACCGGGGGAAGGCGTTCCGGGCGCTGGTGCCGGTGGTGCGGGAGTTGTTGGGCTGAGATACGGAGAGGGGCCGCCTTGTTGGACGGCCCCTCTCTGTGTGC
This sequence comes from Streptomyces sp. NPDC002742, assembly GCF_042888885.1. Classification (NCBI taxonomy): domain Bacteria; kingdom Bacillati; phylum Actinomycetota; class Actinomycetes; order Kitasatosporales; family Streptomycetaceae; genus Streptomyces; species Streptomyces sp. NPDC002742. The sequence goes on from NZ_JBIAQF010000003.1 coordinate 167,692, forward strand.
GGCCGGTGGGACTCGAACCCACACGGGCTTTCGCCCACGGGCTCCTAAGGCCCGCGCGTGCTGCCAATTTCGCCACGGCCGCGTACGCCGCCATGCTACCGGTCCCGCGGTGATTGCCTATCTGGTGTTCGGCGGCCTCCTCGGCACCAGGTGGTGGTGATCGCGTGACAGTTGGGGCACAGCAAACGGAGGTTCTCCGGGCGGTCGTCGCTCCAGTCCCCGTTGATGTGGTCGACTTCCAGCGTCATGGGTTTTCCGAGCCACGCAGATCCAGTGCCGCACTCGGCGCATTGCTCGGGTATGCCGATTTGGCAGAGCGCTCGGCGCAACTGCGGAGTTTTAGTCCGGCGTTTCCCGCTGTGCTGGATCAGAATGTCCTCCGGTCGTTTGGCAGGCGATGTGCCTGGCCTTCCCCGCTGGTGTGCCTGTCCCAGGAAGTGGGCGGTCGGGAGGCGTTCTTCGGCGATCCACTGGCGAAACATCGCGCGTTGGTTGCCGTTATCCGGGCGGCTGAGGTGACGAAGCGCTTCGGCGATGGAGAATGACTCTGCCACTGCCACGCGCAGTTCGTCAGACGTGGGCCGAGTCTGTTTGGTGTGCCTGCCGCAATGCTGGAAGTGTGAGATGTCGATTCCGAAGTGAGCGAAGCGTCTCGTCAGGTAGCGCCGGAGGTAGCCGTATGGCTGGGTGCCGAAAAGGGCGATGACCTCGTCGATGTCGGAGCACTGTTCGGCGGCTTGCGTCATCCGCTCGCGGGTGTACCGCACGCCCCTGCTCATGAGGCGCCACCCCTGGTGCGCCCCTTGGCGCGACCTCGGTAACTGTCCGTCGTGGAGTGGCAGTTGGGACACAGAAGCCGGAGGTTCTCGATGCGGTTGTCACGCCAGTTGCCATTGATGTGGTCGACCTCCAGAGGAAGTGGATGACCTCGCCAGGTCGGCTCCGTGCCACAGTGCGCGCAACGTTCGGGCACGCCCAGGGTCGTCATCGCCCGTTTGAGTTGGCCGCTCGGGATGCGCCGGGTGTGATCGGTCGACTGCTCGACGAGCAAGGTCTCGGGCGTGCGAGGTCGTCTGGTCTGCCCGCGCTGGGCTGGGACTTGGAAGTGCGACGTGTCGACGCCGTACGCCTTGATCCGGCGGTGGATGTTGGTGTGGTGACCGCCCACCGCGTCGAGACCGAGTCGGCGCAGCACTTCGTACACGCTTGTCGATGCGGAGACGACCGGTTCAAGGATCTCTTTGGTCCACCGCGCTCCCTCACGTTCGAAGTGAGTGGTGTCCACGTCGAGCTTCTTCATCCGCTCAAGGACGTACCGCCGTGTCGAACTCTTAGGATCCACACCGAGTTTCGTCAACGCCTCCGACAACGTTCGCGACGCCCGAGCCGCCTCCGTCAGGCGCTCCTTGGTGTACGGACTGACCGGCATCGTCCCCTCCGTTCCGGTCGCTTGTTCGCGACCTCGTACGGACTAACGAACCGTTTATCGGACGGTTACGCCCAGTGAGTGTCCGGTCGGGTTTCGGAGTGGGCTCAGTGCCCCGACGTCGCCTTCAGGCCCACCACCGACACCAGGAGCAGGCAGACGAAGAAGATGCGGGCGGCTGTTGCCGGTTCGCCGAGGACGGTCATGCCGAGGATCGCCGCGCCCGCCGCGCCGATGCCGACCCAGACGCCGTAGGCGGTGCCGATCGGGAGCGACTTGGCGGCGTACGACAGCAGGACCATGCTCGCGACGATGCCCGCGCCGGTGAGCACGCTCGGGACCAGGCGTGTGAAGCCCTCGGTGTACTTCATTCCGATCGACCAGCCGACTTCGAGCAGACCGGCGACGACGAGCAGGACCCAGGCCATGGGAGGCACCTCCGGGAGACGACGGCTTGAGACGGGGTGCGTCGTCTTTGCGGAGCCCCGGTACGGCGCGTCTCGTCGGGGGTGCTTCCACCGTAGCAAAACAATGGCGAAGGGGCCGGTGACCATGGTCACCGGCCCCTTCGGGTGCGTATGCCCTACAAATACAGGCCGGTGGAGTCCTCGGACCCTTCGAAGCGGTCCGCGGCCACGGCGTGCAGATCCCGCTCGCGCATCAGCACGTAGGCGATCCCGCGCACCTCGACCTCGGCACGGTCCTCGGGGTCGTACAGGACCCGGTCGCCCGGCTCCACCGTACGGACGTTCTGCCCGACCGCGACGACGTCGGCCCAGGCGAGGCGCCGGCCGACGGCCGCCGTCGCGGGGATCAGGATGCCGCCGCCGGAGCGCCGCTCGCCCTCGGCGGCGTCCTGCCGAACCAGCACGCGGTCGTGCAGCATCCGGATGGGCAGCTTGTCGTCATGGGTGCTGTGCGTTTCACGATTGGCGCTCACGCCCCGAACCTACCTGTCCCGGCCTGTTTCGTACGCGGGCGGGTCAGCGCTTGCGGCGCCGTGTGCCCACCACGAACAGTCCGACGAGTCCGACCGCGACGAGAGCCGCGGGCACGATGCGCTCCAGCCGGGGCGCGCCGTCCTCGGTGACGAACTGCCCCTTCACATCGCCGACGACGCGGTTGACGCCGACGTAGGCACGTCCGAGCGTGTGATCGATGTTGGAGGCGACCTTCGCCTTGGCGTCTTCGACGATGGTCTTCGGGTGCACCCGTACGCCGATCTCGTCGAGCGTGTCGGCGAGTGTTGTGCGGCGGTGCTTGATGTCCGCCTCGATCTGCGCCGGAGTCCTGGTATCCGGCGTTCTCGACGTATCCGACACCGCGCTGCCTCCGTGGTCGTGTAGTGACTCCCTGATTCGGACAGTCTGTCAGTTCGGACGGGGCCGCACCCCTCGGCACCCCCCATTACGCTCGTTCCGTATCCATTCCATGCACCCCGGCCACGTGAGGTTCCGATGAGCGAGCGACTCCAGCCCGGCGACACCGCCCCCGCCTTCACCCTGCCCGACGCCGACGGCAACGAGGTCTCCCTGGCCGACCACAAGGGCCGCAAGGTCATCGTGTACTTCTACCCGGCCGCCCTGACCCCCGGCTGCACGAAGCAGGCCTGCGACTTCACGGACAACCTGGACCTGCTGGCGGGCGCCGGTTACGACGTGATCGGTGTCTCCCCGGACAAGCCCGAGAAGCTGGCGAAGTTCCGTGAGAAGGAGTCGCTGAAGGTCACGCTGGTCGGGGACCCCGACAAGACGGTCCTGGAGGCGTACGGGGCCTTCGGCGAGAAGAAGCTGTACGGCAAGACGGTCGTCGGTGTCATCCGCTCCACGGTGGTCGTGGACGAGGAGGGCAAGGTCGAGCGGGCGCTGTACAACGTGAAGGCCACCGGGCACGTGGCGAAGATCATCAAGGATCTGGGGATCTGACCGCCGGTCCGGCCCCCGCCCTTTCCGGCCCCGCCCTTTCCGGCCTCCGCCGGCTCAGTGTCTCTGCTTCTTCGGTGTGAGTCCGCTGAGTGGTCCCTGGCCCGCTGTCGTGCCCACGATGCCGCCGTCCGTGGTGCCCCCGCCGGTCGTGGTGGATCCGGTGGTACCGCCGTCCGTGGTGGTGCCACCGGTGGTGCCGGTCGTGGTCGTGCCGGTGGCGTCGGTGCCGCCGTCGGCCTGGCCCCGGGGCCGGCCGTTCGTCTCGCCCTGGGTCTGGCCCTGACCCTGGCCCTGTGTGCGGCCGTTCGTCGACGCCGGTGTGCTGCCGTTGGCCCCGCCCTGTGTGCCGCCCGCGTCCTGGCCGCCGCCCGTGGTGCCGCCGCTGTCCTGGTTGTCGGTGGCGTCCGGTGTGCCGGGGTCGTAGCTGGGGTCGTCCTGTTCGTCCGCGCCCGGCTGGAGCTGGAGGTCGAAGTCCGTCGCGTCCGTTCCGTCCAGGGCCTCCTGGGTGAACTGGGCCCAGATCTGGGCGGGGTAGCCGCCGCCGTTGACGCGGGACTGTCCGAGGGCGCCGTACAGGGACTTGTGGGCGCCGGTCTCGGGGTCCTGGCCCATCACGGCGACGACGGTGGCGAGGTCGGGTGTGTAGCCGGCGAACCACGCGGCGGTGTCCTCCTCCGCCGTGCCGGTCTTGCCCGCGGCGGGCCGGCCGGCGTCCTGCGCGGCCTGCCCGGTGCCGCCGTCGACGACGCTCTGGAGCATGGAGGTCGTGGTGTCGGCGGCCTCGCGGCTCACCACCTGCCGGGTGCTCGGCCGGACGTCCCGGACCGGCAGTCCCACGTCCTCCGAGCCGTCCTTGGTGATCTTCCCGACGAGTGTGTACGTGCCGTGCCTGCCGTGGTTGGCGAGCGTGGCGTACGCCTTGGCCATGTCGAGGACGCTGGCGGTGGCCGGGCCGAGCGCGATGGACGGGGAGGCGGTGAGGTCGGGGGTGCCGGCGGGGAGGCCGAGGGCCACGGCGGTCTTCTCCACCTCGGCGGGACCGACGTCGACGGCCATCTGCGCGTACACCGAGTTGACCGACTTGTCGGTGGCGGTGCGGACGGAGATGTCGCCGTACGAGACGCCGTCCTCGTTCTCCGGCGCGTAGGAGCCGCCGTTCCAGCCCTGCACGGGGCGCTGGTCGGTGCCGTCGTAGACGGTGTTCGGGTTGATGGTACGGCCGTCCTGGGTCCCGGAGCCGTTCTGGACGGCCGAGGTGAAGACGAACGGCTTGAAGGTGGAGCCGACCTGGTAGTCGCGGCGGGTCGCGTTGTTGACGTACTGCTTGGTGTAGTCGACGCCGCCGTACATGGCGAGGACCTTGCCGCTGGACGGGTCGATGGCCACGCCGCCCGCGCGGACGTAGGTGTCGACCTTGCGGTTCTTCTTGTCGAGCTGGTCCATCACCTGGTCGTCGACGGCTCTCACGAAGGCGTCCTGCTTGGACTTCTGGAGTGTGGTCGTGATGCGGTAGCCGCCGCTGGTGAGAGTGTCCTCGTCGACGATCCCGTTCGAGGTCAGATAGGCGTTGACGGCCTGCACGAGGTAGCCGCGCTGGCCCGACAGGCCCGCCGAGCCCTTGGCCTGCCTGGGCGCCGGGAAGGCGACGCGGTCGCGGTCGGCCCGGGTCAGCCATTTCTGCTTGGCCATGCCGTCGAGGACGTAGTTCCAGCGGGCGAGGGCCGCGGCCTTGTTCTCGGGGTGCGCGATCACGTCGTACTCGCTGGGCGCGTTGAGCAGTGCGGCGAGGTAGGCGCCCTGGCCGACCGTCAGGTCCCTGGCGCTCACGCCGTAGTAGGCCTGGGCCGCGGCCTGGATGCCGTAGGCGTTGCGGCCGTAGTAGCTGGTGTTGAGGTAGCCCTCCAGGATGTCGTCCTTGCTCTTCTCCCGGTCGAGCTTGATGGAGATGAAGAACTCCTTCACCTTCCGGGTGACGGTCTGCTCCTGGCCCAGGTAGTAGTTCTTGACGTACTGCTGGGTGATCGTCGAGCCGGACTGCCTGCCCTTGCCGGTGACCGTGTTCCAGCCGGCGCGGAGCATCGCCTTGGGGTCGATGGCGGACTCGCTGTAGAAGTCACGGTCCTCGGCGGCGAGCGTGGCGTGCTGGGCGTCCTTGGAGATCTGCGCGAGCGGGACGTTCTCGCGGTTGACGTCGCCGTCGCGGGCGAGCTGGCTGCCGTCGGCGTACAGGTAGACGTTGCTCTGCTTGATCGCGGCGGCGTTCGCGGACGGGATCCTGACGAGGAAGTAGCCGAGCGCGAAGAGGCCGGCCAGGAACAGCACCGTGCCGAGGATCGTGCCCAGCAGCGCGCGCCAGGTCGGGACGAGCCTGCGCAGGCCGGTCCGCCTCGGCCGCTGTTTCCGCTTCGGCTTCTTGCCGGGCTTGCCCGTCCGCGGTCCTGGTCGCGGTCCTGTCTGCGGTCCCGCCGCGGTGGCCGGGGCCGGGCGGGGGCCGGTTTCCGGTTCCCTGGGTGCCCAGCCCCGGCTGCGCTGCTGCGGCTCGTCGCTCATCTGTTCGCCGAACTCCTGTTTCGCGTCGTACGTTCCCATACGCCCTCGTACGCCTTGTATGTCACCTCTTGAAGACTCTCGCACCATGCGTTCCGTTCCCCGATCCCGGCACGCGTCGCGCCGGAAAATGCCTGGCGGGGCGAGTCGGGCGGGGGCTAGGCTCCTGCGCTTTGGCTCAAAGCTCAGGAAAGGGACGGGTTGTGGGCGCAGCGCGGCTGTACGCGGCTGTCGTGGGAAGCGGGTTCCGGCGTTACGCCACCTATCGGACGGCGACCGCGGCGGGTGTCTTCACGAACACGGTCTTCGGGCTGATCCTGGCGTACCTGTTCATCGCCCTGTGGGACACGAAGCCGCACCTCGGCGGCTACGACCAGGCGCAGGCGCTCAGTTATGTGTGGGTCAGCCAGGGGCTGCTGATGGTGGTCGCGGTGTTGGGCGGTGGCTTCGAGGACGAACTGATCGAGCGCATCCGTACGGGTGACATCGCGATCGATCTGTACCGGCCGGCCGACCTCCAGATGTGGTGGCTCGCGCAGGACGTCGGCCGGGCGCTGTTCCACCTGCTCGGCCGCGGAGTGGTTCCGCTCGTGTTCGGCGCGCTCGTCTTCGATCTGGCGCTGCCCTCGGATCCACTGGCCTGGCTCGCCTTCCTGGTCGCGGTGGCGCTCGGGGTGGTCGTCGGGTTCGCGATCCGATTCCTGGTGGCGCTGTCCGCGTTCTGGCTGCTCGACGGCGCGGGGGTGGCGCAGTTGACGTCCATCGCGGGGGTCTTCTGTTCGGGGATGCTGCTGCCGCTGAACGTCTTCCCGGGTGCGCTCGGTGAGGTCGTACGGGCGCTGCCCTGGTCCTCGCTGATCCAGGCGCCCGTGGACGTCCTGCTCGGCACGGCCGACCCGCTGGGCACCTACGCGGTGCAGGCCTCCTGGGCGGTGGGACTGCTCGCGGCCGGGCGGCTGGTCCAGTCGGTGGCGACGCGCAGGGTGGTGGTGCAGGGTGGCTGACTCGATGGAGCGGGGGACGCGGGTCGTGGCCGGTCCGCTGCGCGAGACCGCCCGCGCGGACCATCACCCCTTCGAGCGGCAGGGGGCGTACGAGCGGCTGCGGGACGGGCTGCGTGCCTACCGGCTGATCACCGCGATGTGGATCCGTTCCACGATGGCCTACCGGGCCTCATTCGCGATGACGGCCCTCGGGAACTTCGCGGCGACCGCCCTCGACTTCGTGGCGATCCTGCTGATGTTCTCGCGGGTCGACCGGCTCGGCGGCTACGGCCTGCCCGAGGTCGCCCTGCTGTACGGGCTGTCCGGTACGGCTTTCGGGCTCGCGGACCTGGGGCTCGGCTCGATGGACCGGCTCGGGCGCCGGGTGCGCGACGGCACCCTCGACACGCTTCTGGTGCGTCCCGTGCCCGTCCTCGCGCAGGTCGCGGCGGACCGCTTCGCGCTGCGCCGCCTGGGCCGGATCACCCAGGGGCTGCTCGTCCTCGGATACGCCCTCGCCGTGCTCGACATCCACTGGACGCCGCTCAAGGTGCTGATCATCCCGATGACGCTGCTCAGCGGTGGAGCGATCTTCTCGGCGGTGTTCGTGGCGGGCGGGGCGTTCCAGTTCGTCGCCCAGGACGCCTCCGAGGTGCAGAACTCCTTCACCTACGGCGGCAATACGCTCCTGCAGTACCCGCCGACCGTCTTCTCCAAGGACCTGCTGCGCGGGGTGACCTTCGTCCTCCCGCTCGCCTTCGTCAACTGGCTGCCCGCGCTGTACGTGCTGGGGCGGCCCTATCCGCTCGACCTGCCGACGTGGGTCGCGTTCGCACCACCACTCGTGGCGGCGGGCTGCTGCGCGCTGGCCGGGATCGCCTGGCGCGCGGGGCTGCGCGCGTACCGGAGTACGGGAAGTTAGGGGAATGGGCGTGGCCATCACCGGAAACAGCGGGTTCACCACTCCGGGCGGGGGAGCGGGTCCGGAGACCGGCGGGGAGGCTCGTCCGGAGACGGGCGGGGGAGCGGGTCCGGAGGCGGGCGGGAAAGCGGGCCCGGAGGCGGGCGGGAAAGCGGGCCCGGAGGCGGGTGGGGGAGCGGGTCCGGAGGGCGGCTTCATCGAACTCGACGGTGTCGAGAAGGTCTTCGAGGTGCGCAAGAGGACGGGGTTCCTGCGCAGCGAGCGGCGGCAGGTGCGGGCCGTCGACTCGATCTCCTTCACCGTGGCGCGCGGCGAGATGGTCGGCTACATCGGCCCGAACGGCGCCGGCAAGTCGACCACCATCAAGATGCTCACCGGCATCCTCACCCCGTCCGGCGGCCGGCTGCGGGTCGCCGGACTCGACCCGTCCCGTGAGCGCACCCGGGTCGCGCGCCGGATCGGGGTCGTGTTCGGGCAGCGTACGACGCTGTGGTGGGACCTCCCGCTGATCGATTCGTACCGGCTGATGCATCGCATGTACCGCGTCCCGGACGCGCGGTTCCGGGAGAACCTCGACCGCTGCGTCGAACTCCTGCAGCTCGGCGCCCTGTTGGACGTTCCCGTACGGCAGCTGTCGCTGGGGCAGCGGATGCGCGGCGACATCGCGGCGGCCCTGCTGCACGACCCCGAGGTGCTCTACCTCGACGAGCCGACGATCGGGCTCGACGTGGTCAGCAAGGTGCGGGTCCGGGAGTTCCTGCGGGACCTGAACGCCGAGCGCGGTACGACCGTCCTGCTCACCACGCACGATCTCACCGACATCGAGCAGTTGTGCCGACGGGTGATGGTCATCGATCACGGGCGGTTGATGTACGACGGCGCGCTGAGCGGGCTGCACGAGGTGGGGGAGAGCGAGCGGACCCTGGTCGTGGACCTGGAGCGCGAACTGCCCCCGATCGAGGTGGAGTCGGCGCGGGTGGTGAAGGTGGAGGGGCCGCGGCAGTGGCTGGCCTTCCCCGCCGCGCGGTCGGCGGCTCCGCTGGTGGCGCGGATCGCGGCGGAGTACCCGCTGGTGGACCTCTCGGTGCGGGAGCCCGACATCGAGGCGGTCATCAGCCGCATGTACGCCGGGAAGTCGGTCTCGTAGCCGGGAATCCGGTGTCGTGGCGGAGGCTGCCGGATGGGTGGGCCGGATGGCCCACGGGCGGGGGAACTCGTAGGCTGCTGTCCATGACCGACGACGAACTCCCGGAGCTGCGCGCCTCCGACGCCGATCGTGAACGAGTCTCCGAACAGCTGAGGGACGCCCTCGCGGAGGGTCGTCTCGACATGGAGGAGTTCGAGGAGCGGCTGGAGGCGACGTACGCCGCCCGCACCTACGGGGAGTTGGCGCCGATCACCCGTGATCTGCCCGGCGCGGCCCCGACCGCTCGCGTCTCCATGGTCAAGCAGCCGGTGGACGACGGGAGTTGGGGCGCGCGCATCGTCGGCGGCGAGGGGTCGTCCTCGTGGGGTGTGGCGATCCTCTCCGGCTTCGAGCGCAAGGGCCGCTGGACGGTGCCGAAGCGCTTCAACACCTTCGCGTTCATGGGCGGCGGTGAGATCGACCTGCGCGAGGCGAACTTCGCGGACCGCGAGGTCGTCATCAACTGCGTCGCGGTCATGGGCGGGATGAACGTGATCGTGCCGCCCGGCGTCGAGGTCGTCGTCCGCGGCATAGGCATCATGGGCGGCTTCGACCACCGTGAGTCGGACCGGGCGGGCGACCCCGGCGCACCCCGTGTGATCATCACGGGCTTCGCCTTCTGGGGCGGTGTCGGCGTAGAGCGCAAACTCACCCGTGCGGAGCGGCAGCGCCTCAAGGAGGAGCGTCGCCAGGAGAAGGTGGAACGCCGGGAGGCCCGCAAGGAGTTGCAGGGCTCACAGGGCGGGGGCCTCGGTGACGCGTACGACGCGCTCGACGACGTCCGCGACCTGATCCGTGACCGCCACGAGGACCGGCGTGAGCGCCATGAGGAGCGCCGCCGGCGCCATGAGGAACGCAGGGAGCGGCACCGGGACCGCCGGCAGGACCGCCGGCGCGAGGGCGACTACTGAACTCCGGCGGTGTGCGGGGCTGTTGACTTCAGGCGGCTTCGGTCACAGTTCGGCCGGAGCCGAGCCCGACAGGTCCTTCAGCTCGAACACGTCGGCCATCCGGCGGAACCCCCTGTCGCTGGGGTGCAGGTGGTCGCCCGAGTCGTAGTCGGCCCGCAGCCGGCGGGGGTCGTACGGGTCCCGCAGCGCCACGTCGAAGTCGACGAAGGCGTCGTACACCTTCCCGGCCCGGATCTCCGCGTTCACGGCCTGGCGCACGGCGTCCCGCGCGTCCGTGTACCCGCGGTGCCCCTGGAAGGGCATCAAAGTGGCGCCGACCACCCGCAGCCCATGGGCGTGCGCCCGGCGCACCAGGATCCGCAGGCCGTCGGTGACGGAGCGCGGGTCGACCTGGTTCGGGTTGCGCAGGATGTCGTTGACGCCGAGGTCGATGACGACGGCCCTGACGTTCGTCCGGTCGAGTACGTCGCGTCCGAACCGGCTCAGCCCGCTGGGGCTGTCGGCCGGCCCGCCCGAGCTCTCGGCGAGGACCTGGTTCCCGCTGATGCCCTGGTTGACGACGCTGTAGCGGGGCGTGTCGCCGGATCCGGCCGACGCGTGCAGCCGCTCCGAAAGGACGTCCGTCCAGCGGCGGTTGGCCCCCACGGTGGAGGTGACGCCGTCGGTGAGCGAGTCGCCGAGGACGACGACGGTGCCCGTGGCCTCGTCGCTCAGCACGTCGAGCGCGGTCAGGTAGCGCCAGTACGAGCTCCGTCCGGTGTACGGGGTGGCGCTCACGTCCTGTGTGCGGTCGCCGGTGGCCACGTACGAGATCTGCCGGGCGCGCGGGTGGTAGGTGACCGGACCGGACGGGGCCGGCGAGTACGTCGTCACGAGGACGTCCGCGCCGTGCGGGATACGGACGCGAACGGCGTCGCTCCTGACCTGTCCACCGGACGGGATCACGACCGTCGTGGCTCCGCCGAAGGTGAGGCGGCGCATGGTGTCGGGCGTGGCGGCGGCGGTGTTCGCGGTCGCGGCGACGGCGATCGTGGCGTGCGTGACCACCAGCGGCTGCTGCCCGTAGAGATTGGACAGCGTGATGCGGGCACTCGTGCCCCCGACGGCCGCGTGGACGACGTTGCGCACGGAGCGGCCCGCCAGCCCGCTCGACTCCGTGCCGGGCTCGGGTCCGGCCGGGGAGGCCGACCAGGCGCCGACCCAGGTGCCGGTGGAGGCGGGGGCGGCGTTCTGCGATGTGCGGCCACCGGCGACGTCGGCCCTCGCGCCGCTGCCGCCGCCGGCCTCGACACCGAGGTAGATGGCTGTGGAAAGGACCACGACCACGGTGAGGACCGCGGCGAGCAGGCCATGGCCGTGACGCTTGGTCATGCGGTGCGTTTCTCCTCGAACGAGGGAGCCCCGGGCTCCGGTGCGATCCCACCCATGATGGGTCATGCGGGGGAAGAGCTCCGACGCGCCCCCTAGGGGGACCCCTGGTCGATTCCCCGTCCGAACAGACGCCGGGAACTCCTGTGTCGTTCCAGGAGTCGGTCAGGAAGAGAGGGAGAAAGGGACAATGTGCACGGGGCGCGACAGGCCTGCGAACGGGTGGAGCGAATGGAACGCACGAATTCGGGTGAAGCGGACGGCACGGAGCAGCATGCCCGTCCCGGCACCGCCACGAACGCGGTGAACGCCGCTCCGGCCGCCGGACCGCCGGGCCGGGCGATGAACACCTTCAGCCCCGCCGACGAGGAGAAGCGGCGCGGAGTGCGCCGGATGAAGGCGACCGCCACCGGCCTGCTGCTCTTCGTCGCCCTCGTCTACGTGCTGGCCAAATGGGCCTCGCACGAAGGCGCGGGTGCCTGGGCCGGCTATGTCGCGGCGGCCGCCGAGGCGGGCATGGTCGGCGCGCTGGCCGACTGGTTCGCGGTCACGGCCCTGTTCAGGCACCCGCTCGGCCTGCCCATCCCGCACACCGCGATCATCCCCAAGAAGAAGGACCAGCTCGGCGTCTCGCTGGGTGAGTTCGTCGGCGAGAACTTCCTCTCCGAGGAGGTCGTCCGGCAGCGGCTGCGCGCGGTGGGCATCGGCAGCAGGCTGGGAGCCTGGCTCGCCGATCCGGACCACGCGGACCGGGTCACGGCCGAACTGGCCGCCGCGCTCAGAGGCGCGCTGACCGTCCTCAGGGACTCCGACGTCCAGGCCGTGGTCGGAGAGGCGATCACCCGTCGCGCCGACGCCCAGGAGATCGCCCCCGGCATAGGGAAGATGCTGGAGAGGATCGTCGCGGACGGCGGTCACAGACGGTTCGTCGACCTCGTGGTCACCCGTGCCCACGACTGGCTGGTGTTCCACGACGAGCAGGTGATGGACGCGGTCCAGGGCGGCGCGCCCGGCTGGACGCCCCGTTTCGTCGACAAGAAGGTCGGCGAGCGCGTCTACAAGGAACTGCTCCGCTTCGTCACCGAGATGCGCGACTCCCCGTCCCACCCGGCCCGCGGCGCGCTCGACCGGTTCCTCACCGACTTCGCCTCCGACCTCCAGTCGGACACCGACACCCGCGCGCGCGTGGAGCGCCTCAAGGGCGAGGTGCTGGGCCGCGGCGAGGTCCAGGACCTGATCGCCTCCGCGTGGACGGCCGTACGGTCGATGATCGTGTCCGCGGCCGAGGACGAGCGCAGCGAACTGCGGCTGCGGGTGCGCGCCTCGCTGCTGTCCCTGGGGTCCCGGATGGCCACCGAACCCAAGCTCCAGGCCAAGGTCGACAGCTGGGTGGAGGGCGCCGCGGTGTACGTCGTGACGACGTACCGCAAGGAGATCACCTCGCTCATCACGGACACGGTCGCGGGCTGGGACGCCGAGCACACGACCAGGAAGATCGAGGCGAACATCGGCCGTGACCTGCAGTTCATCCGGATCAACGGCACGGTGGTCGGCTCACTGGCCGGACTGCTGATCTACGTGGTGTCGCGCGCGCTGGGGGCATGATCGGCCGGGGCGGGAATCCGGGTGGGTTCACGTCATGCGCTTCCGTAGGGTGCCGGGCTGTCCCGGTTCCAAGTGGCCTTTTCCGGGCGGGCAGGCCGTCTGAGTACGCGTACTCTGTCGCGCCGCCGCCGGGCGCGGAATTCTCGTACGCATGACCGAGAAGCTGCTCCGTCCTCTGCGAACGCGCCCCTGGCCGGAACGCTGGCTGACGCGTGTGCTCGGCGCCGCCCTGTCCTGCGCGGCGTACCTCGTCTGCCTGCCCTGGGATCTGCGCAACCGCCCCGAGACGCCGGGGTCGGCCGTGGAGACCACCCCGGTGACCGGAACGGGTCTCCTCGCCCTCGCCGCGATCCTTGGGCTCCTGGCCGTCCACTTCGGCCTCCGGGACGCGCTGGCCTGGCCGTTGCTCCTGGTCGCGGCGCCTCCGGCGATCCTGCTCCACATGTCGCTGCGGACCCATCCCGCCGCTCCGGACGGCTTCGCCGACGTGTGGCCGCTGACGTGGGCGGCCGTCACACTGCTGGGCGCTGCCGCCGTGCTGGTCGTTGCCTCGGTGGCACGGCAGTTCAGGGCAGACTTGGCGGACGCCATGGAAGAGGAGTGGGCCTGGGCGGCCGACACCGAGGTGCCGGTCCACCGATCGCGACGGGCATGGGCCCACGGCCGGTGACGCGAACCGCCCCGGTCCGGGACGAGACCGGCTCACCGTCCGTGGGCCACGAGGAGGCAGCGCCATGACCATCCGCAGGATCGTCCCGGACATCCGGATCGGGTCCGAGAAGGACATGGCGACGAACCGGGACTTCTACGGCCTCCTCGGCTTCGAGGAGGTCATGAACCAGGGCTGGGTCATGACGCTCGCCTCCCCGTCCAACCCCACCGCGCAGATCAGTTTCCTCACCGAGGAACGCACCGCCCCCGTCGTCCCGGACCTGAGCGTGGAGGTCGAGGACGTCGACGCCGTGTACGCGCGGGTGACCGCGTCGGGTGCGGAGGTCCTGCGGGAGCTGCACGACGAGGAGTGGGGCGTACGACGGTTCTTCGTACGGGACCCGAACGGGCGGGTGGTGAATGTGCTGGGGCACGGGAGGTGAGGGCGCGCCCGGGGTGGGGCGAGGTGGTCTTGCCCCACCCCGGCTGCGTCATCGTGTGAGCCGCCTCGTGGTCGGCGCCCTGTGCGTGTTGTCAGGCGACGCGGAGGACGCTCTTGCCCTGAGTCGTGCCCTCGGCGAGGTGCCGTACGGCCGTGGCCAGGTCCCCGAGGGCGTACTCGGCGGTGATGTCCATGCGGACCTTGCCCTCGGCGACGAGGCCGAGCGCGCGGCGGGCACTGTCGGCGAGCCGCTCGGGGTGGGTCCGGCTGAGCAGGTTGCTGTTGTAGGTCAGCAGTGACTTGCCGTGCGTGAGGAGGTCGTTGGTGTCGGCGCGGACGGGTTCGTACGTGGCGAGGTTGCCGTATGCCACCAGCCGGCCGTGTGGTGCGAGCTGTTCGAGGCCGGTGGCGCGCGTCGAGCCGCCGACCGGGTCGAGGACGACGTCGGGCTTCTCGTCGCCGAGCCCGGCCGGGAACTCCTTGCGAAGCAGCAGCCGGTCATACCCGAACCGTGCGGCGTAGTCGGCCCTGTCGGCGGTGCCGACCACACCGATGATCCGGCCCGCTCCGGCCAGCCGGGCGAACTGGGCCGCGAGGGTGCCCACCGAGCCGGCGGCGGCGTGGATCAGCACGGTCTCGCCGGGCCGCACGTGCGCGGCGGTGTTGATCAGGTCGTAGGCGGTCGGTGCGCCCCACCCGAGACCCGCGGCCGTCCTCAGCGGCATGCCGCCGATGTCGAACGTGAGCTGGGCGGGCGCCAGGACCACCTCGGCGTAGGCGCCCGAGGCGGTCAGCGCGGTGACGGGCGTACCGACACGGCGCGCGTCGACGCCCGCGCCGACCCCGACGATGTGCCCGGACGGCTCGAACCCGGGGACGAAGGGACGCGGTACCGCGAAGTGGCCGTCCCTGACCATCGTGTCGCCCCACTGGATCCCGGCGTAGGCCACACGGATCGCCACCTGGCCGGGACCGGGGGCGGGCTCGTCGAGTTCGGCGACCCGGTAACGGTCATCGGTGTCGAGAACGACAGCCTTCATGGTTACAGCCTCCTGCGTTGACTCAGTATCCTTATAGTCGAGAACGTAGGTGTATAAGGTTCCTGAGTCAACCCATGAACCTGTTAATGGAGTGAGGGTGCGCGGTGGAAATCCCGATCGAGAACGACCTGTGCTCCCGGATCAGGCGGTCGGAGCAGGCGTTGATGGCGCACCACGAGGCGGTACTGCGCGCCTATGGGCTGACCATGACGCAGTACACCGTGCTGCTGGTCATCTCGCGTGAAGGCGGAATGTCCGGCGCCCAGCTGGCCCGCTCCTGCGGGGTGACGCAGCAGAGCATGAGCAGCGTGCTGACCAACATGGAGAACAAGGAACTCATCCGGCGCGAGACGTCCCCCGTGCACGCCAAGGTGCAGATCGCCACCCTCACCGCTGAGGGCCAGACGCTGCTGGACCGCGCCTACCAGGAGGTGATCATCCTTGAGCGCGCGCTCACCGACGCGTTCACGCCCTCCGAACACACCGCACTCTGCGAACTCCTGGAACGCGCCACCACCGTCCTGATCCAGCAGACGCGCCGCGCGACAGCCCCGCCCACCGCCTGAGCTCACCGCCTGGGCCCGCCGTCTGAGCTCACCGCCTGAGCCCGCCGTCTGAACTCACCGACTGAGCCCACCGCCTGAGCCCACGGCCAGACTTCACCGCCTGAGCCCACCGCCACGGTGTGGTGTGCCGACCGCCGGCTCAAGGCCGACGCGACCAAGCCCTGGCGGCACCGGTTCCGGACCTGACCTCCCGCGGCGGGACCGCGGGCCGCCGACCTCCCGCGTACGCGAGAGGTCAGGGCGCGGCCGGGAGGGAGAGTCTCATGCGCAGACCCCGGTCCAGGGGTTCGGTGGCCACGGTGCCGCCGTGGGTCTCCGCGACCTGCTTGACGATCGCGAGCCCGAGGCCGGACCCGGGAAGGGACCGGGCGGTCGGCGAACGGTAGAAGCGGTCGAACACGAAGGGCAGGTCGGCCGCGGGGATGCCCGGCCCCTCGTCGGTGACCGTGACCGTACCGTCGGGGAACACCGCGACCAGGACCTGACCGCCCGCCGGACTCCACTTGACGGCGTTGTCGACGAGGTTGCCCACGGCGCGCTCCAGGGCGTCGGGGTCGGCGTGCACCATGCACGCGCCGAGATCGGTACGCAGCGTCACCTGAGGGCTGCGGCGGGCGGTGCGGGCCACCACCCGCTCGGTGAGCAGATCGAGGCGGGTGTCCTCGGTGTGGGCGTCCTGCTGCCCGAACCGGGCAAGTTCCACCAGGTTGTTGACCAGGGACCGGAGCTCCTCGGCCTGAGCGCGGGCCTGTTCGACCAGGGCGGGGGCCTGCGGATCGGCCACACCGGGGCCCTCGCTCAGCAGCTCCAGATTGGTGGTGATGCTGGTCAGCGGGGTGCGCAGCTCGTGCGAGGCGTCGGCGACCAGCTGCCGCTGCGCTCGTACCGACTCCTCCACGGCCGTCATCATCGCGGCGAAGGAGCCTGCCAGCCTGGCGATCTCGTCGCGTCCCCGTACGTCGATCCGGGCCGTGAGGTCCTGGGTGGCCGTGATGTGCTCGACCGTCTCGGTGAGCCGCCGTACGGGGCGGAGCACCCGGCCCGCCACGAGCCGCGCGCCGAGGACGGCCAGCAGGGTGCCGCAGGCCGTGATCACGATCAGCATGACGGCGAGCGGGCCGAGCGTGGAGTCGACCACGGACTGCGGTATCAACGAGCGGACGAGCGCCCCGTTCCAGCTGGCCAACGGCGCTGTGTAGACCCGGTAGTTCACTCCCTTGAACGTGGCGTCCTGGAAATAGGCCGGGGACGCGCCCCGGGCGACCTGGACATCTTTCGCGGTGACGGGGATGAAGTCGCCCTCGGTACCGGAGGTGACCGGCGGGACGATGAACTGAAGCTGTGTGGAGCCGACGGTGACCGGTGAGGTCGGCGCCGCCAGAGGCGTGCCCTCCCGCTCCAACGCCTGCATCTTGGTCCTGAACCCCGCCAGCAGCTTGGAGGCGTCCTTGTCCGCGGCGGTGATCAGTACGGAATCGTGCTGGTGGTGCAGACCGGCGCTGAGCGACGGGTAGATGATCAGCGAGGCGAGCAGCAGGGCCGCGCAGACCACGGCGCCCCCGGCCAGCGCCACCCGGTTGCTCAGGGTCACGGCTCCTCCCGCAGTACGTATCCGAGTCCGCGCACGGTCTGGAGCAGCCGGGGTTCGCCGCCCGCCTCCAGTTTCGCTCGCAGATAACTGACGTAGACCCAGAGCGCGTTGGAGGAGGGCCCGAAGTCGTATCCCCACACCGACTCGAAGATGAGCGAACGGCTGAGCACGCGCTGCGGGTTGCGCAGGAACAGCTCCAGGAGGGCGTACTCGGTGCGGGTGAGTTCCAGCGTCCGCCCGCCGCGCCGGGCCCGGCAGGCCGCCACGTCCAGTTCCAGGTCGGCGAAGCGGACGACTTCCTCCTGAGCGGCGCCGCTGCGCCGGAGCAGGGCGCGGATCCGTGCCCGCAACTCGTCCAGGGCGAACGGCTTGACCAGGTAGTCGTCGGCGCCCGCGTCCAGCCCGGCGACCCGGTCCTCGACGAGGTCCCGGGCGGTCAGCATGAGGATCGGCACACGGTCGCCCCGGGCCCGGATCCGGCGGCACACCTCCAGGCCGTTGGGCTCGGGCATGAGCACGTCCAGGATGACGGCGTCGGGCCGACTGCCTCCGAGCGCCGCCAGAGCCGCTGTCCCGTCGCTCGCCTCCGCCACCTCGTGGCCATCCCGGACCAGAGCCCGGGAGAGCGCGAGGCGTACCGCGTCGTCATCGTCCACCACCAGCACACGCATGGGGGTAATCGTCCTGTTCGGGGGCCGGATCGGATAGGGGCAGGGGCAGGGGCAGGGGTGAGGGCTGTCCGGGAGGCGGGGACGGACAGGGTGGGACGAATGGGTGAGCGAGGGTGGCCGGGGCGGCAAGGGTGGTCGGCCCGGGGGCGCCGGACCGACCGTCATGCTGCTGGATGAGCCGGCCCGACCGTCACCTGCCGGACCAGCCGGACCGACCGTAACGCTGCCGGATCAGCCCTTCAGGGACTGTTCCTTGGCGATCGCGGCCTGCTTGGTCGCGGACAGTGCCTTCTCGAACTGCGCGGGGGTGACGCCGAGCCGCTTGGCGATGGCCGCGAACTCCGTGCCTCCGGTGTCGACACCGCCCACCCGGTCGGAGAGCGCGAACAGCTCCTTGACCGCTCGCTCCGCGGCGGCCGTGCTCACTCCGAGACGATGGGCGACGCCCAGGGCGACGCTCCGCACGTCGGCGGGGTTGTCCGGTCCTTGGTGCTTGATGACGGGCCTGTCGCGCCCGGGCTTGCCCTTGCCCTTGCCGTCGTCCTTGCCTTTGTCCGCACCCTTGCCCTTGCCCTCACCGGGCTTTCCTGGGCCCTGCTGCTCACCGATGGCCTGCTTGGTCGCGGACAGTGCCTTCTCGAACTGCGCGGGGGTGACGCCGAGCCGCTTGGCGATGGCCGCGAACTCGGGGCTCCTCGGGTCGACGCCGCCGTGCCGGTCCGCCAGCGCGAACAACTCCTTGACGGCTTGCCGCGCCGACGCCGGGCTCACCCCGAGCCGCGCGGCGACCCCCTTCGCGAAGGCCTCCACAAGCCGGCCCTGATCCTCCGTCGGCTTGCCCTTGCCATGGTCCTTGCGATGGTCCTTGCCGTTCGCCTTGGCGGCCGCGACCGCCTTGGCCTTGGCGGCCTCGGCCCCGTCGACGGCAGTGGTCGTGGTCGGCTTCCCACCGGGCGACGGGGTCGAGGACGCGGCTGCCGACCCGGTCAGACAGATCGCCGCGGTGGCCGCGGCCGCCACGGCGGTCCACCGTGCCCTGCTCTTCATGCGTGACGTGCGTGGCATTGGCATCCGTGCTCTCCTTCGCGCTCGCGGGCGTCGGCGGCTGCCGTCACCCACGGCCGAGAAGACCATGCGGAACTCAAGGGAACTGTCACGAAAGCTTAGGCGGACCTTAGAGCCCGTCCGCCGCTCCGGCCGGCGGGCCGCTTCCGGGCGCACCCCGCGCGGCCCGTACTCCTCGTACCCCTCTGGCCGCCGCGCTGCCGTGCCGCCTGGCTGCTCCCCGGGGCCGGCCGTTCGCGGCTCAGGCGTGCTGGCCGTTCGCAGCTCAGGCGTGCCGGTCGTTCGTCGCTCAGGCGTGCCGGTCGGCGACGGCCCAGGAGGCGAGGGCCACGGCACCGGCGACGCCGAAGACGGCGGGCCAGGCGCCCACCTTCTTGGCCAGCGGATGCGACCCGGCGAAGGCGGCGACGTACGCGGCGGTCAGCGCCCCCGCGGCCTTCCCGCCGGCCTGCTGCTTCCACTGCCGCGCGGCGACGGCCCCGGCGCCGGCCAGCACGACCCCGCCGAGCTGCCGCTTCTTGCTCCAACGGGCGACGCCGTACCCACCGACAAGCCCCCCGGCGGCCACTACCGCGGCCGGTACCTTCGCCATTGCTGCCTCCTACCGCTGCCCCATACCAGTTCAGGGATGCTCCCCGAGGCTAACGCCCCGGCTCAGCCCGGCGGGCCTGCCCCCTGGTTCGCAGCTCGGCCGCATAACCTGCGGAGATGACGAAACCGGTACCGGCGAGGGCGAAGCCCAGGGCGGCGGGGTTCACATAGCCGGGAACGTCGCCGTTGTCGTAGCGCCCGCCGTCACTCGTCTCGCACACGAACCGCAGCGGTACGTAGCTCACGGAATAGTCGACGATGCCGATCCCTTCTTTCTGCCGCTCCCACCACCCAGACGTGCGACAGGACTGGGGCGGCGCGGAGTTGGTCCCGCCGTCCTCCGCCGTCATGAGTGCGCCGACGATGATCAGCAGTCCCCATGCGTACAGCCCGGCGGCGACAGCGCCCGCGAGCGCACCGAGCGCGCGCAGTACTGGGACCGGCCCCCCGCGCCGGACGCCGTGCCGGGCCAGGGCGCTGCAGCCGTACCCGGCGAGTCCAAAGGCGGTGACGACCGCGATGACGACGAACAGCAGGTTCAGCAACCACATTGCGGCCCCCGGTCGGTTGAACAGCGAGTCCGCCGAGTCCAGCACGCCCGTCCCCGATCACCTGTGGCGGAGCCCATAGTTCCGGCAACAGGGGTGTCACAGTCCGACCTCAGCTCGCGCCGGCGACCGGCAGAACCCTCCGTCGCCCGGCACCACATGCCCCGAACTCCCTGCGGGAACGTCAAGTTGGCGCACGCTGACCACTCATCGCACCTCGCCGCCGAGACGGCATCCGAGTCGCCTGTCTCGACCGCGCCCCTGGGGGAGAGAGTCGAGGGCGAGAGAGTGTCGCCGTCTCTCGTCAGCCCGTCGATGTCGTGAGGAACTTGCGCCATGGCTCGGCGGACACCTTGAGATGAGGGCCGCCCGGCACTTTAGAATCCCGCACCAGCACACCTGTGGGTACGAAGGCGGCCTCCACGCACTCACCTCCCGCACCGTTGCTGTACGACGAGGTGAACCACGCCGGGTCGCCGGGGTTCGTGGACTCCGAGATGCTCACTGTGCGTATTCCTTCAGGACGGACTTGATCAGTAGGGCGGAACGCTGAGGACTCAAGGCTGCGGCTCGTAGCCCGTCGAACGCCCTTGTGTACTCCCGAACATGATGCTCTCCCTCCAGATAGACAGCGTCGGTGATGCCGTCCCGATACACCAGGTCCGGTGCTTCCTGTGCCGGAAAGCCCAGCATGGTGAAAGAACCCGTGACCGGATAGGTGCCCGAGTCGAACGGAAGGACCTGCAGAGTCACGGTCGGCAACTCGGCTGATTCCAAGATGCGTTCGAGCTGGCTTCGCATCAGCGCCCGATCCCCGATGATGTGGCGCAGCGCGGCTTCGTTCACGATGAACCAGGCGTCGGGGGCTTCGACTTGCGACAACATGGTCTGGCGCTCCGCACGCACCCGTACGGCCCTGTCGATGTCCTCGGCGGACATGTGGGCGCCGGTCGTGTGGAGTTCGCGGATGTACGGCTCGATCTGCATCAGGCCCGGGATCAACTCGCATTGGTACTGGCGAAACGTGGACGCGTCCTGCTCCAGGCCGATGTAGATGTTGAACCACTCGGGCACCCCGGCGCCGTGCACTTGCCACCAGCCGCGCGTATTTGCCTGCCGGGCCAGTGACTTGAGGAACTCGCGAAGCTCGTCGGTGGTGGCGTAGAAGCGGCACAGCGCGTCGATGTCGGACGGTTGGACTCTGCCGGTCCCCGTCTCCATCCGGTTCACCTTGGACCCACTCCAGTCCAAGGACTCGCCGACCTGCGCGCACGTCAGTGCGCTGCTCTCGCGGAGCTTCTTCAGCTCGATCGAGAGACGACGACGGCGCGCCGTCGGTGAACCAGCCATCTCAACCATCCCTTGAACAGTGGGTGTTCAGTCTTGCGCCAAGGCCTGTTCCTGCCAATCACTCTTAAGTGGGAATCCCGTCCTGCACATTGCACGACGGGATGGGCGCACGCCACTCTGATCCAGGACGCAACTCATCGTGAGGATGCGTGACGCTCCGCTGGCCATGCGGAGATGGCATGCGACGAGAGGGGTCTTCGTGATCCAGGAAGCGTGTATGTCACGGAAGCCGTGGGAACTGGACTTCACCGCGGAACCCGAGGAAGTGGCCGCCTTGCGCCGCATCATGCGGTTGCACTTGGGGGGCTGGGGCCTGCACGAGGTCACCGACGCGGCCCAACTCTGTGTGAGCGAGTTGGTGTCCAACATCATCACGCACGTCGGCGCGGGAACCCCGGCCACGCTCGCGGTCTCGATGAACGGCACCCGTCTGCGTATCGAGGTTCATGACCCAGACGCTCGCGCCTTGCCAACGCTTGTCGAGGCGGGAGTCGATTCCGAAAGTGGGCGGGGTATGGCGCTCGTCGACGCCGTCGCCGACCGCTGGGGTGTGCTGCTCCACCCGGACCGAAAAACCACGTGGTGCGAGCTGTCCACCCAGCTGAGCTCATCCGACGGCCATAGCGGCGGCGATCGCGTGGCAAGAGCCGCAGCGATGCTCGGTCTTTACGGTGTGACGCAACTGTCCCGGGTGACGGCTCCGAGCACGTTAGGTGCGGCCGTAGAGGAGGAAGCGGTCATCGGTGTTATCGCGGACCTCCTCCACTGGCTCCAAGCGCATGGCCGTGACGTGGACGAGGTGCTGGACCGGGCGCAGGTGAAGTTTGAAGCCGAGCTGGGGATGGGTTGGGATGGCGAATTAATCTCAGCCCGGAGTGTGGCCGAGTAGTGAGAATTCGGCCACCGAAGCGCTCAGCCCCCAGAGCGGATCGCCTATAGGTGTTGGCCTGTTCATATTTCGCCCCGCCCCATACCTACAACAACGACCCCGGATAATGGGCGGTCACGTGATCGCCCGGACAGGCCCTAGCGGACAGACTGTTGCCCTCGATATGCTACGCCAGCTGTGTTGGAGCTCTATAGGTGCCAAATTCGCAAGCCGAGGTCTTATTTGGGCTACGTCTCGGGATAAGGCCTCGACCTGACGGTGAAACTGCTCCGGTTCAGCAGTGTGGTCGTTCGGCATCCGTCGAATGCACGGTCAAGCTGGAGTGGCTAGAGTACATAAAGGAAACGCCGGGTGCAGGTTATGTTCCTGATTCGCCGGTGACCGATTCGATGGCTCTAACGACCAGATTCTTGCGAGAGAGAAGGAACGCGCCATAATTATCGTTCCGCAGCGGGGAATTCTGGTCTCCGGGCAGCAAGTGTGACTGCAGAATACCGGCTACTTCTTCTTCCCCCAAAGCGTCTTCCATGGTAGCGAGGTACTCTGACGGGGCACGTTTGCCAATGCTTTGGTTGGTCCTCTTGTCGATCAATGCTCGATTGAGAATTAGCTCGGGATTGCCTGGGTCGCCTATTTCTTCAAGATATTTCTTGGGGAAGATATGGTGAGCGTCAATGCTCTCTTCGAGGATCTTTTCTGGTGTCAAATTTGAACCCGAATGAAAATCGCGTGCCCCGCTGCTCAGTGTCAACGCCATTACGCCTTTGTATAGGGCTTGCAAGTTGGTTCGGGCCGAGTCTAGGACTTCGCCGGTGAAAGTGAACCCCTCTACGGCTTCAGGGATCCTTTCGCCGTTATTGAGCCAAGAGGTGAGGTCCATGAAGTCCTTGCCTGCTTGGCTGTTACCGCCTTGGTCGTAATTTCTAGAAAAAACGGAACACCAGAAGAAGCGGCGAATCTTTCGAAGGGCTGCGCCACTCTCTACTGATCGCTTAGTTTCAAGTACATGCCACACCGCCGACAAGGGGACGAGAATCATAGAATACGGAAGCCACTTTGGGGCGAGTACTCCACATTCATCGCGAAGGAAGGTTAGTGCGCGTGCAGCTCCTTGGGCGACTTGATCCCAGTGTTTTTCAAATTCTTGGGGTGTCAGCTCCAAGACGTCACTGCGTTGCGCAGAAGCCGACTTGGTTCCCCGCGCACCCTTGAATTTTTCAGCCGTCGCTCGAAGTGAAACAGCCTGAAGTAGATAGTAGGCATCAACTTCGAAAGATCCTAGGATCGGGTGTTTGTGTTGCACCCTTTCCCAATCTCTTCGAAGGTCAACGCCGGCTGGCCAAAAGCGGGCGGCCAAAAGCTCAAACACGCTGAGCTTGACACCTGTTCGGTTTAGCGTCTCGAATATGCGACACACCGCATCAAGAGGTGTCGCTTCTGGTAGTTCAACCACCGGGAATCGATAATTTCCAATCGGCCGCAGGTATTTTCTCACCAACTCTCTTACCTCGCTGCGAATGGCTTTCCAGTTCTCGCCTTCTATGGCGTCTTCCATTACATCAAGCCATTCCTCGATTCGGTCAGACTCGATTAGTGATAGCGGGAAGAGTGACTGCTTGATCTCTTCTGATGCGTCAGGCGGAGGGCGCCTGCGTAGCGACCTGGCGTTGATCTCTCGATAAACGATCACGTCGTCGAGGCGGCTCGCGTCCAGAAGGCCTGGAGAATCAGAGTCGAGCGAGCCTAGAAGCTTGAGATCGACGAAGAATCTTTGCGGCCCCGTGCCCGTGAGGGCTTGAAATATCGATGTCAGTCTCTGCTGTCCGTCAAGGACCAGAGTGGCGGACTCTTTGAGTAGGACGCCGTCGAACCCTTCGAAGGGCCGTCGTTTAATCTGCGGCGTCTTCTGTTCCCAGAAGAGAAGGGTTCCTGCTGGATAGCGGGCAACTATGGAGACGAGGAGCTTTTGTGTATCGGCCGGATCCCAAACGAAACTTCGCTGGAAATCCGGTATGGCGAGTCGACCTCGCTTCATATCGTCCATCAGCTCTTTAATTGATGGAGTATCCGGAGTCGACATTTGCTTTGACGAGTGCTGCTCCTGCCAGACCATTGGCCCCCCTCTGGGCGTCGCGGCTGTGTGCGTCAGACCATCATACTGACAGACCGCCAAACCGATTCGCGGTCGGAGCTGTGGTCGGCCTGCAATATTTTTTCTATCGTCAGCACGGCAAGAGCATCCGAAACAGCGACTTCCTGTATCGGATGCCTACTTGAGTGAGACGTTTTCTACTGGGTGACCCCGTGACACTCCCCATAAGCCGCCCCCGACCCACACCAGCACTCGCTCGTCCGCTGCGGCGGCCAAGCCACCGCCAGCCCCCGTGCCGCCAGTGTCGTCGCGTACTGGGGGAGGAGGGTGGCGTCCGACGGGGACGCGGCCTCCGAGGCGGCGAAGGCCTCGTAGGACGGGACTGTGGCGGTGACGATGCCGAGGTTCGGGGTGCCGGACATGGCCAGTTCGCGCAGGGACGCCTCTATCGTCGCGAGGTGCTCCTCGTGGGAGGGGTACTCGCTGGTGAGGTCCGGGTACGCGGCGGTGAGTTCCGCGAGTTCGGGGGCCGACCAGTGCAGGACCGCCACCGGGAACGGGCGGGAGAGGGCCTCGCGGTAGGTGCTCAGTTCCGCCTGGAGGCGGCTGATCTCGGCCTGGAGTTCCGCGGGGTTGTCCGAGCCCAGGGACCAGATCCGCTTGGGGTCGTGGAGTTCGTCCAGGGAGATCGCGGACGAGTGCAGGGTGTCGGCCAGGGCGTCCCACTCGTCGTGGGCCGCGCCCAGCATCCGGCGCACGCGGTGGCGGCCGAAGAGGAGCGGGAGTGTGGCGTACGGGGGCTCGGGCACGTCCGTCAGGAGCAGGACCGTTCCCTGCGTGAACGTGTCCTGCGCCGCTTCCAGTTCGTCGTGCGACTCCAGGGCCTCGGCCACGATCACCCAGGGGGCCGGGTCGCGGGGGGCCGCTGCCCTGACTCCGTCGATGATCGCTCGGGCCTCGGCCTCGTGGTCGTACTCCCACAGGTTCGACGCCTTGAGGGCGCGTACCAGATACGGCTTCTCCAGGGGAGTGTCCGAGGCGAGCAGGCGGTCGTAGAGAGTGGTGGCGCCGGGGCGGTCGCCGGCCAGTTCGAGGTGGGCCGCGGCCTGCAGGAGCAGGTGCTCGGCGTCCTCCGGATACAGGCCGGCGGTCCGCTCCAGGCGAGCCGCTTCGGCGGTGTGGTCGACGTTCTCGGCAGGCGTGTCGGGGCGCATGGGGGACACCGTACTGCCGTCGGGCCGCCGAGGAGAGAGACCTGCAGGCCAGAGACGCGGGAGTCCCTGACGGCATGTTCCGGAGCGCCCCGTTGAGCCGTCGCGCGCCCGGTGGACCGTCGGGCGCGGCGGTTCGCGCCGCCGCGCCCCTCAGGCCCGTCTCAGACCACCACCCCGTCCACCTGCAACGTCTGTACCGCCCCGGCCGCGAACGGCACCGCGAGGGATTTGCCGCCGAGGTAGGTGTCCGAGTGGGACGTGTAGAGGTCGCCGCCGCCGGACGTCAGGGTGTTCCAGCGGGGGACCAGTCCGCCCGTGCCGCCGGAGACCGTGGTGAAGCGGGAGAGGTCGAAGGTCAGGGTCTGGGCGGACGTCGCCTTGTTGGCCGCGACGACCACCAGGCGCTTGGCCGTCGCGTCGTACGCCGCCGCCGCGTAGTCCACGCCGGTGTCCACGATCGTCATTCCCGGGCGGATGTGGCGGCTGAACTGGGCCATCACGTAGAGCTTCGTCTCGACCGCGCCGGCCGTCAGGGTGCTCGCGTCGTACTTGACCATGCCCCAGCCCGCCGTGGGGTCCATCACCTGCCAGTAGACCCAGGCGGTCGGGTGCAGCCAGCGGAAGTCGAGGAGGAGGTTGCTCGCCAGGGTGAGGCCGGTGCCGTCGCCGTCGCCGTACTCGGAGTTCCACAGCGCCTTGCCGGACGACGTCACGGCATCCGTGTAGAGGAGGTCCCGTCGGCCGCCCGAACCCTGGTAGCCGTGCACGTTGACCCGGTTGACCAGGCCCTTGGTCGTCGAGCTGAAGGAGCCCCACGTCGTACGGGCCAGGTCGTAGCTCGTCTCGTCCGACGCGGAGATCTTGGTGGACGTCAAGCCCCGGGCGTTCAACTCGCTGCGCAGATACGGAAGTACGGCCGACTGGACGGACGCGTCCATGTGGCAGCCCTCCTGGGTGCCGGTGGACGTCCACCAGCTGGAGGAGGGCTCGTTGAACGCCTCCACGGTGGCGAAGTTCACGCCCCAGTTCGTCTTCGCGTAGAGGGCCACCGCCGCGAGGTGGGAGGCGTGCTGGCGGTAGTTCCAGGACTGGAGGTTGTTGCCGCCGCCCGAGGCGCCCGACGGATTGTGGTTCAGGCACATCCACCACATCGGGGAGTTGGCGAACAGCTCGCTCGTCGCGCCGCGCGCCGTCGCCTTGGTGAGGGCGGCGCGCTGGGTGGCGTCCGCCGTCCACTTCCAGGCCGAGGACGTCGGGTCCTCGTTGTTCCAGTCCTGCCAGTAGCCCTCGATCTGCTTGAAGGAGGGGATGTTGGCGGACGCGGTCATGCTCTCGCCGCCCACGGTGTTCCAGCTGCACGCGCCGAGGTTGTAGCGGGCGATGGTCATACCCAGACCGGGGCGCGAAGCGCCGTTGTACGTAGTCGACTTGGTGGTGAAGAAGAGGTCGGCGAAGTCGTCGCGGGCGCCGAAGACGTTGGCCCACCACGCCAGTGAGGTGCCCCACCCCTCCCATTTCCCGTACGTCGTGGCGGGGTTGACCGCGATCGTCGCGTCGGCGCGGGCGGTGCCCGTCGCCAGGGCGCCGCCGAGGACCGTACCGCCCGCGGCGGCCAGAAGTGTTCTGCGTCGGATCATGGCTGGCTTCTCCGTCCGTCTCGGCACAACTCCCGTTCTTCTCAATGGAGTTGGCCGTCGATGTCGACTCGACTTCGAACTCGGTCGCCGGCTCGTCCCCACCGGCGCTTGCCCGTTCCGCTGATGCCATCAGGAAGCATCGGGTGTGGCGCGTGGGGTTGTCGAGGGTTGTGACAGCCCTTTCTAAAACCAGTGGAGGAAGCCCCGGTCGGCGCGATCGGCGGCACACCCGGTGGGTGAGCTGTCGGTGCGCTGCCGGAGCGCCGAGGGGCATCGGTGCGTACGGAAGCCGCGCGGGGCTGGCGAGTTGGCGGGGCGGCGCTTATCGTGCGCCCGGCGAAGGGGGCGTACGGATGCGGGCTCCGGAGGTCGTGCACCACGGCACGCGGCGACGGCGGGCCGCGTACCGGCGCGCGGTCTGGAGCGGTGCCGAGGTGCTCGTCACCGTCGGAGTGGTGCTGCTCCTCCTGGTCGCGCACCAGCTGTGGTGGACCAACCGGCAGGCGCAGCACGGCGCGGAGCGCAAGGTGCAGGCGTTGGAGCGGGAGTGGGGGACCCCGGTCCATGGGAGCGCCGCCCCGGACGCGGGCACCGTCGACGGCGCGAGCGGCGGTGGCGGCACCGGGGGGACCGGCGAGGGCGGGTCCGATGCCGGGGGCGCCGGAGATTCCGCCGGACAACCCTCCCCGTCGGGTGCCAACGGCGGTCAGGTGCACCCCCGTTGGTCCCAGGCCTACGCCGTCCTCAGTATTCCCCGGCTCTCCCTCCGGGTGCCCGTCGCCGAGGGCGTCAGCAAGGCGGGCGTCCTCAACAAGGGGTACGTCGGCCACTACAAGGGCACCCAACAGCCGGGGCAGGCCGGGAACTTCGCTCTCGCCGGACACCGGAACACGCACGGGGAGCCGTTCCGGTACCTCCCGAGGCTCCGGCGCGGTGACACGATCACCGTCGAGACGAAGGCCGCCGTCTACACGTACACCGTCGACCGGACGCTTCCGCGGACGTCCGCGCGGGACGGCGGGGTGATCCGCCCGGTGCCGCGCAGCACCGTCCGGCCGTCGTACGGGTACACGCAGCCCGGGTACTACATCACGCTCACCACGTGCACCCCCGACTACACCTCCCGGTACCGCATGGCGGTGTGGGGGAAGCTCACCGCCATGCGGCTCCGCTGACTCGGGCCCGGCTCAGGCCCCGCTGACGCGGGCCCGGCTCGATCCCGATCCCCATTGACGCCTGCTCGGCTCGGGCCCCGCTCACGCCGGGAACCCCTTGCCGTGCCGTCGCCCCCGCGGGCTCACGCCCGGTCCCGCAGGACCAGGACGCTCGCCGCCGCCAGTGCGGCGAGCACCGCCGAGACGATGATCGCGATGTCCGCGCCGCGCGCCGGGCCGCCGGAGGAGGTGACCAGGGCGATCGTGAGGGCGACCCCGGCGCACGACCCGATGTAGCGGAAGGTCTGCTGGGCGCCGGAGCCCATCGCGGCGCGCGTCGCGGGCACGGACTCGACGGCGAGCAGCGGCAGCGCCGCGTTGAGCAGGCCGCTGCCCACCCCGGAGATCACGAAGCCCGGGAGCAGCCGGAGCCACGAGCCGGCGCCGATCGCGCCCAGCATCGTCAGAACGCCGGCCGCGTGCAGCGCGAAACCGAGGGCGAGCTGATGACGGTGCGAGACCCGGCCGGCGAGACGGCGGGCCTGGAGGGCGACCGTGAAGGAGAGGCCGGACCACAGCAGGAACAGCCACGCGGTGTCCATGGCGGACAGTCCGAGCGTTCGCTGGAGCAGCGCGGGAAGGAAGCTGAACAGGCCGATCACCGCGAGGCCCATGAAAAGCCCGCTCGCCGACGAGGCGAGGAAACGGCGGTGCCGGAGCAGTCCGAGGTCGATCATGGGCGTCCCGGTACGGCGTTCGACGGCGACGAACACGGCCATCAGGACGAGGAACGCCGCCAGCAGCAGCCCCACCGGCGCGCGCAGCCAGCCGTCGCGGCCGAGCGTCAGCGCGGCCACCAGCGACACCAGCGCGAGTCCGAAGGTCAGCGCCCCGGCGAGGTCGGGCCGGCCGCCGCGGGGTGCGCGGGACTCGGTCAGGGCGCGGGTTCCGAGGAGGGCGACGAGCAGGGCGGCGGCGCCCAGGACGGCGTACGCCATCCGCCAGTTCCAGCCCGCGATGGCCCCCGCGAGGAGCGGGCCCGCCGCGATGCCGCCGCTGACGAACGCGCCCCACACCCCCGTCGCGTGCAGTCGCCCGCGCGGGGTCGGGAAGGCGTGCACGATCAGCCCCAGGCTGCTCGCGAGGATCGCCGCGCTCGCGGCGCCCTGCGCGACGCGGGTCAGGGTGAACAGCCAGGTCGAGCCCGCGAGGGCGCCCAGGGCGGTGGTGATACCGAGGGCGACCGTGCCGGCCAGGAAGATCCGGCGGCGGCCGTAGTCGTCCGCGAGGCTGCCCGCGACGAGGAGCAGCGCGGCCAGGCCCAGCGGGGTGCCGTTGAGCAGCCAGGCCTGGGCGGAGACCGAGGTGTGCAGCGCGGCCGCGGTGTCGGGGAGCGTGACCATCGGCGCCGTGTACGTCATCAGGGCCACGGCGGTGGCGGCACTGGTCAGGGCGAGGGTCGGGGTGGCCCGCGGGGTGCTCTCCGCCGGGGAGGCCGAGGAACGGGCGTCGGCCGAACCGGAGGGTGAGGCCGACGTCACCGTGGCCCCGGAGGGTGTGGTGGCGTGCGCGGGCTGCGTGCTGGTGTCGGTCCGGTCGAGCCGGGTCATGGCCTGCCCTTCACTTCACTGGGTAGGTTCGGTCATTGAACCTTTGGTACGGGTAGACCGTAACATCCTAGGTTCGTTCACTGAACCAACATGTCGAAAAGTCGCTAGAGTGGGGGCATGGCTCTGGGCAAGGACTACGCGACGCAGGAGTGCTCGATCGCCCGCGCGCTGGAGGTCGTCGGCGAACGCTGGACGCTCCTCGTCATCCGCGACGCGCTCTACGGCGTACGGCGCTACAACGACTTCCTCGTGCACCTCGGCATCCCGCGTGCGGTGCTGGCCGCCCGCCTCCAGGCGCTCACCGCCGAGGGCATCCTCGAAAAGCGCCGGTACCAGGAGTCGCCGCCGCGTGACGAGTACGTCCTGACCGACCGCGGTATCGCCCTGTGGCCCACCCTGCGCTCGCTCGGCCTGTGGGGCCGCGAGCACTTCTCGGAGAGTCGCCTGCGTTACTTCCGGCACGCCGTCTGCGGCACGGAACTCGGCCCGTACGGCGAATGCCGCGCGTGCGCCATGGTCGTGCCCGTCCCGGATGTGGAGATGACGCCGGGCCCCGGGCTCGACCTGGACCCGGCGGACCCGGTCAGCCGCGCCCTGCTCGGGCCGAGGCGGCTGCTGGAGCCGGTCGACACGGAACCCCGGAAGCCGGCGGGGGTCGAGTCCCGCGTGCGGGTCGGGCCGGACTCCCGGCCGGCCGGGGACTCGTCAGAGCCCGCTAGGACGGCTGCCGGGGCGGACGCCGGCTCGGACGACGGGACGAATGTCACCACGAATACCAAGGCGGATGCCGGGCGGTTGGCCCAGAATCATCCTGTATAACGAACGGAAGGACACGCGCTCCTCGTCGAGGGGCGCACCACGTACGAGAGGAGGAGCGGTCGATGATCCGGACCTGGGCCAACGCCCGTCCCGCCGCCGTACTGCTGCTCCTGCTCCTCGAAGTCGCCCTGCTCGACACCGGCAGCCTCACCGCCACCGTCGCGTTCGCCGCTACCGCGGCGGCCGGGTCCGCCTTCGCCGCCTGCTCCCTCATCGTGGCGCGCTGCGCGCCCGTCGTGCCGCCCACCCGAGTGCGTACGGCCATCCGCGACCGCGCCCGCCGCACGGCCTTCCTGCCGCAACGCGATCCGGACGCCAGTGGACGGCCGCGGCCCAGGGCGCCCGGACACGCCCTCCCGGCGACCGCGTAGGGCACCCTTCTTCACCCCCGGTGAATCTTCACACCCGGTGACTTTCCACCCCCGGGTGGCTCTCCGTCCCAGGTGACCTGCGCGGGTCGTCATGCCGCATTCCGTACTCCCGGCAAGACGAGACCCCCGGAGGGCTCACCCGATGTCCACGTTCATGTCCGCGTTCGCGCACCTGGTCGAGCAGATCGCCGACCTGCTCCAGCCCCTGTTCCACGACTCGGCGGCCGCCGCCGCGATCGTCCTGTTCACCGCGCTCGTACGACTGCTCGTGCATCCCCTGTCACGTGCGGCGGCGCGCGGGCAGCGGGCGCGTGCGGCGCTTCAGCCGCAGATCGCCGAGCTGAAGAAGAAGCACGGGAAGGACCGCGAGAGGTTCCAGAAGGCGCTGATGGAACTGCACGCCCAGGAGAAGGTGTCGCCGCTCTCCGGATGCCTGCCCAGCCTGCTCCAGATGCCGGCCTTCTTCCTGCTCTACCACCTGTTCTCCAGCTCGACGATCGGCGGCGGGGCCAACACCCTGCTCGGGCACAAGCTGTTCGCCGCGCCGCTCGGGGGCCGGTGGGCTGACGCGCTCGGCGACGGCGGGCTCTTCGGGCCGGCCGGTCTCGTCTACCTGGCCCTCTTCGCCGTCGTCGCGGTCGTGGCGAGTTTCAACTACGTGCGTACCAAGCGGATGACCGCCGCGGCGCCTCCGGTGGGCGAGGGTGACCAGGCGGCCGCCCTCGCCTCGGTCGCCAAGTTCATGCCGTTCATGTCCTTCTTCACACTGTTCACCGTGGCCGTGGTGCCGCTGGCGGCCGCGCTGTACGTCGTGACCAGTACGACCTGGAGCGCGGTGGAGCGAGCGGCGCTGTACCGGGACATGCCGGGGGCGGCGCCCGCGGCCATGGCTCTCGCCTGACGGGCTTACGGCCACAGCTCGCGGTCGGTCCAGTCCGTGAACGGGGTCTTGCGGACTGGACGGCGAGCTTGGAGGATCGGCCGGTCCTCCGACGGCCGCACCCCTCGGTCGACGGCCCGCGATCGAGGGAGACGGTGACCATGAAGCTGCTGCGAGTGGGTACGGCGGGGTCGGAGCGGCCCGCGCTGCTCGACGCCGATGGGACCCTGCGGGATCTGTCGGGCGTCGTCGCGGACATCGACGGGGCGCTGCTCGCCGACGACGCGGCGCTCGGCCGGATCCGGTCCGCCGCGGCGGCCGGCGAGCTGCCCGCGCTGGACGCGGCCGGACTGCGTGTCGGTCCGCCACTGGCCCGGATCGGCAAGGTCGTGTGCATCGGGCTGAACTACCACGACCACGCCAGGGAGACCGGGGCCGAGCCGCCCGCCGAGCCGGTGATCTTCTTCAAGGCGGCGGACACGGTGATCGGGCCGAACGACACGGTGCTCGTGCCGCGCGGGTCGGAGAAGACCGACTGGGAGGTCGAGCTGGCGGTCGTCATCGGCCGCACCGCCCGCTACCTGGAGTCGGCGGAGGAGGCGCTCGCGCATGTCGCCGGGTACGCGGTGGCGCACGACGTCTCCGAGCGCGAGTTCCAGATCGAGCGCGGCGGCACCTGGGACAAGGGCAAGAACTGCGAGACGTTCAACCCGCTGGGTCCTTGGCTGGTGACCGCGGACGAGGTCCCGGACCCGCAGGCGCTGTCGCTGAGGCTCTGGGTGAACGGCGAGCTCAAGCAGGACGGTACGACGGCCGAGCAGATCTTCCCGGTCGCCGAGGTCGTCCGGTACGTCAGCCGGTTCATGACGCTGTACCCCGGCGATGTCATCAACACGGGGACGCCGGCCGGGGTCGCTCTCGGGCAGCCCGAGCCGAAGCCCTATCTGCGGGCGGGGGATGTCGTGGAGCTGGAGATCGAGGGGCTGGGGCGGCAGCGCCAAGAGCTCAAGAACGCGTGATCGCTCCGCTCGGTTCGCGGTTCGGGTCCGCCGGTGCCGGTGCCGGTGCCGGTTCGCGGTTCGGGTCCGCCGGTGCCGGGGCGCGTTCTTGGCCGCGGGTGCGTTGTGGCTGGTCGCGCAGTTCCTCGCGCCCCTGAAGGGGCTGTGCCGTCATGGTTCGCAGCGGGTGTGCCGTGGTTGCTCGCGCCGTTCCCCGCGCCCCTTTCGGGGCGCGGGGAACGGCGCGCTGGGGCAGCTCTCAGGCGGAGAGGAACTTCTCCAGGGCCTCGACCACCATCTTGTGGTCCTCGATCTGGGGAAGGCCCGACACGACGACCGTGCCGATGACACCCGCGCCGGTCACGGCGATCGGGAACGCGCCCCCGTGGGCCGCGTACGCGTCGGGGTCCAGGCGCGAGGACTCCTCGAAGGTCGTGCCCTTGGCGCGGAAGCGCGAGCCGACCAGCAGCGAGGAGCAGCCGTACCGCTCGACGACGCGGCGCTTGCGGTCGATCCAGGCGTCGTTGTCCGGGGTGGAACCCGGAAGTGCCGCGTGGAAGAGCTGCTGGCCGGCGCGGCGGATGTCCACGGCGACCGGCGCGCCCCGCTCGCGGGCGAGCTCGACGAGGAGGGTGCCGAGAGTCCAGGCGTCGTCGTGGGTGAAGCGGGGGAGCGTCAGACGGCGCTCCTGCTCCTCCAGCTCGGCGATCTCCGGTGCGACGGGCGCGTTCACAGGGACACCACCACTCCCTCGTGGGCGGAGCGGCGGGCCGCCTCCAGGACGTCGAGGGCGGCGGCGGCCTCGTGGGCGCTGACCGGGTTGGGGGCGCCGTCACGGATGGCGGCGGCGACGGCCGCGTAATACGCGGGGTACGCGCCGGGGACGGTCGGCTCGGGGCGGCCGCCGCCGGTCAGCGGGGACTCGCCGGAGCCGACGCGGCCCCACAGGGCCTCCGGCTCGACGCCCCACCCGGCCGTCGTGCCGCCGGGCCGCTTGCCGTCGCGCAGGTCGGCCTCCTGGGGGTCGAGGCCGTACTTGACGTAACCCGCCTGCGAGCCGAGGACGCGGAAGCGCGGGCCGAGCTGGGCGGTCGTCGCGGAGGCGAACAGGTGGGAGCGGACCCCGCTCTCGTGCGTGATCGCGATGAACGTGTCGTCGTCGGTCAGCGCGCCCGGACGGCGGATGTCCGACTCGGCGTACACCGAGGCGGCGGGGCCGAAGAGGACGAGTGCCTGGTCGACCAGGTGGCTGCCGAGGTCGTAGAGGAGACCCCCGATCTCCGCCGGGTCGCCCGACTCGCGCCAGCCGCCCTTCGGCTGCGGGCGCCAGCGCTCGAAACGGGACTCGAAGCGGTGGACGTCGCCCAGCTCGCCCTCGGCGAACAGCTTGCGCAGGGTCAGGAAGTCGTTGTCCCAGCGGCGGTTCTGGAAGACGGAGAGCAGCAGGCCGCGCTCGTCGGCCAGGGCGGCCAGCTCGCGGGCGTCGGCCGCCGTACCGGCGATGGGCTTGTCCACGACCACGGGGAGGCCCGCCTTGAGGGCGGCGGTCGCGATCGGGACGTGGGTCTTGTTGGGGGACGCGATGACGACGAGGTCGAGTTCGTCGGCGCGTGCCAGCAGTTCGTCGGGCGTGGCGGCGAACCGGAGTCCGTCGCCGAACTCGGCGCGGGCCTGCGCCTGACGCTCCGGATGGGTCGTGACGACCGTGTCGAGGGCGAGCCCCTCGGTCGTGGCGATCAGCGGGGCGTGGAAAACGGAACCCGCGAGGCCGTAGCCGACGAGACCCACGCGAAGGGGGGTACCAGTACCAGTCATGCCTGTCATGGGTCCTACTTTCGCAACGCTGTTGCCAAAGTGCAAGCGCGGGGGACAATGGGTGATGTGAACAGGACCAGCGTGGGTGGGGACGGGACGCCGGGGATCCCTGGGAATCCAGGTGTACCCGGGACCTCCGGTGTTTTCGCGGATCAGGGTGGACCCGGGGCTTCCGGCGTCTTCACGAACCGGGGTGCGGCCGGGACCGGGACCTATGGCGTCTTCGGGAACCAGGGGGTGCCCGGGAGTCCGGTAACCGGCGCGGGCGCCGGGGCCGCCGGGGTGAACCTGCCGGCGCTGCGCAGTCACAACGCCGCGCTGGTGCTCGATCTGCTGCGCACGGCGGGGGCTTCCGGCATCAGCCGCCTGGAACTCGCCGAGCGGACCGGGCTGACCCCGCAGGCGGTCAGCAAGATCACCGCGCGGCTGCGGACGGACGGCCTCGCTACGGAGGCGGGGCGCCGCGCGTCCACGGGCGGCAAACCCCGTACGGTCCTGCGGCTCGTACCCGAGGCGGGGCACGCGGTCGGGCTGCACCTGGACCGGGACGAGCTGACCGTCGTGCTCTGCGATCTCACCGGGGCCGTGGTGGCCGTGCGGCGCGCCCCGCTGGATCTGGGGGCCGGGGCCGACGCGGTGGTCGAGGGGGCGGCGGGCGAGGTGTCGGCCCTGCTCGGCGGGGTGGCACCGCTGGGCGTGGGGGTCGCTCTGCCGGGGCCCCTGGATCACACCCTGGGGGTGCTGCACCGGGTCACGGGATTCCCCGAGTGGGACGGGTTCGCGCTGCGGGACGCGCTGGCCGGGCGGCTCGGGCTGCCCGTGGTCGTGGACAAGGACACCAACGCGGCGGCGCTCGGGGTCGCGGTGGGGACCGGCGCCCCGTCCGGCACCGGGTTCGGTTCCGGCTCGGGCACCGGCTCCGGGTTCGGTTCCGGCTCCGGCTTCGCGGGCGGCGGGTCCTTCGCGTATCTGCATCTCGGTACGGGACTGGGGGCCGGGCTCGTGATCGGCGGGGTCGTGCACCGGGGGGCCCGCACCGGGGCCGGGGAGTTCGGACATCAGGTCATCCAGCTGGACGGGCCGCTGTGCGAGTGCGGGAACCGGGGGTGCATCGAGGTGCTGTGCCTGGACGCGGTGGGGCGGGGGGCCGTGGCCGAGGCGGCCCGCGTGCTCGGGGCCGGGGCGGCGAATCTGGTGGGGTTGCTCGACATCGACCTCGTGCTGCTGGGCGGTCGTACGGTCGCCGCTCACGAGGAGGTCTTCGTACGCGGCGTCGGCGCCGTCCTGGAGGAACGGGCCCGGCGCGAAGGGGGCGGCGCCCCGGTACCGGTCCGGGTGGCCCCCGGCGGAGCGCGAGGAGTGGCCGAGGGTGCGGCCCAGCTGCTGCTGGCCCCGCTGTTCGGGCGGGGAGAGGGCTGAACGAGGGGAGTGCGGGCCCGGGGAGGGGACTCGGGGCCGGATGAGGGAAATTCGCGGCCGAACGGGGGGCCCTTCACGGGTGGCGGTCAGTCGGCGGGGGCGACACGTGCCAGGGTCGCGAGGCCATTGCCCGGCACCGACTGACGCTTTCGGTCCTCCCGATCCCCGCCCCCTCCCGATCGGCCAAAGGCTCCTCATGCGACTGCGTACGTCCCATCCGCTCGCTCCGACCGCCCTCGCCCCGACCGCTCTCGCGCTGTGGGTGACGCTCACGCCGGCCCCGGCGAACGCGCTGGACCCCCTGCCCGCCTGCGTCTCGTCCGACACCCATGACTTCCCGATCAAGACCCGTATCCACGGTGGCCCCGACGCCTACCAGACCGGCGGCGACTTCGGGACCTGGTACATCGACCTCACCAACGCCACGGCGCACACCTGCGGCGCGATCCACCCGGTCGTCGTCCTCGTGGACGAGAGGCGGACGCTGCGGCCCGGACAGGCGCGGCTGGAGTTCTACGAGGGGGAGCTGGCCCACACGGTGAAGTTCGAGCGGAGCGACCAGGCCGAGAACGTGGGGCCGTTCGACGACGGCTTCCCCGGGTTCACCGTGGCCCCCGGCCGCACCCTCACCGTGAAGGTGCGGCTGTCCCTGGCCTCCGACGCCACCGCTCCGAACACCGTCGTCGCCAACGCCGCCGTCGTGCAGAAGCACGGCGACGACGGCGACTGGGTAGGGGAGTCGAACGACTACCGGTTCGGCGTCGAGGGCGGGGGCAAGTCCACGGAGACGAGCAAGGAGACGGGCAAGGAGGCGGGCCAGGACCAGGGCGACACCGTGGACAGCGGGACCGACGCCGGCGCGAGTCCCGATGCGAGTGCCGGCCCCGGTGTCGGCTCTCGCGCCGGTGCCGGGACGGGCACGGTGAGCGGGACGACCAGCGGCGGGACCACCGTCGGCGGTACCGCCGGCACCGGTACGGCCGCGCCGTCCGCGAACGAGCTGGCCAGGACCGGGACCGGCGGGCCGAACCGGCCGGCACTGGCCGTGCTCGCGCTCGCGCTGGTCGCCTGCGGAGCCGGACTGCTCGCCCTGTCACGGCGGGTACTCCGGCGTCGGCGCTGACACCTGGAAGCCGTGGCGGGAACGCCGTCTGCGACGATCGTTTCCGTGGACTATCCGAACGACCAGGCTCCCGGCGCCCCCGTCCGCTCCGGTATTCCGGAGCACGGCCGCATCCCGAAGTACTACGCGGTCAAGGCCCACATCGCCCGGCTCGTCGAGGAGTTGGGGAACAACCGGTACCGGGTGATCGGCGGAGTGCCGGTCCGGGCGGTCCGACCCGGTCGGGACCGTGCCGTCCTGACTAGGCTGGGGCGTCGGCACGACGTCGTTCCGGCGCCCCCGGATCGAGTGCGTACGTACGCCAGGACGGCAGGAGACCCCGCACATGTCAGAGCGCAAGCCGATCGAGTCGTGGCTGACCGACATGGACGGTGTCCTCATCCACGAGGGGGTGCCGATCCCGGGCGCCGACGTCTTCATCAGGAAGCTGCGCGAATCCGGCAAGCCCTTCCTGGTCCTGACGAACAACTCCATCTACACGGCCCGCGACCTGCACGCGAGGCTCAAGCGCATGGGCCTGGACGTGCCGGTCGAGAACATCTGGACCTCCGCCCTCGCCACCGCCAAGTTCCTCGACGACCAGCGGCCCGGCGGCACGGCGTACGTCATCGGTGAGGCGGGTCTGACCACCGCGCTGCACGACATCGGATACGTCCTGACCGATCACGAGCCGGACTACGTGGTCCTCGGGGAGACCCGTACCTACTCCTTCGAGGCCATGACCAAGGCGGTCCGGCTGATCAAGGGCGGCGCCCGGTTCATCGCCACCAACCCGGACGAGACCGGCCCGTCCACCGAGGGCCCGCTGCCGGCCACCGGCGCGGTCGCCGCGCTGATCACCAAGGCCACCGGCAAGCAGCCGTACTTCGCGGGCAAGCCGAACCCGCTGATGATGCGGACGGGCCTGAACGCCATCGGCGCGCACTCCGAGGCCAGCGCGATGATCGGCGACCGCATGGACACCGACGTCCTGGCCGGTCTGGAGGCGGGGATGCAGACCTTCCTCGTTCTGACCGGGCTGACCACGCCGGAGGAGATCGAGCGCTACCCGTACCGGCCCTCGAAGATCGTCGACTCCATCGCGGATCTCGTCGACCGCATCTGAGGCGCGGGTCTCGTGGACCGCATCTGAGGCGCGGGTTTCGCCCACCGCATCTGAGGCGCGGGTTTCGCCCACCGCGTCCGAGGCGCGGGTCTCGCCGAACGCGACTCGGCCTCCGGGCGCGCCGGGAGCATCGGAGCCCCGGGGCGTGCCGAGCGCACCCCCAAACCCGCGATGCCGCGGACAGACCCGTACGGAGCAGTGGCGGCCACCTGGAGATGCGGGCCGCCGCCGCGAGGGGGAGTCTCCAGATATCTGGAGGTTTCACGATGCGCTCAATGCGACTCACTCTCTGCGCCGGGGCGGTGGTCGCCGCCGCGTTCACGCCCACCGCGTACGCGGCGGGCACGGGACCGGCCGGGGTCTCCGTGACTCCCGGGTCCCCCGCCGCCGGCAGCGACATCCAGCTGCGGGCCATGGGCTGCGCGGGCCGGACGGGCGCCGCGGCCTCGGACGCGTTCGTCTCGGACGCGTGGCTGACCGGCGGGGGCGGCGGCGGACTGGTGGGCGAGACCCGCGTCCGTACCGCACTGCGCCCCGGCAGCTACGACATCCGGGTCGACTGCGACGGCCACCGCGACCGGGTCAAGGGCACGGTCACCGTCCCGGTGCGGGAATCCTCGCCCAGGGCCTCCGTGCCCGCCTCACCGGTCGCGCCCGTGCATGCGGGCGGCGGCGGAACCGCCCGCCTCGCCACGGTGGGGGACGCCCGCGTGGCCGGCCCCGGCACCAGGCAGACCGTGGTCGGCCTGGTCCTCGCGAGCGTCGCCGCGGTCGCCGTGGCGGTCCGCAGCGCGCGCCGGGGCCACGACGGCCGCGACTGACATGGCCGAACGGGAGCGTTCCCCGGGCGCCGGACGTCTGCTGACCGGCGTGGCCTGGATGGTGCTGCTGCTCGGGCTGTGGATGTGGGGCCGTGAGGTGACGGATCCGAGGCTGGGGACATCGGCGCCGACCACGGGGGACATCGCTGCCGTGGGACGGCCGCCGGAGGTACGGCTGCCGCCCGCGCTCAAGCCCCTCGGGAACGCCAGGCCGCAGCGCGTCGACATTCCCTCGATGGGCGTGCAGGCCCCCGTCGTGGCCCGCGGGCTCGACGGCCGGGGCGCGATCGATCCGCCGCCGTTCGACCAGCCGGGTGTCGTCGGCTGGTACGCGGCCGGGGCGCAGCCGGGGGCGGTCGGGACCGCGCTGATGGTCGGCCACGTCGACACCAGGACCCGCCCCGCCGTCTTCTACCGGCTCAGCTCCGTCAAGCCCGGCGACGACATCCGGGTCATGCGCGAGGACGGGACGGTCGCCGAGTTCACCGTGGACGACGTCCAGGTGCTGCCGCGCGACCACTTCGACGCCCAACAGGCTTACGGAGTACGGAAGTCGGGGCGGGCCGAGCTGCGGCTGATCACCTGCGGCGGGACCTTCGACCGGACGAGCGACAGCTATACGGCGAACGTGGTCGTCTCGGCGTACCTGACGGGAAGCGGGCTGTAGCCGGGGCGGCGCCGGTGCCGCGCCGGTGGGGGCGCCGGCGCGGTTACCGGGCCCGGTCGACGACCCGCTCCCCCTGGAGCCGCCGACCGGGCTGGTCCTCGACCGCGGGCGCACGGGTCGCGGGAGTAACCCGGCGCCGGCGCGGGAGGCTTACGGCCCGCCCACCGGGGTGGGGATCGGGCCGGGACAATCGGCCTGGTACCGGGGCCACTTGAGGCCACCTTAGAACAGATGAGCGGTACGGTTCATAGACGCTTTGAGGCCAAGTCCACGACGGCCGCCGCACCGGTCCCCCCGCGGCGCGCGTACCCGTGACGCCGGGCCCGGGAGGGAAGCCGGACGGACGGTGGCAAGGGTGCCGGGGCGCGGGCGTCCAGGGCGGCGCCGGGGGTGGCATCGCTGATCGCGGTGAGCGGTTTCGCGGGTATGACGAAGGGCCTCCCCGTTCGTCACGGGGAGGCCCTTCGGTCGGTGCGCCGCCAGGGACTCGAACCCCGGACCCGCTGATTAAGAGTCAGCTGCTCTAACCAACTGAGCTAGCGGCGCCTGCTGACGCGAAAACTCTACCCGACCCGCGGGGGTGCTCCTGACCGGGCGGGAGCACCACGGCGGGTGGGGGTGGTCCCGTACATCATTCGGACCGTCAACGTGCGCCACCGGATGACAGTTGAGAAACTGACGAATGTGCAGAATTGCGGACATTTCCATTTGGAGTACGAGGGGCGTCGCATGAAGACTCCGGTATTCGAGGAATTCGAACCCGCGAGTGACTGTGATTGCCCCGGATGCGTTCACCGGCGGCGCGCCCTGCCCCTTTCCTCGCGGCTCCGGCCGGCCGACCCCCCGGGCCGTCCGGCGTCCCTCGCCCACGCCCTCGGCCTCGCGGGGGTGGCGCGAACCCCCATGGCCCTCGCGCTGGCCGCCACGGCGGGTACCGTCCTCGGCGCGGTGCCGGCGGTCGCCGCCGTGCACGGACCCGTCCGGCCCGGCGTTCCCCCGGCCGACGGGCACGACGCCACTCCCCAGGGCCGCAGGGCGCCGCTGCACGGTCCGGCGGGGAAACCGGCGCTGCCGGCCAGGCCGGGGAAGGCGGTCCGGGCGCCCGCCACCACCCGGGCGGAGATCTACAAGCGGGTCATGACATGGATCAACGCGCAGGTGCCGTACAGCATGGACGACTACTGGCGGGACGGGTACCGGCAGGACTGCTCGGGCTTCGTCTCGATGGCCTGGAACCTGCCGGGCAACGAATGGACGGGCAGCCTCGACAGCTTCGGCGTGAAGATCACCCGGGACCGGCTCCAGCCGGGCGACATCCTGCTCTTCCACAATCCCGACAACCCCGAGAAGGGCTCGCACGTCGTCATCTTCGGAGGCTGGACGGACCACACGCACACCCAGTACGTCGCCTACGAGCAGACCCCGCCGCACACCAGGAGGAAGTCCACCCCGTACGCGTACTGGACGAACTCGGGCCACTACGTCCCCTATCGCTACAAGGGGATCACGGAGGGCGCCGGCGGTCCGCTGCCGTCCACGTCGACCCGCTATCCGGGGGCCGCCTACTTCGGGACCGGTGCGAACAACGCGTACGTCACCCAGCTCGGCCGGCTTCTGGTGGACCGGGGCGCGCGACGGTTCTACCCGAGGGGTCCGGGGCCGCGCTGGTCGGCCGCGGACCAGCGGGCCACCCGGGCGTTCCAGCGGGCGCAGGGCTGGAAGGGGGCGGACGCGGACGGGCTGCCGGGGCCGAGGACCTGGTCGTACCTGGTGGGGAAGAAGGGCAGGAACATCCCCGCCGCGACGGCGGGCCCGGGTTCCTCGCACACCGTGCCCGGCTATCCGGGGCGCGCGGTGTTCCGGCCCGGGGCGAACGACGCCCACGTCACCCAGCTGGGGAGACAGCTGGTCAAGAAGGGGTTCGGCACCTACTACGAAAACGGTCCGGGGCCGCGCTGGGGCGAGGCGGACCGGCGCAACGTCGAGGCGTTCCAGCGGGCCCAGGGCTGGCGCGGCGGGGCGGCCGACGGCTATCCGGGACCGGAGACCTGGCGGCGGCTCTTCTCCTGAGCGGGCAGGGTTCCGCACGGGCGAGGAGGCAGGGTTCCGTACGGCTGAGCAGTCCGGGTCCGGTACGGCGGAGCAGTCCGGGTCCGGTGCGGCGGAGCAGCGGTCCGGTGCGGCTGAGCGGTCCGGGTTCCCCACGGCTCGTGAACACACTTCCAGGCGCGGAGGCATGGAGGCAGCTATGAGTACGACGACGTCAGACACCCCGGAGTCCGAGGGGGCGCCCTCGGTGGAACCGCGGACCGACACGGCGGCCGAGTGCGGCGGCCACCGGCCCGCCCGGCTCATCCACAACGAGGTGACCACCGAGATCCCCGTCCATCTGCTCTTCCGCGACGACCCCGACCCGGTGTCCGTGCCGCTCGCGCCCGCGGTCGTGGGCCGCCGGCGCGGCACCGGCGAGCAGCCGAGGATCCGGCGGCCCGCGCCCGGCAGACCTCCGCGTCCGGTGCCGGAGGTCGATCCCGAGCTGGTGGAACGGCCCGCACGGGTGCTGCCCGGGGCGGCGGGTGTGCTGGCCGGGGCCTGCGGTGTGGCCGGATGTGCTCTCACCACTTGGTGGGCGGGGGCGCTGCCGCCCGCCGTGCTGGCGGCGCTGGAACTGCACAGGTCCGCGGGCGCCGGGCTCGGGCCCGCGCAATGGGCGGCGTACGCCGGGGCGGGCGCCCTCGGTCTGTTCGGCTTCGG
Organism: Streptomyces sp. NPDC002742; assembly: GCF_042888885.1. Lineage (NCBI taxonomy): Bacteria > Bacillati > Actinomycetota > Actinomycetes > Kitasatosporales > Streptomycetaceae > Streptomyces > Streptomyces sp. NPDC002742. The sequence goes on from NZ_JBIAQF010000003.1 coordinate 210,448, forward strand.
CGGTCTCGCCCGCGGCCGGACCGGGCGGGCCTGGGTGCTCGGTCTGTTCGGGCGCTATCGCGGCACGGTCCGGCGCACCGGTCTGATGTGGGTCAACCCGCTCGTGCTGCGCCGCCGGGTCGACGTACGGCTGCGGCACTGGCGCAGCGAGCCGATGTCCGTGGTCGACGCGAACGGGGTCGAGCTGCGGGTGGTCGTGCTCGTCGTGTGGCGCGTCAAGGACACCGCGCGGGCCACGCTCGCCGTCGACGACCACCGGACGTATCTGCGCGAGTGCGTGGAGGCGGCGCTCTCGCGGGTGCTCTCCCAGCTGCCCGCCGAACTGCCGCCCGCCGTGATCAGGGACCTGACCCTGCGCAACACGGACGCGGTCGGCGAGGCGCTGACCCGGATGGTGTCCGCGGACACGGCTCCGGTCGGCCTGGAGGTGTTCTCCGCGCAGCCGACCCGGATCGAGTACGCGCCGGAGATCGCCGCCGTGATGCAGCGCCGCCGGATCGCGGCCCTGGACGCCCAGCACCGCGACAGCGTGCTCGGCTCGGTCGTCGACTCGGTGGAGGACACGGTGACCCGACTGACCCTGCGGGGGCTGGTCGAACTGGACGACTACGAACGCAAGGCGTTGGTGAAGGACCTGACGGTGGCGTTCTGCACGGGGCGCGGGGAGGTGTCCTCGTAGCCACCCGGGCGGGGTGCTGTGGGTCCCCGGGCGGGGTGCTGCGGGCCCCCGGGTGGGGCGCTGCGGGTCCCCGGGCGGGGCGGACAGGCGGGCGGACAGGTCCGCTATTGGTATGGACATGTTCAACTACCCGCAATAATCTGATACTTGGTCTAGACCTGAACCTCGCGCGCACGGCTCACGGGAACATCCCCCACGTCCTCCAGGAGCGGCAGCATGCGCACACGGACGAACCAGTCCCGCACCAGCAGAAAAGTGAAGTTGTACGCGGCGGCTCTCGGTCTCGCCACGGCGGGCACCTTCGTGCTCTCCACCGGCGGAGCCAGCGCCCACGGCTACACCGACCAGCCTCTCAGCCGGCAGAAGATGTGCGCCGCGAACGGCGGGATCGTCGCCAACTGCGGTGACATCCAATGGGAGCCGCAGAGCGTCGAGGGCCTCAAGGGCTTCCCGGCGGCCGGCCCGGCCGATGGTCAGATCTGTTCCGCGAACCACACCAACTTCGGCCAGCTCGACCAGCCCAGGACCCCCGCGGGTACGGCCTGGCCGACGACCAAGGTGACCGCGGGACAGACCTACACCTTCCGCTGGCAGTTCACCGCGATGCACGCGACGACCGACTTCAAGTACTTCATCACCAAGACCGGCTGGAACCAGAACCACGCGCTGACCCGCGCGGACCTGGAGACCACCCCGTTCCTGACGGTCCCCTACAACGGACAGCGCCCCCCGTCCACGCTCTCGCACACCGGCACCCTGCCGAGCGGCAGGAGCGGACACCACATCGTCCTCGGGGTGTGGACGGTCGCGGACACGACGAACGCGTTCTACTCCTGCGCGGACGTCACGTTCTGAGGCCCGCATGTCCAAGGCGGGTGTTCTGAGCCTCCCTTGAGGCGCGGACGCCAACGGTGCGGGTATGTTCCCCGCACGTCGACTCGACCAGGTCGGCGCGCGGGGAACTGTTACCGACCGACGGGGGATCGTCATGAATGTGTTCTTCTATGCCCTGCCCGCCCTGATGATCACCGTGGTGCTGTTCGCGGCGGCCAAGTCGGTCCGCCGCTCGCTGGAGCTGCGCAGCGCCTGGAAGAGCGGACTGACCGCGGAGGCACGCTGTCTGCGCGCGTTCACGACGGTCAGCGGGGGCGCCAACGACACCTCGGTCACCACGACCCTGCACCACGTCTACGAGTTCACGGCGCGTGACGGCCGTGCGATCCGCTTCAAGGAGAGCGACGGACGTCCGACGGTCGTCGAGGGTGACATCGTCACCGTGCACTACACGGCCCAGCACCCCGACAAGGCGACGGCCCATGAGCCGAACCCGGTCAGGGTGGCCGTGGGCACCTTGGGCATGCTGGTGTTCTTCGGCGTGATCGTCGCGTTCTGCGTCGGCTTCATGATCACGTACCACGAGATGTCCGCGGGCGACGACGCGCTCTTCGGCGGAATCTGAGGCGCGCACGCCCGAGTCGGAGGCACCCGCCCGAGCCGGGGAGCGCATACCTCTCCACTTCTGACGATGCGTCAATTACCTTACGGCGCCATGGGATCCAGTGGACGCACTGTCGGGGAGCTCGTCCGGGAGCGGTGGGGTGACCACCGGCCGGGGCTGTGGTTCGAGGGCCGGGTCGTCAGTCACCACCAGGTGGCGGCGGGCGCGGCGGCACGGGCGGCACTGCTGACCGAACTGCTGCCCCCCGGAGCCGAACCGCATGTGGGGGTCCTGCTCGACAACACCCCCGAATATCCCCTGTGGTTGAGCGCGGCCGCCCTCGCCGGCGCGGCCGTCGCCGGGATCAACCCGACCCGGCGCGGCCCCGAACTGGCCCGCGACATCCTGCACACCGAGTGCCGTGTGCTGGTCACCGAGCGGGCCCATCTGCCCCTCCTCGACGGACTCGAACTCCCCGGAGTACGCGTCCTGGTGACCGACACGGACGCCTACGCGGAGCTCCTGAGAACCTACGAGGGTGCGAAGCCGGACGTCGGCGGGGCCGGACCGGACAGCCGGTTCCTGCTGCTCTTCACGTCCGGTTCGACCGGCGCGCCCAAGGCCGCGATCTGCACCCAGGGCAGGATCGCGGCGGCCGGACACTCGCTCGTCGACCACTTCGGGGTGCGAGCGGACGACACCCACTACATCTGCATGCCGATGTTCCACGGCAACGCGGTGATCGCCGACTGGGCCCCCGCGCTGGCGGCGGGCGCGGGGATCGCGCTGCGGCGCCGCTTCTCGGCGTCCGGGTTCCTCCCCGACGTACGGGCCTGCGGGGCAACGTACTTCACCTACGTCGGTCGTGCCGTGCAGTATCTGCTGGCCACGCCGGCGCGTCCCGACGACCGTGACAACCCCCTGCGCAGGGGATTCGGCACGGAGGCCGGCTCGGTCGACGCGGCCGCCTTCGAGAAGCGCTTCGGGGCGCGGCTGATCGAGGGGTACGGGTCCTCGGAGGGCGGCGCCGCCATTCAGCGGGCACCGGGCACCCCGGCCGGGGCGATCGGACGGGCGGCGCCCGCCGACGACCTCGCGGTGATCGACCCGAGAACCCGGCGGGAGTGTCCGGCCGCCGTCTTCGCCGAGGACGGGCGCCTGCTCAACGGCGCGGACGCGATAGGTGAGTTGGTGAACCGCGGCGCCAGTCCCTTCGAGGGGTACTGGCGCAATCCCGACGCCGAGGCCGCCCGGCGCCGGGGCGCGTCCCCTCGGCCCGGGGAGGGCGGGGCGGGGGACGGCGGGACTGAGGGCGGTGAGGCGGGGGACGGCGAGACAGGGGGCGGTGACGCGGGGGAGGGCTGGTACTGGACCGGGGATCTCTTCTACCGCGACGCCGACGGCTTCCTCTACTTCGCCGGACGCACCGACGACCGGCTCCGCGTCGACAGCGAGAACCTCGCGGCCGCGGTGATCGAGAACATCCTCGCCCGGTACGAGGACGCCGCCGCCGTCGCGGTGTACGCCGTGCCGGATCCGGTGGCGGGCGACCAGGTGATGGCGACGCTGGCACTGAAGGAGCGGACCCGCTTCGACCCGCTGTCCTTCGCGGAGTTCCTGCTCGCCCAGCCGGACCTGGGCACGAAGATGGCACCCCGGTTCCTTCGGATCGTGGAGCGGATGCCGGTCACCGCCACCAACAAGATCCACCGGGTGGGCCTGCGGCACGAGGGTTTCCGCTGCCCGGACCCGGTGTGGTGGCGGCCCCCGGGTGAGCCGGCGTACCGGACGCTGACCGCGGCGGACGTGGACGGGCTGGTGGCCCAGTACCGGGCGCACGGCCGGGCGGAGTTGCTGACGCGATAGCCGGGCGGACGTCCCGCGGACAGCGCCCCCGCGCCACCCGTGTCGGTCGTACCGGACTGCCCGCGTCGGTGGGCGACGACCCTCGGCCTCTTTCGAACGACGGCGGAGTGAGGCATCCCGGCCGCTTTCCGCGGGGAGGATATCCGGGCACGTGTGCCGAGAGGCCTGTGCGCCAGAGGTCCGAGCCGAGGGAAGAAGGGCGTTGCGTTGCCTGATCCGGGTCGCGGACACGGGAGCCGCGGGGCGGTGTCGCCCCGGCTCGTGTCCGCGTCGGTGGCGCCGTGCGCCGGGCCCGGTTGGGCGCTTGTCATGCCCCTGCGGTCCAGGCCGCCTCCGGGCCGGTCGTCGCTCCGGCCGAACCGTGCGCCCGGCCGGACGTCCGACAACCCCCACCCCCACTCCGACCCTCGACAGCACCCGAAAGGCACTCATGTCCCCCACGCATGACACGCTCGACCGCGGACACAATGACGACCTGCTCGGCTTCGTCAGAGCCAGCCCCTCGCCGTACCACGTGGTGGCGAGCGCGGCGCAGCGCCTGGAGAAGGCGGGTTTCGCGGAGTTGCGGGAGCGGGACGACTGGACGGCCGGAGCGGAGGGAGGCCGCTACGTCGTCCGCGGGGGAGCGCTGCTCGCCTGGTACGTCCCGCCGGGCGCACCCGCCCGCACCCCGTTCCGGATCGTCGGCGCCCACACCGACTCACCGAACCTGCGGGTCAAGCCCACGCCGGACACCGGCTCGGCGGGGTGGCGGCAGATCGCCGTGGAGGTCTACGGCGGTGTGCCGCTCAACACCTGGCTCGACCGTGATCTCGGAGTCTCGGGGCGGCTGGTCCTGCGCGACGGTTCGAGCCGGCTGGTCTGCGTGGACAAGCCGCTGCTGCGGGTCCCGCAACTCGCCATCCACCTGGACCGCACCGTCAACGAGGGGCTCACCCTGGACCGGCAGCGGCACATGGCCCCGCTGTGGGGGCTGGGCGACGCCCGGCCCGGCGCCCTGCTCGGACGGCTCGCGGACGAGGCGGGCGCCGACGCCGCCGAGATCCTCGGCTGGGACCTGATGCTGCACGACATCCAGCCGCCCGGGTACCTGGGCGCGGACGAGGAGTTCATCGTCGCGCCGCGCCTCGACAACCAGATCTCGGTGCACGCGGGCGTCACCGCCCTGGTCGCCGCGGCCGGCGCCGCCCGGCCGCCCGCGTCCATACCGGTGCTCGCCGCCTTCGACCACGAGGAGGTCGGCAGCGGATCGGAGTCCGGCGCCCAGGGACCCTTCCTGGAAAGGGTGCTGGGCCGGTCCGTGACCGCCCGGGGCGGCGGGGCCGAGGACTTCAACCGTGCCCTCGCCGGCGCCCTGTGCGTCTCCTGCGACATGTCCCACGCCGTCCACCCCAACTACGCCGAACGCCACGACCCGGACCACCGTCCGCTGCCCAACGGCGGCCCCGTGATCAAGGTCAACGTCAATCAGCGGTACGCCACCGACGGCACCGGAGTCGCGGCCTTCGCCGCCGCGTGCGAGCGGGCCGAGGTGCCGTGGCAGCCGTTCGTCTCCCACAACGCGATGCCGTGCGGGACCTCGATCGGCCCGATCACCGCGGCCCGCCTCGGCGTGACGACGGTCGACGTGGGCGTGGCCGGGCTGTCGATGCACTCGGCGCGCGAGTTGTGCGGCGCGCGGGATCCGGGTCTGCTGGCGCGGGTGCTGACCGAGTTCGTCACGTCGGAGTAGGCCGGGTTCCCCGCGTCCGGGGCACAGGGACCGCCCAAGACTCCCGGGACACGCGTGAAGGCCCCCCACATGCGTGGGGGGCCTTCACCGAGGTGCGCCGCCAGGGACTCGAACCCCGGACCCGCTGATTAAGAGTCAGCTGCTCTAACCAACTGAGCTAGCGGCGCATGACCCTCGCCTCCCGCTTCCGCGGGCGGCGACAAAAGAAATACTACCTGGTCCGAGGGGGTGCTTCCGACCACCCGTCCGACCGCTGCCGGGCCGTCCGTCCGGCCATGTGACCGGATCCCGCTCCGGCGGGCGGGCGGATCGGCCCGCCGGCCCTGTGTGGGCCCCGTATACGCCCTGTGCGGGTCCGGTGCGGCGGCTGTCAGATCGCGAGGGAGAGCAGCACCGGTGCCGCTCCGCGGTTCAGCGTGTCCGCGGCGCGGCGGAGCCGGTGGGCGTGCTCGACCGGGAGGGAGAGGGCGAGGCAGCCGACGGAGGAGCCGGCGGTGATCGGGACGGCCGCGCAGACCGTGCCGATCGCGTACTCCTGGAGATCGAGCACGGGCACGGTGGCCGGCTGGGAGTCGAGGCGGGAGAGCAGAAGCCGCTCGCTGGTGATGGTCCGCGAGGTGAGGCGGGCCATCTTGTGGCGGGCGAGGTGGTCCCGGCGGCCGTTGTGGTCGAGCTGTCCGAGCAGGCTCTTGCCGACCGCGCTGGCGTGCGCGGAGGAGCGGAAGTCGACCCATTCGTTGACCGCGGGGGTCGACGGGCTCTCCGCGTACTGGGTGACGTGCACCTCGCCGTCGATGTAGCGGCTGATGTAGATCGCGGCGCCGACCGAGTCGCGGAGCCGGTCGATCGTCTGCTGGAGCTTGTCGCGCAGGGCCTGCTCGCGGCCCTGCGCGGAACCGAGGCGGCCGAGGGCGGCGCCGGTGACGTACGCGCCGTCCGTGACCTGCTCGACGTAACCCTCCCGGCGCAGCATGCGCAGCAGTGCGGTCAGCCGGTCGGCGCCGAGGCCGGACTGGCGGGCGAGTTCGGCCTCGGTGACGCCGGTGGTGTGTCGCGACAACGACTCCAGGACGCGCAGCGCGTCCTGGGCCGAGTGGTACGGCGCGGTCGGCTCGTTCATCAGCGCCACGGTTTCCCCCTGCGCTTCATGGCCCGGCTCAAAAATGACGTCGGTCCGGACAGCTGGGCTCACTCCACGATAGCCGTCAAACAGCCGTCCGTGGGCGTCTGTTGACGAGATTGGTGGCGCGCTCCATGCCTCTCAGCAGGAACGCACCACCCTGGCATATGCCAAAGGCATGGAACTCCGGGCATGCCCCAACGGCCGGACCTCACGCCTTCCCGATTGTGCTCCCTCTCCGCCCCTCGTTCACTCCCGGACTTCAGAGGACCGCGCCGAGGAATTCCCTGGTCCGTTCGTGCTCCGGATCGCCGAAGATCCTCTCGGGCGGTCCGGATTCGATGACATGGCCGGAATCGAACATCAGGACCTGGTCCGAGATGTCCCGGGCGAAATTCATCTCGTGGGTCACACAGAGCATCGTGATGTCCGTGGTGCGGGCGATGTCACGCAGGACGTCGAGGACCCCCGCGACCAGTTCGGGGTCGAGCGCGGACGTCACCTCGTCCAGCAGCAGGATCTGCGGCCGCATCGCCAGCGCGCGGGCGATGGCCACGCGCTGCTGCTGGCCGCCGGACAGCCGGCCCGGCCGCTCGTCGCACTTGTCCGCGAGCCCGACCAGGTCGAGCAGTTCACGGGCCCGCTCCTCGGCCTCGTCCCGGGACAGGCCGAGGACGGTGACGGGCGCCTCGGTGACGTTCCTCAGCACGCTCATGTTGGGGAACAGGTTGAACTGCTGGAAGACCATCCCGATCTTCTTGCGTACCTCGCGGACCCGCTTCCCGTCCGCGGGGAACAGCCGCTCCCCGGCGACCGTGATCGTGCCCTCGTCCGGCCGGGTCAGGGTCATCAGCAGCCGCAGGATCGTCGTCTTGCCGGAACCCGACGGGCCGATCAGCGTGACGTGCTTTCCGGAGTCGACGCGGAAGTCGAGCCCGTCGAGGACGGTGTTGCCCCCGAAGCGCTTGGTGACCTTGTCGAAACGGATCAGCTCGCTGCCGTCCACCGGGGGATTGGCGAGGTCCTTCAGGGGGTCGGTCCCGGCGTTCGGGGCGGTGGTCGTGCCCGTGTCCGGGCCGGTGTTCGTGTCAGCGGACAAGGCGTCGCTCCAGGGCTCGCAGCAGCAGGGAAGCCGGGTAGGAAATGAGGATGAAGGCCACACCGATGACCGTGAGCGGCTCCGTGAACCGGAAGTGCTGCTGCGAGTACAGCCGCGCCCCGCCGAGCATCTCCAGCACGGTGACCGTCATCAGCATCGGGGTGTCCTTGAGCATCGCGATGACGTAGTTGCCGAGCGCGGGCACCACGCGGCGGACCGCCTGCGGCAGGATCACCGCCGTCCAGGTGCGCCGCACGGGCAGGCCGAGCGCCGTGGCCGCTTCCCACTGGCCGGCGGGCACGCCCTCGATACCGGCCCGGTAGACCTGCATCGTGTACGTCGAGTAGTGCAGCCCGATCGCGATCACACCGGTGGTCAGCGCGGAGAACGTGATGTCCCACTCGGGCAGCACGTAGAAGAGGAAGAACAGCTGCACCAGCAGCGGGGTGTCGCGCACGAACTCGGTGGCCACCCCGACCGGCCAGCGCGCCCAGCGCGTCGGTGCCCGCATCAGCAGCGCCCACACCAGGCCGAGGGTGAAGGCGATCACCGAACCGAGGGCCAGCGCCTGCAGGGTGACCAGCAGGCCGTCCCAGAAGTGCGGCATGAAGTCGCCGACGGCGTTCCAGTCCCATGTCATGAGGCACCTCCACCGGTGGCGGCTCCCGCACCGGCGCTCACGGCCGTCGTACCGGCCCGCTTCGGCTCGCGTGCCGCCGTGCCGCGCCGCGGCTCCTTGCCGATCCCGGCCTTGAGCCGCTTCTCCAGGCCGCGCATCAGCCGCGTGAGCAGGAAGGCGATGACGAAGTAGATGAGCAGGACGTACGTGTAGACCTCCGCGCTCCGCTGGAGCGCGAGCCGCACCAGGTTGGCGCTGAACGTCAGATCGCCCATGCCCATCACGGAGACCAGCGCCGTGCCCTTGAGGAGCTCGACCAGCAGGTTGCTGAACGGCGGGATCATCTCCGGCACCGCCTGCGGCAGCAGGATCAGCCGCATCCGCTGCCAGGGCGTGAAGCTGAGCGCGATGCCGCCCTCGCGCTGCGCCGGATCGACGGCGTTCAGCGCGCCGCGCACGATCTCGGAGCCGTACGCCCCGTACGTCAGCCCGAGCGCCAGGGTGCCCGCCCACAGCGGGACGAGCTGCCAGCCGAAGGCGAGCGGCAGCACGAAGTACACCCAGAAGATCATGATCAGCGCGGAGGTGCCGCGGAACACCTCGGTGTAGAAGCCCGCGAGGAAGCGGACGATCCACCGCCGGGAGGTGCGCGCGATTCCGGCGAGGAAGGACGTGGCGCCGGCCAACAGGGCGCTGAAGAACAGCAGTTGGACGGTGACCCAGATGCCGTCGAGTACGAGTTTCCAGAGTCCCGACGTCATCCGCGGCACAGCTCCTTCGCGGTCATGCCGGTCATCTCGGCCCTGGTGAAGCCGAACGGCCGCAGGACGCGGAAGAGTTCGCCGCTCTCCTTCATCTTCCGCAGCTCGACGTTGAAGGCGTCCCGCAGCCTCGTCTCCGGCGAACGGAACGCGAAGCCACCGCCGTCGACGTGCGGCTTGCCCTTGACCAGCGGCGCGAAGGGCTTCGTGCTCTCCGCCTTGCCGGACTTCCGCACCACCTCGCGGACGGTGAGCGCGGTCCCCGCGAAGACGTCGGCGCGCCCCGCCTCGACCGCGTTCAGCCCGGCCACCTGGTCGGGCACGATCAGGATGTCGCTCTCCTCGTACCCGGCCTCGACCGCGTACTGGATCTCCGCGTAGCCCGTACCCGTGGCGAACTTGGCCTGTTTCGCCACCACGTCCTTGTAGTCGTGCAGCCCCTTCGGATTGCCCTTGCGCACGATGAACGCGTCGAGCATCCGGTAGTCGGGGTCGGCGAAGATGACCTGACGGCAGCGCTCGGCGTTGATGTACATCCCGGCGGACACGACGTCGAACTGCTGGGAGTCGAGCCCGGGTATGAGCGAGCCGAACTCGGTCGGCACCGGCTGGACACGTCCGACGCCGAGCCGCTTGAAGACGGCTTTCGCCAGTTCCGGTGCCTCGCCGGTGAGCCGGCCGTCCCGGTCGATGTAGCCGAACGGGATCTCGCCCGCGATGCCGAGACGTACGACGCCCTGCGCCTTCAGCCGGTCGAGGAGGTCACCGCCGTCCGTGCCGGAGGCCGAGGCCACGCGACTGCAGCCGGCGGCGCCGAGCGCGCCGAGCGCCGCGACCCCCGCGAGCAGCGACCGGCGGGTGGTCCCGGACGGGTGTCTGTCCTTTCCGCGTTCAATTCCCTGTTCGTCTGCACGTGCGTTCCCAAGTGGTGGAGCCATGGCCGCGCGGCTACCCGGGACCATGTGAAGTATTCGGACGCGTCCGGGCCCCGCCCGCGTCCGGTGCGCTCCTGACCGCCGGGGTCGAGGCTCCGGTCCCTCCCGGGGCGGTTCAGTGTCCGGGCACGTACCCGCGCTTCTTGTCGACCACGTTCGAAAGCGGCTTGCCCGCCGCCCAGCGCTCGTACAACTCCACGAACTGCTGACCCAGTTCGTCCCGCCAGCCGATCGTGTCCCCGCTCATGTGCGGCGACACGATCAGCCCCGGGACCTCCCACAACGGGCTGTCACGGCCCAGCGGTTCGTGCTGGAAGACATCCAGGGCCGCCCCCGCGATCCACCGCTTCGACAGTGCCTCGGCGAGCGCCTCCTCGACGACGAGCTGCCCACGCCCGATGTTGATGAAGCGGGCCGAGGGCTGCATCATCCCGAAGCGCCGCGCGTCGAACATGCCGTACGTCTCGGCGGTGAGCGGCGCCGCGGACACCACCCAGTCGGCGCGTGCCATCAGCCGGTCCAGGTCGTTCGGACCGTGGATCCCGGTGCGCGGGACGCGCCCCACCAGCGCCGTGGTGACATCGAGCGCCTTGAGGGTGCGGACGATCGCCCGCCCGATCGGCCCGGAACCGATCACGCAGGCGCGGGTGCCGGCCACCCGCTGCGACTCGCGGTGCCGCCACTCGTGGCGCCGCTGCAGGTCCCAGGTCCGCGGCAGGTCCTTCGCCATGGTGAGGACCAGGGCGGCGACGTACTCGGCGATCGGCCGGTCGAAGATGCCGCGCGCGTTGGTCACCACCGTGTCGGAGGCGGCGAGCTCGGGACACATCAGATGGTCCACGCCCGCGCTGGCGGTGTGCACCCAGCGCGGCCGGGACCCCTCGCCCGGCCAGGCACGGCGCACCGCGTCCGAGGCGAAGTCCCACACGAGCAGCGCGTCCGCGTGCGGCAGCCGCTCCGCGAGCGTGGACTCGTCGGCGTGCTCGATCCGTACGCGACCGGTGAGCCGGCCGAGCCGGGGGAGCGGGTCGGCGTCCAGGACGAGCAGGGTGGCCGGGGCCGACGGGTGGGGCGCGCCGGGGGACATACGGGCGCTCATCGGTGGAAACCGTTTCGCAATGCGAGTCCGCTTCTCTGGGGAGATCCTGGGGCGACATGACCGGGGAGACATGCGGCGAACGGGGCTGAGCCGTCCGAGATGCGCGGATCGACCACGCTCGCACCCGAACCTACCTTCGTCAACACGGGCTCGCATACGGTCCGTTGCCCGCCTGTTCCCCTCTCCGCGGCCGGTTCCCGCCCTTCCTCGGCCCAAGCGCGGAATCCCGGACTCGGGGCCGCGCGGGAAGGCGGTCCCCCGGCCGCGAGGCGGAACTGCGGATCCCGGCGATCTCGGCCGACCAGGTGACGATGTGGGCAGTACTGCGCCAACTGGGTACCCGGGGCGGTGGGCCCCTGTCACCGGCTGATTGACCGAGCCGCCCACCGGGGACCCGTACTTCCCGAAGAACAGGAAGGTTGGGCATGACCGCACTCGGATTCCTCCACCCCGGCCACTCGGCCGAGGACGACTACCCGCGCATCGAGCAGCTGCTCGGCAGCGACATCCGCCTGACCGTCGTCCATACGGACATCGGGGAGGACACCCACCGTTTGGACGCGCTCCTCGAAATGGGCTCGGCGCGGCACCTGGCGTCGGGGGTCGAGGAGCTGCTCCTGTCCGGCGCGGAGGCCGTGGTCTGGGCGTGCGCCGGCGGCAGCTTCGTCCACGGACTGCAGGGCGCCCACGAGCAGGTCCGCGGCCTCGCCAGGGCGGCCGGCCTGCCCGCCTCCTCGACGTCCTTCGCCTTCGTGCACGCCGCGCGGGAGCTCGGGGCGCGGCGGGTGGCGATCGGGGCGACCTACCCCGACGACGTGGCAGCGCTCTTCGCCGCGTTCCTGAAGGAGGCCGGCACGGAGGTGGTGGCGGTGCGCGGTTCCGGTGTCGCCACCGCCGCGGAGGTCGCCGGCTGGGACTACGACCAGGTCCTCGCGCTCGCCCGCGAGGCGGACCACCCGGACGCCGAGGCGATCCTCCTCCCCGACACGGCCCTGCACACCGCCTCGCACATCCCGGCCCTGGAGAAGGACCTCGCCAAACCGGTCCTCACCGCGAACCAGGTCACGGTCCGGGAGGCCCTGCGCCTGACGGACCGCCGAGTGAACGCCCCGGAACTCGGCACCCTCTTCACGAGGGAACCGATCGTCCAGGCGTGAGGGTCCAGCGAGGGTTCAGCCCCTCCGGCGTTCGAGGAGCGGGGTCTGGGGCGGAGCCCCAGGTACGGGACGGGGCGGGGACGGGGCGGCGGGGGTGAAACACCCCGTCCCCAGCCCGCCGGGGGAGCCACCTCGGGTGAGGAGGCCCGCCCGCCCGGGGGAGCCCGGGGAATAACCGGAGTCACCCTCCTGTTCGTATGCGGAGGACACCAACGCGTACGCAACAGGAGGCACCCCGGTGGACGAGACGGCCGAGACGGGCGAGATCCGAGGCACGGCACAGGGCACCGCCCCCGTACCCCTGTCCGTACTGGACCTGGTCACCGTTGGCGCGGGCCGCACCGCGACCGACGCGCTGCACACCAGCGTCGAGATCGCCCGCCTCGCGGAATCCCGTGGCTTCCACCGCTACTGGGTGGCCGAACACCACTCGATGCCCGGTGTGGCCAGCTCCTCGCCCGCGGTGATCCTCGCCCACCTGGCCGCCCACACGGACCGTATCCGGCTCGGCTCCGGCGGAGTGATGCTCCCCAACCACGCCCCTTTGGTCATCGCGGAGCAGTTCGGCACCCTTGAGGCGATGGCTCCGGGCCGTATCGACCTGGGCCTCGGCCGGGCCCCGGGCACCGACGGTGCGACGGCCGCCGCGCTGCGCCGTACCCAGCGCATGGGCGAGGGCGCCGACGACTTCCCCGAGCAGCTCGCGGAACTCACCCGCTTCCTGGACGACGACTTCCCCGACGGCCACCCCTACGCCCGTATCCGCGCCGTTCCCGGGCCCGTCCAGTCGACCTCGCCGGGCGGGGTCCAGTCCCCGCACCGGCCCCCGGTCTGGCTGCTCGGCTCCTCCGGCTTCAGTGCCCGTCTCGCCGGAGCCCTCGGTCTCCCCTTCGCCTTCGCTCATCACTTCTCGGCGCAGAACACCATCCCGGCGCTCGACCTCTACCGCGAGTCCTTCCGGCCGAGCGCTGTCCTCGACGCCCCGTACGCCCTCATCGGCGTGTCCGCCCTCGCCGCGGACGAGGAGAAGGAGGCCCGCCGCCAGGTGCTGGCGGCCGCGCTGAGCATGGTCCGTCTGCGCACCGGGCGCCCCGGTCTCGTACCGACGCCGGAGGAGGCGGAAGCCTACGAATTCAGCTCCATGGAGCGGGAGTTCGTCGGCTCCTGGAACGCCAACGTCATCCACGGCACCGCCGACGAGGTCCGCGCGGGCCTCGACGACCTCCAGAAGCGCACCGGTGCCGACGAGTTGATGATCACGGGCAACGCGCACGGCGGCGACGTACGGCTGCGCTCGTACGAACTGATCGCGGACGCCTACGGGTTGCCGAAGGAGCAGGGCGCTCAGGTCTGAGGACAGGCCGCCGACATCAGGAGCGCGGAGATGCGCTCCGGTGCCACCGGCCGGGAGTAGAGCCAGCCCTGGCCGGTGTCGCAGCCGATCCCGCGCAGCCGGGACGCCTGTGAGGCCGTCTCCACGCACTCGGCGGTGACGGTCAGGCCGAGCCGGTGGGCGAGTTGGATGAGCGCCTCGACGATGACCTCGTCGGCGGGGTTGGGGTGGGCGGACGAGCCGTCGGCGTTCTCGTACTGGAAGCCGCGGACGAAGGAGCCGTCCAGCTTCAGCACGGACACCGGGAGCCTGCTCAGGTAGGCGAGGTTCGAGTAGCCGGTGCCGAAGTCGTCGATGGCGATGCGGACCCCCATGTCGCTGAGCGCCTGCAGTGCCTGCAGCGGCCGGCCGGCCGAGCCCATCACCGCCGACTCCGTCAGCTCCAACTGGAGGAGATGCGGGGCCAGTCCGGTCTCCGCCAGGATCTCCGCCACGTCCGCCACCAGGTCCGAGTCCCAGACCTGACGCACGGCGACGTTGACGCTGACGAAGATCGGCGGGGCGTCCGGACGGTCCAACTGCCAGCGGCGGGCCTGGCGGCAGGCGGTGGCCAGCACCCAGCGGCCGAGCTGGACGATGGAGCCGTTCTCCTCGGCCAGTCCGATGAACCGGTTCGGGGTGAGCATCCCGAACCGCGGGTGGTTCCAGCGCACGAGTGCCTCGACCCCGTGCACACCGCCGTCCTCCATGCCCACCAACGGCTGGTACTCCAGGGCGAATTCATCCCGCTCGACGGCCGCGCGAAGAGTGGACGACAGGGCTTGGCGCGTCATGCGGTGCGCGTTGCGCTCCGGGTCGAAGAGCGTCCAGCGGCCCTTGCCGTCCGCCTTCGCCCAGTACAGCGTGGTGTCCGCGGCCTGCATCAGACCGGTCGCGGTCGTGCCGGTGGCGCGCCGCTCGACGACCCCGATGGACGCCGACAGCGACAGCCGCTGCCCCGACAGGTCGAACGGCGCCTGGAGCGACTTCAGTACGGACTCGGCGAGGTCCGCCAACTGGTCGGTGCCCGTGGAGTCCTCGACGAGCAGCGCGAACTCGTCCCCGCCCAGCCGCGCCACCAGGGGAGTGGCCGCCCTGGTGAGACCGGCCTCCTCCGCGCAGCGCGTCAGACGCTCCGCGACGGCCGCGAGCAGCCGGTCCCCGACCCGGTGGCCGAGTGTGTCGTTGACCGCCTTGAACCCGTCCAGGTCCAGATAGCAGAGCCCGATCCGGCCGGTGCCCACCTCGTCGTACGCCTCCGCCTCCAGAGCCGCCGACAGGCGCTCGAAGAACAGCGTGCGGTTGGGCAGCCGGGTCACCGGGTCGTGCATCTGCAAGTGGCGCAGCCGCGCCTGGAGTTCACGCCTCGCCCCGATGTCGGTGACCGAGATCAGGACCGCCCGCTCCTGCGGCGGCAGCGGCGTGACCGTGACCTGCGCCCAGATCGCGTGGCCGTCGGGGTGCTTGAGCCGCCGGGTGCAGCGCAGCCGGGCCCGGCTGCCGGCCAGCACCTCGCGGTACGCGTGCCAGATGCGGGTGTCGGAAGTCAGGTCCACCAGGTCGGCGGCGACCCGCCCGGCGAACGTCCGCGCCCCGGCGCCGAGCAGCGTGCCCAGTGACTCGTTGGCGGTGACGACGAGACCGTCGTGGTCGACGACGGCCATCGCGAGGGGGGCGGTGGAGAAGGCCGCGTGGAACGTACGGGGTGACGTTCCGTCGGTCACCGTCATGGGCGCGGGCGCCCCGGAGGGTGCCCCCGGCGTTACGGGCGACACGGAGGGGACGGGTGGGCCGGGAGAGGTCCCGGCGAACGTACGAGAAGACGTGTTGATGTGACGTTCTGTGACGGTCGGCCGGACGAGGTCTCCCGCGGGCGCCGGCCCTTCGGACGTTCCGCTCACCGCTCGCTCCCGCAGTGCACTCGTTCTTCGTATGGGTCTCTCGGGGCGGTCGGCCTGTGATGGACCGCCGCACAAGCCGTGTCCGTGCAGGAAAGTGTGCCGATCATAGAGGCTGGCCTCGAAACGGTGCGGCCACTGTCCAGTGTCCAGGAACAACCACCCGTTCTGACAGATCGTTTCTGCCTGTATCTGGACGGGTTCTCTCCCTCGTCGACCGCATGTGACGTTCCGTGAAGGTCCGGGGGTGTCGGCCCGTGTGCCCTCTCACCCTTCCGGTGCAGACAAACAGGGCGAAGTACTACAAATTGAATCAGGCTGGGTGCGGTGTCCCGAAATCCGCATCCGGAGGTCGACGTGCCGCGTCCGCTCCCCCTGAGGGCTCTCGCTCGCGAGGCTCCGCGCGGCCCCGCCCGTGACGGGGCACCGCGCTGGCGCGGCACCGCGGCCGTGTTCACCTCGATGGCCGCGCTCGCCGCGACCTCCCTGGCGCCGAGTCACGCGCTCGCCGAACCCCTGGCGTCCCCCTGCGCCCTGACGCGGACCGCGGCGCACCACTCGGAGGGCGCCGACACCTGGAACTCCTCCTATGAGCGCCCCACCCGTCCCCTCGACGCCGTGATGGTCTTCCTGTCCTTCCCGGACTCCACCCCGAACACCACGCCCGCCGAGCTGACGGGCGACTACTTCCCCGCCACCAGCCGTTTCTTCGAGCGTGCCTCGTACGGCAGGTTCACGGTCCGCCCGCATCCGCAGCGCACCTGGATCCAGATGCCGCACGCCTCCACGTCGTACGCCATACAGCGGGACTGGAACGCCGCCGACCGAGCCGCCTATCTGCGCGACGCGCTCGCCGTGGCCGACCCGGAGGTCGACTTCTCGCGCTACGACGTCGTCTACTTCATCGCGGACCCGGACGCGCCGGGCGTCGACTCGGACGCCACCAAGGTCGTCAACCTGGACACCCCCCTGCGCGCGGACGGCAAGGACATCCGACGCGTCGTCACGGTGTTCGAGAAGCATCCGCCGGACCGTCTCGTCCTCGCGCACGAGACCGGGCACGTCTTCGACCTGCCCGACCTCTACCACCGGCCCTCCGACGGCAAGGGGGACTGGGACACCTATGTGGGCGACTGGGACCTCATGGGCAGCCAGTTCGGTCTCGCCCCCGACCTCTTCGGCTGGCACAAATGGCGGCTGGGGTGGCTGGAACCGCACCAGGTGGCGTGCGTCATGGGCTCCGGCACCACCCGTCTGACGCTGGAGCCGCTGGAGGCCGGACCCGTCGACTCCGCGGTCGGTTCGGCCGGCGCGCGCGCCGTGGGGGCGGCCGGCTCCGGGGTGCTCGCCACCCGTTCGGCCGCGCCGAGCGGGACGGCGGCGGCCCCGCGGCGGCCACAGGTGTCCTCGCGCCGGGCGGATGCCTCCTACTTCGGGCCGCCGGCGTCCTCCCGCCGGCCGCGGCCGGCCGCGCGTGGTTCGGGCGGGCCGGGCACGTCCTCGGACGCGGTGGGCGTGGCGGCTCCGGCCGGCTCGCGGACCTTCGGTGCCGGCCGGGGCACCAAGCTGGTGGTGGTCCCCACGGGCCCGGACAGCGCGGTCGCCTTCGAGGCGCGCGGTCCGGCGGGCAACGACGGCTCGACGTGCGAGCAGGGCGTCCTCGTCTACCGGGTCCGCAGTGGGACCGAGTCGGGCAGCGGCCCCATCCAGGTGCTCGACGCCCACCCCCGCACCGAGTCCTGCTGGGAGGACTCGGTGTACCCGCCGCTCGCGGACGCGCCGGTGAGCCTCGGCGAGAGCTTCAGGGTGCCGGGCGCGAAGGTCCGGGTCCAGGTGGAGGACCGGACGGCTTCGGGAGCCTGGACGGTGAGGATCACCACGGGCTGAGCCGCTTTCGTGACACTGGCCGGCGCCGTGCGGATGCCTGCGGAGGCGGGCAGCAGGTGGCAGGAGGCAGGTGACGGGTGGGGGTGGCGAGGGGTGGACGACAGCCGACGGACTGCGGTCGACGGGGCCCTCGTGGAGCCCGGGAAACTCGTGGAGCCCGGGAAACGACGAGAGCGGGATGCTCGCGCTTCCGCGAATCATCCCGCTCTCGTTGGCGTGCGCCGCCAGGGACTCGAACCCCGGACCCGCTGATTAAGAGTCAGCTGCTCTAACCAACTGAGCTAGCGGCGCCTGCTGACGTCGTAGACCTTAGCATCCTGATCGGCGCGAGGAAAAATCGATATCCGTACCGACGCCGAGGCCGCCGCACGGGCCGCCCGTACGGCCGCCCAGAGCAGGATCTCGGGGCCGGGAAGCCAGGGCTGTCGTGTGTCTGGGGCCACCAGCCAGCGGGAATCGGACCGCAGGGCCCCCGGCCCGCCACCGTCGGCGCTCAGCGCGGGCACGGTGACCGCGTCCCCCGTACCGTGGCAGAGGAGCGGCGGTACCTCCCGGCACCGCCCCACATGCCCGCCGTTCCCCCGGGCCGCACGCCCTGCCTGCCCGCCGTGCTTCGCGGTGGCCTCGGTCTCCACGCCTTCCCGCCCCGCGCGGGCGCCCGAGCCCCACTCCTCCCACTCCATCAGCGCGGGGAGCCGCTGGGCGGTGCCGGGCGCGGCGAACAGCAGCATCCGCCCGCGGAACGCCGCAACCGGGCCCGAGCCCGGCCCGTCGTCCCAGAGCCGGTCGAGCATCCGCCGCCCGAAGAGCGCCGGAGCGCTGACGACGTCGAAGGAACTGCCGCAGGGCAGGACGACCGGCGCATTCGGCCGTTCGCGCCACAGGGCGAGAGTGCTGCGCGGATACGTTCCCGCCGAGGCGAGCCAGGTGGCTCCCTCGGACGTGACACCCGATACGTCCAGCCGGTCGGGCGACGGGGCTCCGGGGCTGCGCGGTGTGCTGCTCGGCGGGTTCCGTGTGCTGCTCATGCCGCATACATCTACCGGTGGTGAGCACCCCGTCCCGGAGGGTTGCCGGAAAACGGGACAGGAGTGGGTGAGGTGGAGTATCTTGCCCGGCTGGCATATGCCAGCCGGGACGGGTTTCGAGGACGAAGTCGTCCCCGGGCAGGCCGTCGGTTGCAGATCCGCCGTTGGCCGAACGGCCCGGTCCGCAGCGGCCGAGTGCCGAGATGCCGGTCCGCCGGTCCGAGAGTCGGCGAGCCGTCACTCCGTCGGTCGGCGGCTTTCCGGTGTCGGTCGTCGGGCCACCCCGGTCCTGCCTGTGGTCCGGGGCGTGCGGTCGGGGGCGTGCCGTCCGGAGCGGGTCGGTCGTCAGAGCGGGTCGGTCACCCCGTGGCCGTGTCCGCTGCCCTCCGTGCCCCGCAGCAGGTCCTGGCCGAACTCGACCATCTTCTTCGCGTAGTCCTCGGTCCATTCCGCCCGCTCGGCGATCGAGGCGGCGGTCAGCCGGTCGAAGCGGCGTGGATCCGCGAGCTGCGCGGCGGCGATGGCCTGGAACTCGACGGCCCGGTCGGCGGCGGCGCGAAACGCCTGCGCCAGCTCCGTGGACCGGTCGAGCAGCGCGCGCGGATCGTCGATCGACTCCAGGTCGAAGAAGTGCTCCGGATCCCCGGCTGCTTCCGCGGGCTCGAAGAGCAGGGGCGCGGGGCGTAGCCGCGGTTCGTTCCGACGCGGCGTGGGCTCCGCCATGTCTTCTCCTCCTCGTACGGTTCAGGGGCCCCTGTCGGTAGAGGGCCACCGTCCATTGTCTCGCGCCCGCGCAAGTGGGCCCGGAGGGTCGAGCGCGCCCCGCCGGGCCGGGATGCCGCCGGGCCCGGTGTGCCCGGAGCGGGTCTCAGGGCCGCCACGCCACCCGATGCTCCGCCAGATGGGACAACACCGAATGATTGGCCTCCCAACCGTCCGGAAACTTCACGGTCACTCCCAGCTGTACGGGCTCGGTCGACGGGTGGTCGTCCAGCAACTCCGTGATTCCTTCCCGGCAGATCACGATGCACGCGTGCCGGTGCCGGGAAGCGAGCACGCACAACCGTCCGGTCTCCAGATGGAACGCCGTGGCGTCGGGCCGCCCCGACAACGGATGCAGGACGACGGTGACGTCGAACTCCCGTCCCTGGAGCCGGTTCGCCGTGTCGACGGTGACGTCCGTGACGCCGAGGCCGGCCAGCGCCGCCCGCACGGCCGCGGCCTGGTCCCGGTGCGCCGTGCCGACGGCGATCCGGTCGGCCGTCAGCGGCACCGGATCCTCCGCCTGCTCCGACGTGGCCGCCCCACCCCGGTCGAGCAACCGCCGTACGACCCCGGCCACCGCGCGCACCGCCTCCGGGTCCGTGCGCGGTGTGTGCCGGGCGGGCAGCTCCAGCAGACCCCAACCGGACTCGGCCGCCTCGTCGATGACCCGGTCGGTGCCCGAACCGTCCGACGGGACACCGAAGTTCAGCCGCCGGTCGCCGTGGCCGGTGCCGCTGCGGAACGGCGTGTACGGATAGAAGGCGCCCGAGACCAGTGGCGCGGCCGACGCGGGCAGCCGCCAGGACACCGGAAGCCGGTGCTGCGGCAGCTGCGGATTGTGCGCGAGCAGGGTGGTGACCGCGGACGCCGACGGGTCGTAGGACAGTCCCGCCCACTGCTCCGAGCCGACGATCGCGAACGGGTCCAACTGCCCGGGGTCGCCCACGAACAGCGCCCGCTCGAAGAGCCCGGCGACCGCGAGCAGCGCGTCCGAGCGCATCTGGTACGCCTCGTCGACGATCGCGTGCCGCCAGGGCTCGACGCCCTTGACGTGGGCCCACTTCGCGGCGGTGGAGATGACGACGTCCAGGCCGGCGAGGTCGGCCGCCTTCGCCGACTTGCGCACCTGGTCGAGACCGTCGAGCGCCTTGTCGTACGGGTCGGAGTCACTGCTGTGCAGCCGCCCGACAGGCAGCTCCGGGGCCTTCGCGGCGAGCCGCAGCACCAGGTCGTCGACCTGGGCGTTGGTCTGCGCGATGATCATCAACGGGCGTCCCGCGGCGGCCAGTTCGAGTGCGGCCCGGACGACGAGGGTCGACTTGCCGGCGCCCGGCGGCGAGTCGACCACGACACCGCGGTCGGTGCCGTGCAGGGTGTCGCGCAGGATCGCGTCGGTGGCGCGGGCGGCCTCGGCACCCGGGTCGAACACGGCGGTCAAAGGACGTCCTCCTCGGTCACCGGGTCCGGCAGCGGCAGGGCGTCGGGCTCACCCGGCGGCCCTCCGTGCGTCCACGGCGTCTCCTCCGGGTCGGGCAGTTTGGCGCCGCCGCGCTGTTCGTGCTCGAAGAGGGTGAAGCAGACGAGATCCCCCTTCTCCGGCAGGGACCCGGCCTCGGGTTCCTTGCCGCGTCCCATCTTGTCGACGATCCGCAGCACCACGGCGGCGCCCTCGTCGTCGAGTTCCACGAACTCCGCGGCCTGCGGCTTCCCGCCGAGCGAGCGGTACACCCTGGCCCGTTCCCCCAGGTGCGGGCGGTCGTCCGTGCGGACGGTCACCAGCGGGCGGGGGCTCGGCCGCCTGCCCTCGCCGTACGCCATCACGACATCGGTGACCTCGCCGGCGAACGCCTCTCCGGCGAGCCGCCGGCCGGCCATGACCAGCGGGTCGTCGAGAGCCTCCTGTGCTTCCAGGCGGGCCTGTTCACGCTCGCGGGTGGCCAGTTTGTTCGCGGCGGTGACCGCGTCGTCGCGGCGCGGCTGCGGTGGCTCGCCCGCCACGACCCGGTCGCGGTGTCCGGTGAACGACCAGCGGTCGCGGGTCCAGCGGTCGGCGGCGTGCGCCCCTTCCGGCAGCGACCGCAGCAGGTCGAGCCCGCGCCACACCCCGTCCCAGGTGGGCCGGGTGACGCGCTCGACGAGTTCGCGGATGTCCCGCTCCGCGGCGGTGAGCTCACCGAGCCGGTCGTCCGCCTCGACGCCGTCCTCGGCGGCGGCCAGCGCGGTGCGCGCCCGGTCGTAGCGCTCGATGGCGGGGGCCAGCAGCTGGTTGTCGAAGGCGGGGTCGGTGGCCGGTCCGGCGGGCGGGCAGACGAGCTGTCCCCGTGCGTCCCGCTGGAGCTCGGCCCGCACCGCGGCCTCGGCGCCCGGCTCGCCCTCCGGCGGATCGAGCCAGGCGAGCAGCGCGCCGAGATGCTGGTCCTCCAGGCTGCTCTGGCCGGTGGCCCAGTGCCGGGACAGTACGTCGGTGAGGGCGAGGAGCAGGGCGGAGCCGGGCACGCGGGCGCGCTCCCCGAAATGGGTCAGCCAGCGCCCGAACAACGGCACCCGGGGCGGCGCCGGATGCGGGGTCTCGGGATCCTGCTCGGCGGTGCGGCGAAAACGGGTGGAGCGCCCGAGGAGGCGGACGAACTCGATGCCCGCGCGCCCCGGCACGATCAGCTGCGGCGCGTCCGCGCACAGCTCGACCTCGACCTTGACGCGCTTGCCGGTCTCCGGGTCGGTCTCGCTGCGCTCGGCGGCCTCGACCACGTCCGCGTACGAGTCGATGTAGGGCAGGACGACGTCCGCCAGCTCGGCGAGGAACGCGAAGCGCAGGTCGCGGTCGCGGGGCTGCGGAACGACCAGCAGCCGGGGCGCGTCCCGGTCCGTGCCGACGAGCGCGCCCAGCGGGGCTCCCGCCTCGCCCGCGGTGGTGAGCGGCACGAACACCAGCGGCCGTTCGACGAGATGGCGGTGGAGCACGGTGGCGGCGGGCTGCGCCCGCCCGCTCTCCACGGCCTCCAGCCGCGCGAGGGTGGCGATCAGAGACATGCGCCCGCCTCCCGGCCGTCACCCGGCGTGGCCGCCGCCGGTACCCTGGCCGGCCGCGGGACGGCGGCCGTGCCGCGCAGGGCCTCCGCCCGGAGCAGTGCCGCTCTCCTGAGGGCCGCGACGGCGGGGTCCGCGGGATCGCCGGACTCGCCGTGCGCCGCCGCAAGGACGTCGGTGACCGTCGTCAGACCGCCCAGCTCGGCACGCAGCGAGCGGCCCAGTGACGTCACCGCGCCCTCGGCGCGCGAGCGGGTCCGGCAGTGGAAGGCCAGTTCGCAGGCGGACAGGCACTCGGGGGCGTAGGTCGCGGGGACCGCCTCGACGGCCGTGACCAGGTCCTCGGCGGGAAGGGCGGGGGAGAAGCAACTGCCCTCGGGGAGGGCGGCCGCGATGTCCTCGACGCGGGTGAGCCGGGCGAGCTGGCGGCGGGTGACCGCGCGCTGCTTGCGGACGTCGACGGCCGAGGCGGCCGGGAGGTTGGAGAAGTCCTTCGGGCAGACCAGCAGGACGCGGTGGCGGACCTCGGGAGCGGGGTCGAGGCGGGCGGCGACCTCCTCCAGGGCCAGGAC
Organism: Streptomyces sp. NPDC002742; assembly: GCF_042888885.1. NCBI lineage: Bacteria > Bacillati > Actinomycetota > Actinomycetes > Kitasatosporales > Streptomycetaceae > Streptomyces > Streptomyces sp. NPDC002742. Next base: position 233,502 of record NZ_JBIAQF010000003.1, read on the forward strand.
GTACACCGCGGACTGCCGGGCGGCGGCGCCCACCTTGGCCGGGTCGGCCGAACCGTCCAGCATCGGGAACGACTTGATCTCGACGACCGTCCAGCCGCCGTCGGGGTGCACGACCACGGCGTCCGGCTCCAGGAAAGCGGCGGAGCCCGCGACGTCGAGCGCGAGCATGGGGTGGTCGAGGAGGGTCCAGACACCGGCCTCGGTGGCCTCGCGAAGGGCCAGCGCCGTACGCGCGGCGCGTCCCTCGGGGCCGATCGCGCTCAGGTCGGGCACGGCACCGGCGCCGGGCGGCTCGGCGCCGGGGTCCAGCTTCTCGTGCACCAGCCGCAGCAGCTCCGCGCCGCCGTCGGCCTTGACCCGTGCCTCGAACGCGTTGCCCCGCATGAAGGCGAACTGCGACATCCCGAACGCGGACGGCGCGCCGAGCGCGCTCGCCAGCTTCGCCTTGTCGACGCCCGCTCCGTCCAGCAGGGCGCGCCGGTCGCACCCGGGATTGGCCGCGAGTGCCGCGAGGGCACGCGCGTCGAGCGCCTTGGGCGCCACGTCCGGTCCGCGCAGCTCAGCGAGCTGCTGTCGCAGCGCTGTCCCCGGCGTCCGTGGGAGAGGAACCCTGCTCGGCTCCCGGCCCGGTCCGGGACTCGCGCTGTCGGGGAATTCGTTCACCCGGGGAAGTCTGGCACCCCGCACTGACAATCGTGGAACCCTCGCCCCGCGAGGCACCCGAGACCCACGGGACGCGGCCCTCGACGAGGGCCCGCAGCCGGTTCGCCGCCCGCGTCACGAACGGGGTCAGCAGCAGGCCGGCCCCCATCACCGCGGCGCCGGCGACGGCGTCCAGGAAGTAGTGGTTGGCCGTGCCCATCACGACGATCGTGGTGAACAGCGGATAGACGACGGCGGCGACCTTGGCGGCCGGTGTACGGCCGTGGCGCCACAGCATCACACCGCACCACAGCGCCCAGCCCACGTGCAGGCTCGGCATCGCCGCGTACTGGTTCGTCATCCCGCCCATACCGCGCGGCGCGCTCGCCTCGCCGCCCCACCAGCCGTAGGAGCTGTACTGGGCCATCGTGTCGACGAAGCCGTGACCGGGCGAGAGCAGCCGGGGCGGGCAGGTCGGCAGCAGGGTGAAGCCGATCAGGCCTATGAACGTGGAGGTCATCAGCCAGGTGCGGGCCGCGCGGTAGCGCACGGTCCGGGAGCGGAAGAGCCAGATCAGGACCGCGGGCGTCACCAGGTAGTGCAGCGACGCGTACCAGAAGTCGGCCGGCACGCCCAGCCAGGCCTCACGCGTGAACAGCCGGTTCAGCGGATGTTCGGCGTTGAGGTGGAGGAGCTTCTCGACGCGCAGGATCGACAGGCCGTGGCCGACCGCGCCGTCGGTGTCGCCCCGGGCGAGCAGCCGGCCCGCCGTGTACGACGCGTAGACGAGCAGGATCAGCGGGACCTCGGTCCACCAGCGGAGTCGTGCCCGCTCCGCCGCGGACGTGCGCGGCTCGGTCGACCGGCGCGACCGGGCGCGCGGTGCCGCTTCGGTACGCGGTGCATCGGTCTGCGGCATCCGATCGCCCTCCCCCATCTGCTCGTGCCCATCTGCTCGTGGTGACCCGACGGTCCGCTGTCCGCTGACGACGGTCCGTGGCCACCCGGGGATTTTACGGTGTACGCGAACGTCCCGAAGGGGCGCCCCGGATCTCAAAGACGCGGAGATCGCCCCCCGGGTTGCCCGCGGTAGAGGTGAGCGATGATGGAACGACCCACTCCGCACGTCATCGAGTGAGTCATCTCTCACTCGTGCCGCCCGTTCCGGAAAGGCTCTTCTCCATGGCACCGCGCATCCTGCTGGCCCGGCACGGACAGACCGAATGGTCGCTGTCCGGAAAGCACACCGGCAGGACCGACATCCCGCTCCTGGAAGAGGGGCGGCGCGGCGCCAAGCTGCTGGGCGAGCGGCTCCACCGTGCGCCCTTCGACGGGCTGCCCGGTACCGAGGTGCGCACCAGCCCGCTCGCACGCGCGAGCGAGACGTGCGAACTGGCCGGTTTCGGGGAGCGCGCGAGCACCTGGGACGCGCTCATGGAGTGGGACTACGGCGCCTACGAGGGCATGACCCCGGCACAGATCCAGGGCATCCGGCCCGGCTGGTTCATCTGGCGCGACGGCGTCCCCGAGGGGGAGACCCTGGAACGGGTCTCCGCGCGCGCGGACGAGGTCGTCTCATGGGCCCGCTCCGAGGACCGCGATGTGCTGGTCTTCGCCCACGGCCACATCCTGCGCTCCATAGGGGCACGCTGGCTGGGCCTTCCGCTGGACTTCGCGGCCCGTATCCGCCTCAACCCGACCTCTCTGTCGGTGCTCGGCTGGGCCTACGGGGAGCCCGCCGTCGAGGTGTGGAACGACTGCGGACACCTGAGCGCCTGACCGGCGTCACCTGAGCGGCCGACCGGACCCGCGGCGGCCCTCACGCCGTGCGCGGCAGGCTCGCGTGGCGGTCGAGGAACGCGGAGACGCCCGAGGCCCTGCGGTGCGGGAGCAGCACGCGGGCCGTTCCCGCCAGCATGGTCTGGATGCGGGAGGACTGCACCTCGTTCAGCAGGTCCAGGACGCGCAGACCGGCGAGGGCGGCCTCGTCGGGGCGACCGCCGCGGGCCAGGTCGTCCGCGAGTTCGGCGGTGTAGAGCGCGATGTTGCGGGTGAAGTGCGGGTCCTGGAGGTGGGCGGCGCGGCGTGCGTGGCGGGCCGCCCGGGGCCAGTCGCCGAGCGTCGACCAGCACTGCGCTTCGAGGCCCTCCAGTTCGGCCTCCCCGTAGAACGTCATCCACTCGGGATCCGTCTCCGAGGGGCCCCGCTCGTAGAGGGCCTGCGCGCGCGCCATCGCCTGCTCGCATCCCTTGCGGTCGGCGAGCCCGGCCCAGCCCCCCGCCTCGCGCAGCGCGAGCAGGGAGAGCAGGCGGGGGGAGCCCAGGGGGCGTGCGGCGCGCTGTGCCGCCTGGGCCGCGCGCACGGCCTCGCGAGGCCGCCCCGCGTCGCGAGCGAGGAACGCCGTGTTGCAGAAGGCGTGGGCCTCAAGACCCGGGTCGCCGGCCATCCGGGCGGTCGCGAGTGCCTCCGCGTAGTGCGAGCGCGCGTCGTCGAAGCGCCCGGAGTCGTGGGCCAGCCAGCCCACCGAGATGGCGAGCTCGCCCGCCCCGGAGTACAGCCGTTCGGCGGTGGCCTGCCGGGTGGTGCCCGCGTCCAGCAGCGCGTACGCCGTGCGCAGGGGTGCCGCGGCGCGCCGGTAGAGGCCGTCGGCCCCGTGCCGGTCGTCGAGCAGCCGGATTCTGCGGACGGCCTCTTCGAGGGCGCCCGCCTCGGACGTACCCGCCCGGTGGACGGGCCGTTCGGCCGCCGCGGCGCTGCCGCCGAAGGCGCCCGCGAAGGGTCCCAGTGAGGCCGCCGCCATGGTGGCGGTGCCTCCCGTCATGAATGCGCGACGCTGCACGTCGCTCTCCTCGTGGTTCTGATCGCGTTTCTCGTACGGGTCGTACGGGTCGCACGAGTGGTGCGGGTCGTACGGATCACGGGGTCCGTACGGATCATGGGGGTCGTGCGGGCCGTGCGGGTGGTGCGCTGTGTGCGGGGCCCAGGGGTGGTGCGGCCCCGGCGTCTCATACGTCTCGGGTGCCCCGTCCGTCTCATGTGGGGCGCGCGAAAGGGGTGTGGAGCGCGCGAGGGGTGCTTCGTCCATGTCCCGCGCCCCGCGTCCGCGTACCCATGAGCGGGGAGTGAAACCGAGGTCGGTCAGCGTGTGGCCGGGGAACATGTGCAGGAACACCCGCTCGTACGCGTAGTTGGGACAGCGGATCTCGCCCGCCTCGACGCGCCCGATGTAGCGCGCGTCGCAGCTGACCCGCTCTCCGATCTCGCGCGCGGCCCTCCGCACCGCCGCGGCGAACTCGCCCGGGGAGCGCCGGCCGCGCAAGCGCCGGAAGGCGAGATTCGGCCGTGGTGGCCGGGGGGACGGGGACGAGGTCACCGTTGACGACGCCATGGCCGGGCCCTCTCTTGCGAACCGTCGAACCATGCCGGAATCCGGGCCGAGTTGACCGGGTTGTGCCCAGTAGGTGCCCTGCTTCCGGCGGGGCAAGAACGTACCTGGTGTGACAACGCCGCCACGCTGGGTTTGGCTACAAACCGGATATCTCACCCACGATCCGCCATGAACTGCCATCCTTTGTGGCGGAGTTTCGCCGTAGCCGTTGACGTCCTGGCGCGTTGAACCGGGTGGACCGGGAGCCGCCCGAACTCCCGACCCACTCGTCATGAGGAGGGGTTCCGTTGGAGGCCGGGATGCAGATCACACAGAGCGCCGAGTTCCGTACGCCGCCGTCGACCACGCAGCACGGGCCGTCCCAGGAGTGCGGTGCTCCGCCTCGGCAGGCCACCGAGTGCGACCTGGTGACGGTTCCGGCACGCCAGGGGCTGGAGGCGGTCGACATCCTGCGCCGGGGCGCGGCGGAATCCGTAGGGCCCGTCCTGCACGACGGGGGCTGCGACACCCTCGGCTTCCTGGTGCCGCCCGGCACCGCCGACGCCTGGGACGTGCCCGGCAGCACCTGTACACAGACCAACGGCCGCGGCCTGCGGCCGGTGCCCGAGCCCCCGGTCGAGGGCTCGGACTGGCTGCTCCCGCCCGGCGAGGCGGATCTCGCGACCGACCCGGCGGTGCTGCGGGCCGCGCTGGGCGAGGCGGCACGGCTGATCGAGGCGGCGGACGGCTGCCGGTGAGCAGCCCCACGGTGTGTCCGGAGGGTCAGGCGCAGGCCGAGCGGGCGGCCCGTGCGCTCACCTGGGCACGACGGAAACGCAGGGCGTGGACCACGACCTGGCAGGGGGCGTGGCCGGTCCGTACCGGACTGATCAGCACCATGCGCCCGACGCTTTACGTCACGTCATCTCCCGGGCCGCCTCGCCCGAGGGCCCGCCGGGTGGATGATCATGTGTGAAGCGTGGCGATCGTGACCAGCCTCCGGGCCGGGCGATGGCCCGGAACGATCACGTGGTGTGTGCCGTGCGACAACTCCGAGGCCGTCAGAGGCCTGTGGCGGATACCCCGGTGACCCGTCACTGAGCCGACTCGCCCCCGCGCCCTGATAATGGCGGGATGGCGAGGGCGAGGAATCAGCGGGCGGACGAGGGCCGCGACACCGGGCGGGGCGGGCGGCGCGGGCAGGCGGCGGCCGAGGCGGTCGTGGAGGCCGTCGACGGCGGGCTCGCCGAGCTGCTGCCCGACCGTGACCGGGCGCGCGCCTGGACCCTGCTCATCGACGGGGCCCCGCAGTCCCACGTCGACCTCGACGACCCCGCCTATCTGAGCTTCGAGTACCAGCGCCGCCTCGGCCATGTCATCGACCTCGTCGCCGCGCCCGGCAAGCCCGTGCAGGTCGTGCACCTCGGCGGCGGCGCCCTCAGCCTGGCCCGCTACACGGCCGCGACCCGCCCCCGGTCCACCCAGCAGGTCGTCGAACGCGACGCGGCCCTCGTCCAACTGGTGCGCCGCGAACTCCCGTTGGATCCCAACGCCCGGATCAGGGTGCGTTCCACCGACGCCCGGGAAGGTCTCGCCAAGGTGCCCGACGGCTGGGCGGACCTGGTCATCGCGGACGTGTTCAGCGGCGCGCGCACCCCGGCACACCTGACGTCCGTCGAGTTCGTCACGGAGGTCCGCCGGACGGTGAAGGACTCCGGGGTCTACGCCGCGAACCTCGCCGACGGGCCCCCGCTCGCCCACCTCCGCGGTCAGATCGCCACCGTGGCCTCCGTCTTCCCGGAACTCGCCCTGGTCGCCGACCCGACGGTGCTGCGCGGCAAACGCTTCGGGAACGCCGTCCTCGTGGCCTCGGGACGGCCGCTGCCGATCACCGAACTGACCCGCCGCGCCGCCTCCGACCCGCATCCCGCCCGGGTCGAACACGGCAAGGAACTCATGGACTTCACGGGCGGCGCGTCCCCGGTCACGGACGCGGTGGCGGTCGCGTCACCCGCGCCGCCGCCGTCCGTGTTCCGCTGACCCGGCCTCGGCACACCCCGGTCCGCGGCTCCGGCGCGCACGCCCCGTCCGCTCGTCCGCTCCCGGCCGCGTGCGTACGCCCGCTCGCCGCGTCCGCCGGTTCAGTACGTCCCGATGTCCACGTGCGGCGGCCCGTCGTGCCAGTCGCAGAACACCGACACCCGGTCGGCGCCCGAGGTGAACTCCACGCGGATATAGGTGTCCAACTTCCACACCTGCATGGACCAGCCGGTGTTCGGCGTCGCGGACACCAGCGTCCCGTACGTGGCGGCGATGTCGAAGACCACCCGGCCGCCGGCGGAGTCGTAGCTCTTGACCTGCCCGGAGGAGGTCGGGGAGCCCGTCGAGGAAGGGGCGGCGGGCGTGGGACCGCCGCTCGCCGGTGCCGACTTCGAGGGGGCCGCGCTCGGCCTCGGGCTCGCGGACGGCCTGTCCGGCGCACCCCTGGACGGCTCGGCCCGTCGCGTCGAGGACGCCAGAGGTCGTGTCTCCCGCGTCGTCGCACCGGCCGCCGTGATGGGCAGGGCCCGCGGCGGGTCGTACGCCGTCCCCGTCATGACGGTGTGGACACCCCACCACGACAGCGTGACCGCCGCGCCCGTGGCGAGCGACCACGCGAGTACGTGTACGAGTCCTCTGCGCATCGCGGCCATACTGCACCACGAGCACCACGGGTGTCTCATGGCCCCGCCAAGATCCGGAATGTCCCCGCGGGGCGGGCCGGGATTGTCCACAGGTGCCCAACCGGGGTTGTCCACAGGCGCCGTACGGCCGCGCCCGGATGGCGTACGGTGCCGCCCATGGCAAGTGTGCTCGTTGTCGAGGACGATCAGTTCGTACGCTCGGCCCTCATCCGGCATCTGACCGAGGCCGCGCACATCGTGCGCAGCGTCGGCACCGCCCTGGAGGCGCTGCGCGAGGTCGCCCATTTCTCCTTCGACGTCGTCATCCTCGATCTCGGACTGCCCGATCTGGACGGGTCCGAGGCGCTGAAGATGCTGCGCGGAATCACCGACGTCCCGGTGATCATCGCCACCGCGCGGGACGACGAGACGGAGATCGTCCGGCTGCTGAACGCCGGTGCGGACGACTATCTGACAAAGCCGTTCTCGGTCGAGCACCTGTCCGCGCGGATGGCGGCGGTGCTGCGCCGTTCGCGCACCACCGTGGGCGACGCGCCCGTGTCGACGGTCATCCGCGTCGGCGGGCTCGCCATCGACCCGCTGCGCCGCCAGGCGGAACTCGACGGCGTACGACTCGACCTCACCCGGCGCGAGTTCGACCTGCTCGCCTTCCTGGCCGGGCGCCCCGGCGTCGTCGTGCCGCGCAGGGAACTGCTCGCCGAGGTGTGGCAGCAGGCCTACGGCGACGACCAGACCATAGACGTCCATCTGTCGTGGCTGCGGCGGAAGCTGGGCGAGACGGCTGCGCGTCCGCGCTATCTGCACACCCTGCGGGGCGTCGGCGTGAAGCTGGAGCCGCCGAGAGCGGAGCGGCCGCTGTGAGGTGGGCACTGGTCAAGGTGTGCGTGGCGGTGACGACGATGGTCGTGGTCGCCTTCGCGGTCCCGCTCGGCCTGGTGATCAAGGAGATGGCGCGGGACCGGGCGTTCTCGAACGCCGAGCGGCAGGCCGCGGCCATCGCGCCCGCGCTCTCCATCACCACCGAACGGGACGAGCTGGAGCGGGTCGTCGCCTCGGCCGGCTCGGACGCGGGCATAGGCGTGCACATCCCCGCGGCCGACGGCAAGCCGGCGGTCGAGATAGGCAAGCAGCGCGCCGTCGGCAAGGACATCGCCATGACCCGGCGGCTGGGCCGGGCCTCCACCACGGAAGTGCCCGGCGGCTCCGCGCTGCTCCAGCCCATCGCGCTCAGCTCCGGCGAGATCGCGGTCATCGAGGTGTACGTCCCCGAGGCCGAGGTCAGCAACGGCGTCGGTACGGCCTGGGCGGTCCTCGCCGCGGTCGGCGTCGCCCTCGTCATCGGCTCCGTCGCGGTCGCCGACCGGCTGGGCGTGCGGATGGTGCAGCCCGCGCAGCACCTCGCCGAGAGCGCGCACGAACTGGGCGAGGGGAAACTGGGCTCCCGCGTGCCCGAGGAGGGGCCGACCGAACTGCGGCTGGCCGCCATCGCCTTCAACTCCATGGCCGACCAGGTCGTCCAACTGCTCGCCAACGAAAGGGAGCTCGCCGCCGACCTCTCGCACCGGCTGCGTACACCCCTGACGGTGCTCCGCCTCAACACCGCCTCGCTCGGCGACGGGCCGGCCGCCGAGCAGACCCGGGCCGCCGTCGCGCAGCTGGAGCGCGAGGTCGACACGATCATCCGGACGGCCCGGGAGGCCAAGCCGCAGACCGCGGCGATCGGCGCCGGCGCCGGGTGTGACGCGTCCGAGGTCGTCAGGGAGCGCATGGACTTCTGGTCGGCGCTCGCCGAGGACGAGGGCCGCAAGGTGCGGGTGGCCGGCGTGGACCGGCCGGTCCGCATACCCGTGGCCCGCGCCGACCTCGCCGCCGCGCTCGACGCACTCCTCGGCAACGTCTTCCGCCACACACCCGAGGGCACGGCCTTCGCGGTCGACGTGCACAACGCCGAGGACGCCGTGATCGTGCTGGTGTCGGACGCAGGCGCGGGAATAGCGGATCCGGTGGCGGCGATGGCGCGCGGCCGGGGTTCGGGCAACGACGGCTCGACGGGCCTCGGCCTCGACATCGTGCGACGGCTCGCGGAGTCGACGGGCGGGGACGTACGGATCGGTTCCTCCGTGCTGGGCGGAACCGAGGTGCGTATCTGGATCCAGCTGGACGGGAGAGCTCCGGTCCGGAGCGGGCACCGGGGCAGGGTGCGGCGCCGCAGACGTGGCGCGGGCGTGCGCTGACACGCCATGGGCGACCTGATGTTCTGAGTGGGCCTGCGGAACCCGCTGAGCCGGACTCGCCCGTTGCGCTGAGCCGAGTCGCGCGTTGCGCTGCGCGGGTCCTCACCCTGCGTCGAGAGGTCGGGTGGCACGCGCCGGGCCGCCCCGCGCCCTGTGCTTCCCAGGCCCGCCGCCTGCGCCGAGCAGGCTGGTGGCACGCGCCGAACCGCCCGCATTGGTCTCGACCTTTAACGGCTCCCGATGCCTTCCTTAAGCGCACCCTAAGATCCTCTAGCGCTGTCCGGATCAAGCGGTTTGACCGATTCCGGATCGCTAGCGTGATGCCCGCACCCCCTGGGACGTCCCCAGCGAACCCCGTGAATCCGCGAAGGCAGGCACACGCGATGAGCAGTACGCACCGGCGCAAAGTCAGTGGCAGGAACAAGGCGATAGGCGGCATTGTCGCGGCGGCCGTGGCCGGTGGTGGCGCCCTCCTGTTCACCGGTGTCGCGAACGCGTCGAGCGTCGGCGCCGCGTACACAAGGACCAGCGAGTGGTCCACGGGGTACACCGCGCAGTACGTCGTCTCCAACGACACGGGCCAGGCGAAGCCGGACTGGACGCTGGAGTTCGACCTGCCCGCGGGCTCCAAGCTCAGCTCGCTGTGGGACGCGACGTCGACGGTGAGCGGACAGCACGTCACCGTGAAGCCGCCGTCCTGGGACAAGGACGGTCTGGCGGCCGGCGAGTCCGTCACCGTCGGCTTCGTCGTGAACGGCACCGCGAACCCGACCGGCTGTGTCATCGACGGCACCAAGTGCTCGGTGGACGGCGCGACGCCCGAGCCGAGCGGCCGCCCGACGCAGACCGCGACCCCGACGGCCACCCCCACCCCGACCGCGAGCGCGACGCAGAGCGCGACCCCGAAGCCGACGGCGACCGCCACCGCCACGGCGACCCCGTCCCCCACGCAGACCTCGGGCGGCGGCACCACGACGTCCGCGGGCTTCGCGCCCTACGTCGACACCTCCCTCTTCCCCGCCTTCGACCTGGTCAAGGCGGCCGACGCCACCGGCGTGAAGAACTACAACCTCGCGTTCATCACGGACGGCGGCGGCTGCACGCCCAAGTGGGGCGGCGTGAGCGACCTCGCCAGTGACGCGGTGGCGGCGCAGATCGGCGCGCTGCGCGCCAAGGGCGGCGACGTCCGGGTCTCCTTCGGCGGCGCCTCCGGCTCGGAGCTCGCGACGACCTGCTCCTCGGCCGACGCGCTGGCGGCGGCGTACGGCAAGGCCGTGGACGCCTACAAGCTCACCAAGGTCGACTTCGACGTCGAGGGCGGCGCGCTGCCCAACGCCACCGCGAACACCAACCGCGCGAAGGCCATCGCGAAGCTCCAGCAGCAGCACCCGGGTCTTGACGTCTCCCTCACCCTGCCGGTCATGCCGCAGGGCCTCACCCAGGACGGCGTGAACCTGGTCTCCGACGCAAAGTCGAACGGCGTGAAGATCAGCACCGTGAACATCATGGCGATGGACTACGGCCCCGCGTTCAGCGGTGACATGGGCGACCTCGCCCAGCAGGCCGCCACGGCCACGCAGGCGCAGATCAAGAGCGTCCTCGGCCTCTCCGACAGCGCCGCGTGGAAGACCGTCGCCATCACCCCGATGATCGGCGTCAACGACGTCGCCTCGGAGATCTTCAAGGTCGACGACGCCTCGCAGCTGGTGACCTTCGCGCAGTCCAAGGGCATCGGCTGGCTCTCGATGTGGTCCGCCGCCCGTGACAAGCAGTGCGCCGGCGGTGCCAAGAACACCGCCGACGCGGTGTGCAGCTCCGTCCTCCAGAGCGACGGCGCCTTCTCGAAGGCGTTCGCCGCACTGAAGTAACCCAACCAGCCACTGTGAAACGGGGGTTGCACGCCCCGGCCGGACTTCTCCACCCCCCACCCGGCCGGGGCGTCGTAGCCGGACCACGCAAAGGGCCTTGGCCGTATCCGGTGATCTTCCGGACACGGCCAAGGCCCTTTGTCCGTCTCACCGGCTCCGATCCGGCCCCCAGGAGTCGCTCTTGAGCACGAGGAGCAGGTTCGCCAGCGCGCGGGGCGTCGAGGTGGCGATGTCGCCGGGCAGATCGCTCTCCCGGAGGCGGATGTGACCGGTCGCGGTCGCCGTCAGCTCTACGCACTCGCCCTCGCCGCCACCGCTGAACGACGACTTCTGCCAGGAGAGTCGGGGCATCTCGGTTCCTCTCAGAGGGCGTACATGACGTGTTGCACCAGGCTCAGCGAGTCGCGCGAAGCGTGGCTCTCCGGCGCCGACTCCGGGTCGACCGGAGCCAGGGCCAAATCGGTGAGCCGCTCGAACATTTTGGCGTACTCGGCGAGGTGTTCTCCATCGCTGAGGAAGAGTGACGTCATCGGGTGCTCCAGGTAGACCGTGTCCAACTCCGGTGCTACTCCGCCGAAAATGGCGAAGCTGCGGCTGTACGCGGAGTACCCGCCGCCCGCGAACGGAAAGATCTGCACGGTCACGTTGGGCAGTCGGGAAACCTCGATCAGACGGAGGAGCTGGCGGCGCATGACTTGTGGGCCGCCGACCTGGGCGTGCAACGCGGCCTCGTGGATGACCGCCCGGTACGTCACCGCCGCGTCGCCGTGCAGGGCACGCTGCCGCGCGAGGCGGAACTCGACGTAACGGCCCGCCCGCTGAGGGTCCCCCTCCTCGTCGCGTCCCACCGGCCCGAACTCACCGACATCGCGGTGCTGCTGACCTCCGAGGCGGTCACCAACGCGGTCAACGCCTGTACCGGCCGCGGCTGTTCGGCCCCGGTCACGCTGCGCGCCGGCTGGGCCGGCCCCTGTCGCCTGCGTGTCCTCGTCCACGACGAGGCTCCGGGTCTTCCCGGCCGCCGTACCCCCGGCCCCGATGAAGAGGGAGGCCGGGGGATCCAGCTCATCTCCGAGGGGGCCGACGCCTGGGGCGTGTGCGGGAACGGACCGGGGCGGGGCAAGGCGACCTGGTTCGAGCTGGGGCGGTCGGGTCTCCGCGGGTGACCGGCCGGGTGCGATGCGCGCCCATGCGGACAGCAGGGCCGGGTGGGATGACAGGCGATGCGGCAGATCTGTGACGCGGCTCACGGGGAAAAGGTGACAGGACGTTGTCGCGGACGGCTGCGACTGTCGACAGCATGACGATCACAGACGAGGACTGCCTCGCCGAGACCCTGAAGTTCAACGAGAGCTTCGCCGCCGCCGCGGCGAGCCGCCCGGCGCGCGAAGGGGTGCCGGACGCGACCCTGCTGGCCGCCCTGCGGCGCAACCGGCTCGCCGGCGACACGCCACCGCTGCGACTGCCGCAGGGCCAGGACCGCGTCATCGCGGGCGGGGTGAAAGTCCGCGTGTTCGTACCCGACCACGTCGACGGCGTGTACCTGCACATACACGGAGGCGGCTGGGCGTTCGGCTCAGCGGACGGGCAGGACGAGAGGCTGTGGCGGCTCGCCGAGCAGGCACGGCTGGCCGTGGTGAGCGTGGAGTACCGCCTCGCGCCGGAACACCCGTTCCCGGCCGGGCCCGACGACTGCGAAGCGGTCGCCCGGTGGCTGGTGGACCACGCCGCGGCCGAGTTCGGCACTCGACGGCTACTGATCGGCGGTGAGTCGGCCGGTGCCCACCTGAGTGTCGTGACACTGCTGCGCCTTCGCGACCGGCACGGCATCACCGGTGCGTTCCGGGCCGCCCACCTGCTCTTCGGCCCCTACGACCTGTCGATGACACCGAGCCAGCGACTGTTCGGAGCGAAGCGGCTGCTGAGCAACACCGAAACGCTGCGGGGCAGTTATGAGCTGTTCACACCGGAGATGGGGACGGAACAGCGCCGCGATCCCGAGGTCTCACCGCTGTTCGCCGACCTGGCGGGCCTGCCGCCCGCCCGAATCGTCGTCGGCACCGAGGATCCGCTCCTGGACGACTCGCTGTTCCTGGCCCAACGCTGGCAGGCGGCGGGTGCGCCTGTCCGACTCGGTGTCGTCGCCGGCGCGATGCACGGCTTCACCCTGTTCCCCCTGACCGTCACCGAGCGGGAACTGCGGCGCGAGCGGGACTTCCTGTCCACCGCGGGAAGGTAGCGTCGGCCGCGTGAACCGTACTACCCGGCTCTACGCGCTGGTGGAAGAGCTGCGCGCGGCGGCACCGCGGCCGCTGACGGTCGCCGCGCTCGCCGCGCGGTTCGAGGTGAACACCCGCACGGTGCAGCGTGACCTCCAGGCGCTGATGGAGGCCGGTGTCCCGGTGCGCGCCACACCCGGGCGAGGCGGTGGCTGGTCGATCGACCCGGAGATGACCCTGCCCCCGATCCGTTTCACCGCCGCCGAAGCCTCGGCACTGGCCGTCGCGCTCGCCGCGGCGGACGCCTGCGCCCCGTACGCCGGTGCGGCCCGCACGGCGGCCCAGAAGATCGCGGCTTCGATGACCGGGCCCGCCTCGGTGGCGGCACAGGAACTCGCCGCGCGGATCGTCACGCTGCCCTCCCCGACCGACTCCACGGTCCGCGCCGCGGTGGAGCAGGCTCTCACCACGAACTCGGTCCTGCGGCTGTCCTACATCGACGCGGCGGGACGCGAGAGCGACCGCGTGGTGGAGCCGGCCGGACTGCTGACCACCGACGGCAGGTGGTACCTCGTCGCCTGGTGCCGCACACGGCAGGCCGGCCGGGGCTTCCGGCTCGACCGCATCACAGCGGCGGCTCCGGCCGACGAGCGGGCGCGCCCCCATGATCTGGCCCGGCTGCTGCTCGGCTCGGCCGCGGCCGGCGCGGTGCGGCCCACCGCTCTGGCCTCACTCACGCAACCTCCCAGGAAACGGCAGGCACCGCCTCGTTGAACCTTCCTGCCGCCGCCCCGGAGGTGTCGTTCGGATCGCCCGGGGGCGGGCCGTTGGAGGGACCGCGCGTGGGCGAGGTCCGTGCGGTGGGGGAACGCGGTCGAACGCGGTGGGGGAACGCGGTCGAACGGGGTGGGGGAACGCGGTCGAACGCGGTGGGGGAACGCGGTCGAACGGGGCGGGGCGCGGCACCCCCCTCGGGTGTCGCGCCCCGTCCCCCGTGTCCCCCGTGTCCCCCGTGTCCCCCGTGTCCCCCGTGTCCCCCGGGCCGGTGGCCTACTCGGCGGGCGTCACCGGCGCCAGTGTTCCCGTGCGGGCCGCCTGGCCGTACCAGTGGGCGCTCGACTTCGGGGTGCGGATCTGGGTCGCGTAGTCGACGTGCACCGCGCCGAAGCGCTTGCCGTAGCCGTAGGACCACTCGAAGTTGTCCAGGAGGGACCAGAGGTAGTAGCCGCGGACGTCCGCGCCGTCGGCGATCGCGCGGTGCACGGCGGACAGGTGGCCGTTGAGGTAGGCGATGCGCTCGGGGTCGTGGACGCGGCCGTCCGGGTCCGGCTTGTCGTCGTAGGCCGCGCCGTTCTCCGTGATGTACAGGGGCAGGCCCGGCGCCTCACGGGTGTACCGCATGATCAGGTCGTGCAGGCCCGACGGGTCGATCGTCCAGCCCATCTCCGTGCGCTCGCCCGGGGTCTGGTGGAACGCGACGTCGTCCGCGCCCGGCCAGGGGGAGTGCGAGCTGGCGCCGTGGCCGTCCGCGCGCGGACCGTCCGTGGGCGCGGCGGCCGCCGAGACCAGCGCCGGCGTGTAGTAGTTGAGGCCGAGCGCGTCCAACGGCTGGTGGATCGCGGTGAGATCGCCGTCCTGGACGAACGACCAGTCGGTGATCGACCGTGTCGCCGTGAACAGGGTCTGGGGGTAGGCGCCGTGCAGCATCGGGCCGTGGAAGACGCCGTTGGCCAGGTCGTCGATGCGCTGGACCGCGTCCAGGTCCGCCGGGTCCTGCGAAACCGGCCTGACCACGGAGGAGTTGAGGCTGACCGCGACCGAGTTGCGGGCCGGCATGACGGAACGGAGCGCCGAAGTGCCGAGCCCGTGCGCGAGGTTCAGATGGTGGGCCGCGCGCAGCGCCGCCGCCGGGTCGGTCCGGCCGGGGGCGTGCACTCCCGAGCCGTACCCCAGGAAGGCGCTGCACCAGGGCTCGTTCAGCGTGATCCACTGCTCGACACGGTCGCCCAGCGCCTCGCCCACGATCTGCGCGTACTCGGCGAAACGCAGCGCCGTCTCGCGCTCGGGCCAGCCGCCCGCGTCCTCCAGCTCCTGCGGCAGGTCCCAGTGGTAGAGGGTGATGGCCGGCTTGATGCCGTGCGCCAGCAGCTCGTCCACCAAGCGCCGGTAGAAGTCCAGGCCGCGCTGGACCGCGGGGCCCCGGCCGGTCGGCTGCACCCGCGACCAGGAGACCGAGAAGCGGTACGCGCCCAGTCCGAGGTCCGCCATCAGGGCCACGTCGTCGCGGTAGCGGTGGTAGTGGTCGACAGCGATGTCACCGTGCTCGCCGCCGGCCGTTTTGCCAGGTGTATGGCTGAAGGTGTCCCAGATCGAGGGCGTGCGGCCGTCCTCCCGTACCGCCCCCTCGATCTGGTACGCGGAGGTCGCCGCGCCCCAGAGGAAGGCTGGAGGGAAGGTCACGGACGTAATGGGCTCAGGCATGGAAGCGCTCCCAAGGGGGGTCGTCAAGACCGACGGGTTGGAGGAGGGGAGGGACAAAGGGGGGCCGAGGCGGCGCCGGCCCGGCCCCCTGGAGGGCGGTCAGCCCTTGATCGCGCCCTGCATGATCCCGCCCACGATCTGCTTGCCGAACAGGAGGAAGGCGATGAGCAGCGGCAGCGTGCCGAGCAGCGCTCCCGCCATGATCACGGCCTGGTCGGGGATGTAACCGGTACCCAGCGCCATGAGGGCGACCTGCACCGTCGGCTCCTGCTGGTTCAGGGCGATGATCGGCCACAGGAAGTCGTTCCAGGCCATGACGAACGTCAGCAGTCCGAGCACCGCCATCGCCGGGCGCGCCGCCGGGAATACGACGTGCCACACCACGCGCAGACTGCTGGCGCCGTCCACCCGTGCCGCCTCGATCAGTTCGGTGGGCAGCGCCTGGATCAGGTACTGGCGCATGAAGAACGTGCCGAAGGCGCTCACCAGGGTGGGCAGGATGACCGTCTGCAGCTGGTTGGACCAGCCGAGGTCGCTCATCCACAGGTACAGCGGTACGACGGCGAGCTGCGGCGGGATCATCATCGTGCCGATGGTCAGCAGCAGGAGAAGGCCGGAGAATTTGAACCGCAGCTTGGCGAAGGCGAACCCGGCGAGCGTGGAGAACACGACCGTGCCGACGGTGATGGTTCCGGCGACGATCGTGGAGTTGACCATCGCGGTGCCGAGCCCCGCCTGTTCCCACGCGGCCTGGAGGTTCTTGAACAGGTTCCCGCCGAACCACAGCGGCGGTGGGGTCTGCGCCAGCCGCTGGTTGTTGCGCGAGGCCGCGACGGCCGTCCAGACCAGCGGAGCGAGCGAGACCAGCGCGAAGACGATCAGGACGGCATAGGTGACCGGGCCCGCGTGCAGTTGCTTGCCCGCGCCGAGCGCCCGGCGGCGCGCGGGCCTCCGGCCGGCCCGGGTTCCCTTCGCCTCCGCCTGCTGGAGAGTCAGTTCAGTGGTGGTCATTGGGATTTCCTCAGCCGTCGGGTGACCAGCAGGTTGATCGCGGCGATGATCAGCAGGATCAGGAACATCGTCCACGCGATCGCCGACGCCTTGCCGAGGTTGCCGATGCCCCAGCCCTGGTCGTACATGTACAGGCCGAGCGTCTGGTACTGGTGCGCGGAGCCGCCCTTCGAGCCGCTGACCCCGCCGAACAGGAGCGGCTCACCGAACAGCTGTGTCGCGCCGATCGTGGACACGACCACCGTGAACAGGATCGTCGGCCGCAGCATGGGGATCGTCACGTGGCGGAACTGCTGCCAGCGGCCCGCGCCGTCGAGAGCCGCCGACTCGTACAGGTCGGTGGGGATCGCCTGCATCGCCGCGAGGTAGATCAGCGCGTTGTAGCCGGTCCACCGCCAGATCACGATCGAGGAGACGGCGAACTGCGAACCCCAGTCCGACTCGCGCCAGTTGATCGGGTGGACCCCGACGAAGTGCAGCAGCCAGTTGACCATGCCGCCGTCCCACGAGTAGAGCAGCGTGAAGACGAGCGTCGCCGCCGCCACCGAGGTGGCGTACGGGGTGAGCATCACGACCCGCCACACGGTCGAGCCGCGCAGCCGGTAGTTGAGCAGGTGGGCGATCCCCAGCGCCATGAGCAGCTGCGGCACCGTGGAGAGCACGCCGATGGTGAAGGTGTTCTCCAGAGCGTTCCAGAAGAACTCCGAGGACAGCAGGTTCTTGTAGTTGTCCAGGCCGGCCCAGGTCTGGTGGTCCAGGCCGGACAACTGCACGCTGTGCAGCGAGTACCAGGCCGTGTAGAGCAGCGGTACGAGTCCGAAGGCACCGAAGATGATGAAGAAGGGGGCGATGAACGCGTACGGCGACGCCTTCATGTCCCAGCGGTACAGCCGGCTGCGCCAGGAATCCGGGCCGGGCGCCGGCGTACCGCGACCCTGAGCGCCCCGGGCCGCGCCCGGCTGTGAGCCGGGCGCGGCGTCGGCGCTCGTCGCGGTCTGCGCGAGAGCCTGCTTGGAGCTGGTCACTGGCCGAGCACGTCCTTGATCTCAGCCTTTGCCGCGTTCCAGCCCTGGTCGGGCGTCTTGCCCTTCTGCTCGACCTGGAGGATGCCCACGTCGGTGATCGCGGTGCCGATCGGCTGGTCCTTGATGCCGAAGATCTGGACCGGGATGGTCTTCGCCGAGTCGGCGAAGATCTGCGTGATCGGGGCGTCGGAGAAGTACGCCGTGGTGTCGGCGGCCGGCTTCAGGCTCGCGTACGCCGACGGGGTCGACGGGAAGCTGGCCTGCTTGGCGAAGACCTTCGCCTGCTGCTCGGGAGCGGTCAGCCACTTGGCCAGCGCGACGGCCTCCTTCTGGTGCTTGCCCGCCACCGGCACACCGATGAACGAGCCGCCCCAGTTGGCGGCGGTCGGCGCGGCCGCCACGTCCCACTTGCCCTTGCCCGAGTCACCGGACTTCTGCTCGATGTAGCCGATCATCCAGGCGGGGCAGGCCACCGTCGCGAACGAGGCCTTGGCGAAGCCCTGGTCCCACGTCGGGTCGAACTGCTTGAGCTTCGCCGACATGTTGCTGGTCGCCACCGCCATCGCGGCGTTCCAGGACTTCTTCACCCCCGAGGACTTGTCCCAGATGACGTTGCCGTCCTTGTCGTAGTACCGCTCGCTCTCGCCACCGAGCGCCGCGTTGTAGACCGAGGAGGCGGAGTCCACGAACTTGGTGCCGCTCGGCGCCTTCTTCATGTAGTCCTTGCCGACGGCGACGTACTTGGACCAGTCGCCCTTCCACTGCGCGGCGAGCTTGGTGCGGTCCGTCTCCAGACCGGCCTTCGCGAACAGGTCCTTGCGGTAGCAGATCGCCATCGGACCGATGTCGGTGCCGAGCCCGATCGTCTTGCCGTCCTTGGTGGTGGCCTGGGCGGTCTTCCAGCCCAGCCACTGCGACTTGTCGACGTCCTTGCCGAGGTCGACGAACTTGTCGGCCTGCGTCTGGACGGCCTCGGTGATGTTGCCGATCTCGATCGCCTGGATGTCGTCGGTGCCGGAACCGGCCTGCAGACGGGTGAGCGTCTTGGGCCAGTAGACGTCGGTGCGGGTGGTGACGTTCTCCTTGATCGAGATGTCCGGGTGCAGCTTCATGTACTCGTCGTAGAGGCCGGCCTCCTTGTAGCCGAACACGCCGAACGTTCCGATGGTCAGCGTGGTCTTGCCCTTGCCACCGCCGTCCGAGTTCGACGAATCGTCGTTCGAGTCCTTCGAGCAGCCGGCCAGCAGCCCTGCGGTCATCGCTGCGACGGCCGCGATGGCCGCCAGCCTGCGGGACCGGCGGGTACTCGTGCGCATTGCGTCCTCCTGTTGCCTGACGTGCCGACCCCCCGGCCAACTGCATTGGTGGCGCCCGTTGTTACTCGCTGCGGCTCGGGCGGGGAACGTGCGGGTTGTGTATGTGTCAGGTACTGTGGGAGCGCTCCCACCAGTGATGTGTTGAAGAGTCGTCGGTTCGGGCGGGGGTGTCAAGGGTGGAGGAGCGGAGAGATGCGTTCAGTTATCGGCCTGTTAGCTGAACATGTCATTCCGCCACATGGCCTGAAGAGTCTTATAGCCCGTTCGGCGCTCGAAGACGAGCGCCCGGTGCGACAAGGGCTCTTGGGGTGGCGGCCCAGTGTCGCCCGGTTCCGCGGGCGAGGCTGTTAGATTCCAGGCCAACTTGGTGTCGACGGGAGGCGGAGCCCATGGCAGTCCACGGAGCGCGGGGCCGCAGCGGTGGGCGGCCGACCCTCGAAGAGGTGGCGGCGCGCGCGGGAGTGGGCCGCGGCACGGTCTCCCGGGTGATCAACGGCTCCCCGCGGGTGAGCGACGCGACCCGCGCCGCGGTGGAGGCGGCGGTCGCGGAGCTCGGATATGTCCCGAACACGGCGGCACGCGCCCTCGCGGCCAACCGTACGGACGCGATCGCCCTGGTCGTCCCCGAACCCGAGACCCGGTTCTTCGCGGAACCGTACTTCTCGGACATGCTGCGCGGTGTCGGTGCCGAACTCTCCGAGACCGAGATGCAGTTGCTGCTGATATTCGCGGGCAGCGACCGGGAGCGGCAGCGCCTGGCCCAGTATCTGGCGGCGCACCGCGTGGACGGTGTCCTGCTGGTCTCGGTGCACGCCGACGACCCGCTCCCCGACCTGCTCTCCCAGCTGGAGATCCCGGCGGTGATCAGCGGCCGGCGCTCGGCGGGGGAGACGCTTCCGTCGGTGGACTCCGACAACTACGGCGGCGGGCGCGCGGCCGTGGAGCACCTGATCGCCCGGGGCCGCGGCAGGATCGCCCACCTCGCCGGCCGTATGGACGTCTACGGCGCCCAGCGGCGCGTCGACGGCTACCGCCAGGGCCTTCTCGACGCGGGCCGACCGGTGCTCGACGAGCTGATCGTCCCCGGCGACTTCACCGAGGAAGGGGGCCGGCGCGCCATGTCCCTGCTGCTCGAACGCTGCCCCGACCTCGACGCGGTCTTCGCCGGCTCCGACGTCATGGCGGCGGGCGCCCGGCAGGTGCTGCGCGAGAGCGGCCGCCGCATCCCGGACGACGTGGCGCTCATCGGCTACGACGACTCAGCGATCGCCCGGCACATGGATCCGCCCCTCACGAGCGTCCGCCAGCCCATCGAGGAGATGGGCCGAGCGATGATCGACCTCCTCCTCGGCGAGATCGCGGACCGCCGCCCCGCGGTCTCCCGGGGGCTGGAGAAGCGGCAGCTGGTGCTGCCGGCGGAGCTGGTGGTGCGGGCTTCGTCGTAGGGACGGTCCGTTCCCTCGCGCCGGATCGGACCGCGGCGTCCGGCGCCGTGCGTCGCGGGGCGCAAGGCCGCCGTCGTGCGGGGGCGTACCCGGCAGCACGGCGCGACGCGGTGCCGGGCGTCGCGGTCCGGCGGGAAGGACCGGACGGGCGCGGGGCGCCCGGCTTCGCCACGAACGTCCTGCCTGCGGCTTCTGTCTTCCTGGGGCGCCCGGGTAGGGCAGGCTGGCGTCCATGGTCCTGCATCCCTTGCTGGGAGTCGATGAAGTGCCCGCCGTTGAGTCCTATCTGGGCCGGGTGGGCGAGGTGTTCAGGGTGTTCGGGGAGCAGGACTCGGGGTGTGTGTCCTACGGAGTCCGGCTGCTCGACGGTGCCCGGTGGTTCGTCAAGGAGGCGGTCAACGAACGCGGTCGCTGCTCACTCGAACGAGGGTGGGCATTTCACCGGGCCGTCCGGCACACCGCGATCGTCCCGCAGGTCCACCGGATCGCCGTGGGGGACGACTGGGCGGTGGTCATGCCCTGGCGCTCCGGCGAGGTGCTCCACCACCCCGCCGCGCGCGGGCCCCGTGACCGCGTGAGTCCGGGCAGCCCGATGTCCCGCTTCCGGTCCCTTCCCGCCGCCGAGGTGCTGCGCGCCTTCGACCGGGTCCTCGACGCGCACCTCACCGTGGAGACCGCCGGCCATGTCGCCGTCGACCTCTACGACGGCGCGCTGCTCTACGACTTCGGCGCCGGCGCCGTCCACCTGATCGACCTCGACGAGTACCGGCCGGGCCCCTTCGTCCTCGACGACGAACGGCTGCCGGGCTCGCGCCGGTTCATGGCCCCCGAGGAGTTCGTCCGGGGCGCCGTCATCGACACCCGTACGACCGTGTTCACCCTCGGCCGCACCGCCCGGCTCCTGCTCGACGCGGGTGACGACGAACGTGCCTGGCGCGGCACCGCGCAGCAGTTGGCGGTCGTCGAACGCGCCACCTTCCCCGATCCGGACGACCGCTACGCCGACGTGCACCGCTTCGCGGACGCGTGGCACGCGGCCGGGGTGTCCTGCGAGGGGTGAGGTCACCGTCCTGCCGCCGGCTCCCGGCGGACCTCGCCGTCCTGGAGGGTGCGCCGGTCGCGGTGAGTCCCGCCGCCGCGGTGACGGGCTGGGGGCTCGCGCCCGCTCGCACGGGGTCGCGGTGGATCGGCCGCGTGCGTTGGACCGGCGGCGTACGGTCGATCGGCCGCTTACGGCCGAGCGGCTGTCGGCGTGCCCGGGAACGCAATCAGCCGGTGACCTGTTCAACAGGTCACCGGCTGATTACTCAGGGTGAGTGACGGGACTTGAACCCGCGGCCACCTGGACCACAACCAGGTGCTCTACCAACTGAGCTACACCCACCATGTCCGGTCTTCGTGCTTCTCCGACCGGCCGAGAAAAAGTGTACAGGGTCCGGAGGGGTGCTCGCGCACGGCTTTTTCCGGGGCCCATCAGGGCCCCGTCAAAGGCCTATTCGGCGGGCAGGACGTGCTTGGCCGCGATGGTGCGGGCCGTGTCCGAGTCGGGGCCGGGCTGCGGGACGAAGACCGCCTCGCGGTAGTAGCGGAGCTCGGCGATGGACTCGCGGATGTCGGCCAGGGCGCGGTGGTTGCCGTTCTTCTCCGGGCTGTTGAAGTACGCCCGGGGATACCAGCGGCGGGCCAGCTCCTTGACGGAGGACACGTCCACGATCCGGTAGTGGAGATAGCCCTCCAGCGCCGCCATGTCGCGCAGCAGGAAACCGCGGTCCGTCCCGACGGAGTTCCCGCAGAGCGGGGCCTTGCCCGGCTCCTTGACGTGCTCACGTACGTACGCCAGGACCTGCGCCTCGGCGTCCGCCAGGGTCGTGCCCCCGGCGAGCTCCTCCAGCAGGCCGGAGGCCGTGTGCATCTGGCGCACCACGTCCGGCATCGTCTCCAGGGCCGCGTCCGGCGGGCGGATCACGATGTCCACACCTTCGCCGAGCACGTTCAGCTCAGAGTCGGTGACCAGCGCGGCCACTTCGATGAGCGCGTCATCCGACAGCGAGAGTCCGGTCATCTCGCAGTCGATCCACACCATGCGATCGTTCATGTGTCTCACCCTACGGCCCGCCCCGGTCGGGTGGACCCGCCCGTGCGCCCGCCGGGGCGGCGGATCGCGTATGGGCCGGGCCCACGTGCGAAGAGGCCCGCACCCGAAGGTGCGGGCCCCGCGCGTCATCCTGCCGCCGGACTACGGCGCGCTGCGCTGTCCGGGCAGGCTCGGCCTGCTCGCCGCGTACAGCTCCGCCCGCTCCCGCATCGCCTCCGCGGAGAGCGACGCGGCCGCGCCCAGGGAGCCGGCCGCCGCGGTGCGGCGCGTCTGCATCGGGACCGGGCCCGAGTGCTCCTGGTGCAGCGACTGTGGTGGTCCGACCGGACCCGTGGGGCCGTCCGGATCCGCGGACCGGTCGGCCTGGGGCCTGCGAGCGCGGTACGCCGCCCGGTAGGCGGCCGGGGACGAACCCAGCTGCCGCCGGAAGTGACCCCGCAGCGCGACCGGCGAACGGAAGCCGCAGCGGCCCGCGACCTCGTCGACCGAGTAGTCGGAGGTCTCCAGGAGACGCTGCGCCTGCAGTACGCGCTGAGTGATCAGCCACTGCAGCGGAGCGCTTCCGGTGAGCGAGCGGAACCGACGGTCGAAGGTGCGGCGGCTCATGTAGGCGCGAGCCGCCAGTGTCTCGACGTCGAACTGCTCGTGGAGGTGCTCCAGCGCCCAGGCGACGACCTCCGCGAGGGGGTCGGCGCCGATCTCCTCCGGCAGCGACCGGTCGAGGTAGCGCTCCTGGCCGCCGGTGCGCCGTGGTGGGACCACCAGGCGCCGGGCGAGAGCGCCGGCGGCCTCGTTGCCGTGGTCCGTCCGCACGATGTGCAGGCAGAGATCGATTCCGGCCGCCGTACCCGCCGATGTCAGCACGTCGCCGTCGTCCACGAAGAGCTCGCGGGGGTCGACGTGCACCGACGGATAGCGCTTGGCCAGGGTCGGGGCGTACATCCAGTGGGTGGTCGCCGGACGGCCGTCCAGTAAGCCGGCCGCGGCGAGCACGAAGGCGCCGGTGCACAGCCCGACTATGCGGGCGCCTTCCTCGTGAGCGCGGCGCAGTGCGTCGAGCGCCTCCTCCGGTGGTGGCGAGGTGATCGACCGCCAGGCGGGCACGACGACCGTGCCTGCCCTGGAGATCGCTTCCAGGCCATGTGGTGCGGTGAGTTCCAGGCCCCCTGTGGTCCGCAGCGGGCCTTCCTCGCCGGCACACACCAAAAGGCGGTAGCGCGGCACGCCGGCGTCCTGGCGGTCAATCCCGAACACCGACAACGGTATGGAACTCTCGAAAATGGGGCCGCCGCTGAACAGCAGCACCGCGACGATCTCCTTGCGGCGTCGCCCGGACAGCTTCCGGGCCGCGGCTTCCGGCGCGGCAGTGGAGTCGTGGCTCATCCTGCTAAGCCCCCCTCGGTGGTCGCGGCTCCTCGGTTGTGTCGCTCCTGCACGTTTCCCCTCGGTCCTGCACGAGTCCCCCGCCGTAAGACAAGATCGAATCTACTGTGTTCGCCGGTGCCAAGGTGACCAGTTCGGTACTCCGCAGAATGTCGACATGGCAACTTGGCGTGAAGCATTCGATCACGAAGCGTTGCACTCGTGGGCGCCGCAGGGAAGTGCGCCTTGCGGCAGTGGCCAATCCACGTAGGGTGCGCGCGCCCCCCGTACCCCTTTAGGTGCAGGTCGAACGGGGGTTGGGGGGTCGTTCGAGCAAGGGATGGGCCACAACCAGAAGTTGGCTGAAAAGAAGCGTAGCTGTACGCGCAAACCGGTCAGTCGACCGGCTTGTTTCCCCCGCCGCGCCGACCGCCTCGGTGAACTCCCGTGCCGCTTCCGCCACGCGGGTCGGCCCCCGTCCCCGCTCCTCTGCCGCGCCCCGCACCTCCCGTGCTCCCCGGGCCGGTCCTCCCGTGCCGTCCGCGCCGCTGCGGGGTGCGCCGACGCGAGCGGGACGGGCCCCGTCGCTCCTCGGCCAGGAGCGCCGCACCCCGCTCGGACCGGCGCAGCAGGACCAGGCAGGCCCCGGTCACGGCCGCGAGACCCAGGGCCGCGCCGGCCGCGCCCGCGAGCGAGGTGCCGCACCAGAGGAGAACCACCGGGACCAGGACGCAGCTGAAGGCCGCCCAGCGGACCACATCGCTCACCGTGTCCGCCACGGGTGGCGCGCAGGGGCGTGACCCGGAGCGCGCCCCGGGGCGTGTTCCCGATCGCGATCCGGACGGGGGTGCCGTGTGCGACGGGGAGGGGCCGCAGGGGCCGGACGGCGTGGAGGGGGTGGAGGAATGGGGGGCGGTGTCGGGGCCGGGCACGTGCTGCTCCCTAGTACTCCGGTGTTCTCCGTGTTCTCCATGGTGTGTGGTTCTCCATGGCGGCGGCTGCGACCGGTTCAACGCGTGTTCGACCGGCCGGTCACTGCCCGGCCGGTGGTGCGTGTGTCCGGAAGGTGGCCGCCCGGTCCCGTGCCGCGACCGGATTCCCCGGTCCCGGGCCGCCCGAGCAAATTCCCGGGGGGTCTTGCGCAAACCGCCTGTACGGGGCAGCAACCATTGCGTTACGGGCGTCCTCTCATGCATGCTCCCTGGAATGCCGCGTAAGGCGCGCGGGATCTGGGCAGAGGAGGCGTGCCGCCGTACCCTTGGGGGTATGGGGTTGGGAAGATGTTTCCCAGACACAGCTCTGCCGTTCGTTGTCGTCCCCACCACGAGGATCCAAACGCCGAGACACCCATGGCCGGTCACGAATTCTTCGATCCCGCGGACCGCAAGCGCCCGCTCGCCGATCCCACGGCGGCCGAGCCCCTGGCGGCGGAAGAACCCCGCCAGTCCTGCGATCCCGCTTTCAAGCACGGCGTCGTCGTCGGTTTCGACGGTTCGACGTCCAGCGAGCGTGCCCTCGCCTACGCGATCGGGATGGCGCACCGCTCGGGCTCCGGCCTGATCATCGTCCATGTGGCCAACCGGCTGCCCACCACGGTGTGGGCGGGCTGTGAGCCACCGGTCTTCGTCGACGTTCCCGACCACCGCACCGAGGTGCTGGGGCTGGAGCTCGCCTGCGCCGAATACCTCTCCGAGGTGCCCTGGATCCTGGTCGAGCGCGGCGGTGACATCTGCCACGAACTCGAAGAGGTGGGCCGGGAGTACGAGGCGGACGCGATAGTGGTCGGCTCCACGCACGGCATCGTCGGGCGCATCTTCGGCTCGGTCGCGGGACGGCTCGCCAAGCGCGCCAAGCGCCCTGTCATCGTCATTCCGTAACGCGCCGTCATCCCAGGTCGGACCACCCCGGGGGAGCGCTGTGGCGTTCCGTGCGCGGTGGGTGAA
This sequence comes from Streptomyces sp. NPDC002742, assembly GCF_042888885.1. Taxonomy (NCBI): domain Bacteria; kingdom Bacillati; phylum Actinomycetota; class Actinomycetes; order Kitasatosporales; family Streptomycetaceae; genus Streptomyces; species Streptomyces sp. NPDC002742. The sequence goes on from NZ_JBIAQF010000003.1 coordinate 259,194, forward strand.
CCTACTGGCGCGTAGAGGTGTTTGTGCCTTTGTGAAGGGCATATACGGGACGCCGGTCCTACGCGGCGACCGGTACGGCGCAGCACGACTGCACAGGCATGAAGGGAGCCCGCCGTGGACAACGACGTCTCTGCGGGAAGCACCACAACGATCGTAGGAAGACTCGCGCTCGGCGTCACCCTGCTGGCCTTCGGCCTGGGGTACACCGACCTGATCGACGGGGTGACGGCGGCTGACGCCGTGTCACTGGCCCACTACATAGGCGGCGTTGCGCTCTTCGTCGCCGGCCTGCTCGCGTTCCGCGACCGTGACACGGCCACCGGCACGGCCTTCACGGGACTCGGTGCCCTCTGGTTCACCTGGGCCGTCTCGGCCGGTGGCCAGGCCTCCGACAACGCGGCCGGACTCTTCCTGCTGCTCTTCGCGCTCGTCGTGCTGTCGCTCGCCCTCGCGGGCGGGGACGTGCTCGGCCAGGGCACCTACGGACTGTTCTTCGTCTCCCTGCTGCTTCTCGCCATCGGCCGCTTCGCGGACAACGCCGACCTGGCCAAGGCCGGCGGCTGGTTCGCCGTCGCGGCCGGCGCGGTCGCCTGGTACGCGGCGACCGCGGCGCTCGCCCACTGGCCCACGGCACTTCCGCGACGCGCCGCCGGCCGGGGAGTGACGGCCACCGGCTGACCTCGGCGCGGGCCGGGGTATTGGGCGGCTCCGGCCCTTGAGGAACGATCCCCGTGCGCGGGTGGTGCGCACGGGGATCGTTCGGGTCCGGCCGTCGGCAGGGGACATGCGCGGCGGCGGATCATCCGGTGGTGGATCCTCGGCGGCGGGTCTTCAGTCACGGACCCTCGGAGCGGACCGTCCGGCGGTCGGCTACTCGACGGTGACCGACTTGGCCAGGTTGCGCGGCTTGTCGATGTCCCGGCCGAGCGCCAGCGCCGTGTGGTAGGCGAGGAGCTGGAGCGGGATGCCCATCAGGATCGGGTCCAGCTCGTCCTCGTTCTTCGGGACGAGGATCGTCTGGTCGGCCTTCTCCTGGTGGCGGTGCGCCACGGCGAGGATCTGGCCGCTGCGGGCCTTGATCTCCTCCAGGGCGGCGCGGTTCTTCTCCAGCAGGTCGTCGTCGGGGACGATCGCGACCGTCGGCAGCGCCGGCTCGATGAGCGCCAGCGGGCCGTGCTTGAGCTCGGAGGCCGGGTACGCCTCGGCGTGGATGTACGAGACCTCCTTGAGCTTCAGCGAGGCCTCACGGGCCACCGGGTAGCCCCGGACGCGGCCGATGAAGAGCATCGAGCGGGCCTCGGCGTACTCCGCGGCCAGCTTCTTGATCTCGTCCTCCTGCTCCAGGATCTCGGCGATCTGCGCGGGCAGCTTGCGCAGGCCCTCGATGATCCGCTTGCCGTCGCGGACCGAGAGGTCACGGGTGCGGCCGAGGTGCAGGGCGAGCAGCGCGAAGGCGACGGTGGTGTTGGTGAAGCACTTCGTCGAGACGACACAGACCTCGGGGCCCGCGTGCACGTACATGCCGCCGTCCGCCTCGCGGGCGATCGCCGAGCCGACGACGTTGACCACGCCGAGCACCCGCGCGCCCTTGCGCTTCAGCTCCTGGACGGCGGCCAGCACGTCGTAGGTCTCACCGGACTGGGAGACCGCGATGTACAGGGTGTCGGGGTCGACGACCGCGTTGCGGTAGCGGAACTCGGAGGCCGGCTCGGCGTCCGCGGGGATACGGGCCAGCTCCTCGATCATCTGGGCGCCGATCATGCCCGCGTGGTACGAGGTGCCGCAGCCGAGGATCTTCACGCGGCGCACCGCGCGCGCGTCGCGGGCGTCCAGGTTCAGGCCGCCGAGGTGGACCGTCGAGAACCGGTCGTCGATGCGGCCGCGCAGCACGCGGTCCACGGCCTCGACCTGCTCGTGGATCTCCTTGTGCATGTACGTGTCGTGGCCGCCCATGTCGTACGACGCGGCCTCCCACTCGACGGTGGTCGGCTCGGAGGTCGTCCGGGTGCCCTCGGTGGTGTACGTCCGGAAGTCGTCGGCCTTGAGCGTGGCCATCTCGCCGTCGTCCAGCGTGACGATCTGGCGGGTGTGGGTGACCAGGGCGGCGATGTCCGAGGCGACGAACATCTCCTTCTCGCCGATGCCGAGCACGACGGGGGAGCCGTTTCGCGCCACCACGATGCGGTCGGGGAAGTCGGCGTGCATCACCGCGATGCCGTAGGTGCCCTCGATGACCCGCAGCGCCTCGCGGACCTTGTCCTCCAGCTTCTCCTGCTGGGAGCGGGCGACGAGGTGCGTGAGGACCTCGGTGTCGGTCTCGGAGAGGAACTCGACGCCGTCCGCCTCGAGCTTCTTGCGCAGGTCGGAGGCGTTGTCGATGATGCCGTTGTGCACGACCGCGACCTTGTTGTCGCCGGACATGTGCGGGTGCGCGTTCACGTCGGAGGGGGCGCCGTGCGTGGCCCAGCGGGTGTGGGCGATGCCCGTGGTGCCGGCGAAACGCTTGGGGACCTTGGCCTCCAGATCGCGGACCCGGCCCTTGGCCTTGACCATCTTCAGGCCGGCCGACTTGGGGGAGGTCACGACTATGCCCGCCGAGTCGTAGCCGCGGTACTCCAGGCGCTGAAGGCCTTCGAGGAGCAGCGGGGTCACATCACGCCTGCCGATGTATCCGACGATTCCGCACATATACGTAGAGTCCCTCAGCCGTAAACGATGCGGCGCAGCTGCCTGAGCGTGAGCTCCGGCGGCGCGACCGCGCGATATTTCAGGTCCGCCTCGATCCGTTCGAAGATCGACTCGTTCACCAGGCCCTGGGCCTGGAGCTCGCGGTGGCGGCGGCGGACGAACTCCTGGGTCGTCTCGTCGAAATAGGCGAGAACGTCCTGGATCACCCGCAGCGCCTCACCCCGGTTCAGGGGGGTCGACCGCGTCAAATGATCAACGAGTTCGTCGTGCACCCGTTGATCCTGGGGTACCGGAAGACGATTCGCAAGAATCCTGCCCGATATCGGGCAAGGGGTTGTTGGATCTCTTATGGTGTGCTGTTTACAGGCTGTCCATGCGGTGTCTTGCGCCGCGTCGATTGCCGGGAGCAACTTCTGGTGCCATGGACACTCCACGCATGGGCGTACCCGAGCGGCTCGCCGAGAAGATGACCATGGCCGAGCAGCACGAGTACCTTCGCGCCAAGTTCTCGCGGCGCAACATGATCAGAGGCGGCGCCGTGACCCTCGGTGCCGTCGCAGGCGGCGCCTTCGTACCCGGCGCCGCACAGGCCGCCGTCCCGACGCAGCGGACGGCCGCCCCGGCCTCGACGGAGAAGGTGGACGGCGCGCTCGTCGCCCCCTTCGGCCGCCACCTCGCCTTCGGCAACGACCCGCGCACCGAGATGACCGTCTCCTGGCAGGTCCCGGCCGCGGTCAGCAAGCCCTACATCCGTATCGGCGCCCACCCCTGGGACCTCTCGCGCAAGATCGAGGCCGAGGTGCGCACCCTCTACACCCCGGCCGGTGTGGGCGCGAGCGGCGACCACACCCAGTACTACCTGCACGCCAAGCTCACCCACCTGCGCCCCGGCAGGACCTACTACTACGGCGTCGGCCACGCCGGCTTCGACCCGGCCCGGCCCCACCTGCTCGGCACGCTCGGCACCTTCACCACCGCGCCCTCGCACGCCGAGCCCTTCACCTTCACCGCCTTCGGTGACGAGGGCGTCGGCTACCACGGCCTCGCCAACGACGCCCTGCTGCTCGCCCAGAACCCCGCCTTCCACCTGCACGCCGGCGACATCGCCTACGCGGACCCGGCGGGCCAGGGCAAGAGCACGGACACCGGGTTCGACTCGCGCATCTGGGACCAGTTCCTCGCCCAGACCGAGACGGTCGCCAAGCAGGTGCCGTGGATGCCGGCTTACGGCAACCACGACATGGAGGCCTGGTACTCGCCCAACGGCTACGGCGGCGAGGAGGCCCGCTGGACGCTGCCGGACAACGGCCCCGACAAGGCCAACCTGCCCGGCGTCTACTCCTTCGTGCACGGCAACACGGCGATCATCTCGCTGGACGCCAACGACATCTCCTTCGAGATTCCGGCCAACCTCGGCATCTCCGGCGGCACGCAGACCAAGTGGCTGGAGGCCCAGCTCAAGAAGTACCGCGCCTCGCGGGACATCGACTTCGTCGTGATCTTCTTCCACCACTGCGCGTACTGCACCTCCACGGCGCACGCCTCGGAGGGGGGCGTGCGACAGGAGTGGGTGCCGCTGTTCGAGAAGTACACCGTCGACCTGGTGATCAACGGCCACAACCACCAGTACGAGCGCACCGACGTGATCAAGGCGAACACGGTCACCAAGAAGCTGCCGATCGGCGGCACGGCGTACACGGAGACCGACGGTGTCGTCTACGTGACGGCGGGCGCGGCCGGCCGCAGCCTGTACGCGTTCAGCGCGCCGGAGTCCTACGAGGGCAAGGAGAACGAGGTCGAGTCCGTCGCCTCCTTCATCAACCTCAAGGACGGCAAGCAGGCCGAGACGGTCGCCTGGTCGCGCGTGCGCTACCTCAACTACTCGTTCCTGCGCGTGGACGTGACCCCGGCCACGAAGGGCCGCCTGGCGACCCTGAAGGTCCGCGGCATCGCCGAGACCGGCGCGGAGGTCGACCACTTCACGATCGCGCGCCGGGTCAAGTAGCTCCCGGGCACACGGGTACGTAGAGACACAGGCACGTAGAGACACAGGCGCACAGGTGCCCAGGTACGCCCGGAAGGCGGGGCGTACCTGGTACCTGGCCGGCGGTTCTCTCCCGCGAGCGGCGGTCCCCGAGCGCCCGTTCCTAAAGGCGCTTCAGGACCGCCTGCTTGGCCAGGGTGAACTCCTCGTCCGTCAGGACGCCATCCTTGTGCAGCTCGCCGAGTTCGCGCAGCCTGCGCAGGAGGGCGTCGTGGTCGGCCTCGGGTCCGGGCTCGGGGGCCGTCTCCCAGGCCGGCTCCTCGGCCGTCCGGTCCTGCACCGCCGCCGCCGGATGCGGCAGCCTCGCCTGCACCGCCGCCGCGACCAGCGCCATCAGCGGGTCCTTCTTGAAACCCCACAGCTCCACGGAGTTGGGGTCGTACTTCGGCGGCGCTTTTGTGCCGGCGCCGCGCACGGTGAAGCGCAGACAGCCGTTCTCCAGCCCGGCCGCCGGACGCCACTCGACGGCCGTGATGTCGCCGAGGGCGAGGGTCCGGGCCCCCGACGCGGACTTCGCGTCCTCCGTCTTCCAGTTCCACTCCAGACGTACGCGCTCGCCGTCGAAGCCCGCCGTGCCGTCACCGGCGGAGGCGGACAGCGGCACCGCCGGGCCGGGCAGCAGATAGCCGTCGACCGGGCCGGACGGAACCTGGTCGAGGAGCAGCGCGCCCCGGACCTCGTCCACGAAGTACTCGGCGACGCCGAAACGGTCGGCCTCCACCGCCAGCTGATACGGGTCGTCGGGCTCCGCGAGCTTGCCGCCCGTCGCCTGGAGCAGCGGGTCGGCGCCGTCGCGCAGCCGGAGCCTGAGCCGCCCGGCCTTCCTGCCCTGCTCCAGCGAGACACCCGCCAACGCGCCGAGCGGCACGGTGAGTTCACCCAGCGTCCGGCGCAGCAGCCCGACGTTCTTGTCCCGTCCCGGGGTCAGCCGCAGAGCGTCTCCGTCGAAGATCCACGTGCCGTCCCGCTGGATGATTTCCGCCATGACGGGGATTGTTCCACCGCGTCTGCGGGAGAGTGGTCTCGACCAATTGGTTCTCGACCGATTCGAAGGGCACGGCGAAGGGCGCGGCCACGGACGGCCGAAGACCTTCGCCGGACCGAAGGGAGCACATGTGAGACAGCGCCACAGAACGCCCCGCCTTCTCGGTACGCTGCTGCTCGTGGCGGCGGCCGGTATCTCCCTCGCCAGTGCGGCACCGCCCGCCCCTGGCGCCGCTGCCGTCGCTCCGCTCGGCCGCGTCGTCCCGGCCCCCGCCTCCGTCCACCCGGGCGGATCCCCGTACCGCGTCACCGGCGACACCCGTATCCGCGTCGACGACTCCCGCGAGGCCCGCACGGTCGGCGAGTACCTCGCGGGCATCCTGCGGCCCTCCACCGGCTACCGGCTGCCGGTCACCTCGCACGGCGCGGGAGCGATCCGGCTCCGGCTCGGCGGCAAGGGACTGGGCGCCGAGGGGTACCGCCTCGACAGCGGCGGTTCGGGCGTCACGATCACGGCCGGACGGCCCGCGGGCCTCTTCCACGGCGTGCAGACCCTGCGTCAGCTGCTGCCCGCCGCCGTCGAGAAGAACTCCGTCCGGCGCGGACCCTGGCTGATCGCCGGCGGCACCATCGAGGACACCCCGCGCTACGCCTACCGCGGCGCCATGCTCGACGTCTCCCGGCACTTCTTCACCGTCGCCCAGGTCAAGCACTACATCGACGAACTGGCGCTCTACAAGGTCAACAAGCTGCATCTGCACCTGAGCGACGACCAGGGCTGGCGCATCGCCGTCGACTCCTGGCCCCGGCTGGCGGCCCACGGCGGCTCCACCGAGGTCGGCGGCGGACAGGGCGGTTCCTACACCAAGGCCGACTACCGCGAGATCGTCCGGTACGCCGCCTCCCGCTATCTGGAGGTCGTCCCGGAGATCGACATGCCAGGACACACCAACGCCGCCCTCGCCTCGTACGCCGAACTGAACTGCGACGGGGTCGCGCCGCCGCTCTACACGGGCACCGACGTCGGCTTCTCCTCGTTGTGCGTGGACAAGCCGCTGACGTACGCCTTCGTGGACGACGTGATCCGCGAGCTGGCCGCGCTCACCCCGGGCGCGTACCTCCACATCGGCGGCGACGAGGCGCACTCCACCAGCCACGCCGACTACGTGACCTTCATGGACAAGGTGCAGCCCCTGGTCGCCAAGTACGGCAAGAAGGTGATCGGCTGGCACCAGCTCACCGGGGCCACCCCGGCGAAGGGCGCCATCGCGCAGTACTGGGGGCTCGACGACACCAGCGCCGAGGAGAAGGCACAGGTCGCCGAGGCCGCGCGGAACGGGACCGGGCTCGTGCTGTCGCCCGCGGACCGGCTGTACCTCGACATGAAGTACACCGCCGACACCCCGCTCGGCCAGGACTGGGCCGGCCTGGTGGAGGTGCGGCGCGCCTACGACTGGGACCCGGGCAGCTACCTTCCCGGCGTGCCCGCCTCGGCCGTCAAGGGCGTCGAGGCGCCGCTGTGGACCGAGACGATCGTGACCTCCGCCGACATCGACGTCATGGCCTTCCCGAGGCTGCCCGGGGCCGCCGAACTCGGCTGGTCGCCCGCGTCGACGCACGACTGGGACACCTACAAGGTGCGGCTCGCCGCCCAGGGGCCGCGCTGGGACGCCCTGGGTATCGGCTACTACCGCTCGCCGCAGGTTCCCTGGCCCGCGAACTAGCGGGACATGCCGGCGGGGGGGCCCCCGGGGCCCCGCCCCGGGGGCCCCCCCCCCCCCGGGGCGCCGCCCGGCCCCCGCCCCCCCCGGCCCCCCAACCCCCCCGCGGGGGGTATGGGGGGGGCCCCCCCGAGGGTGCGCCCCCC
>NZ_JBIAQF010000003.1:266786-304941 GCF_042888885.1 Streptomyces sp. NPDC002742
GCCGCCCCGCCGGGGGCCGGGGGGGGCCCCCCGGGGTTAGGGCACAACCCCGCGCGCCCCCGGTCCCCGGCCCCGCTCACTCGGGGCCCGGGGGGGGGGGCCCCCGGGGGGCCGGGGGGGGGGCCCCCCGCCCGTCTCAGGGGCTCCTGGAACGCACCAGGAGCCCGGTGCTCAGAACCCGGCGATCGGGTTCTTCAGGGTGCCGACCAGTTGCAGTGCGCCCGACGGGTCCGCCAGGTCGACCATCTGCCGGTTGTCGCGCAGCTGGAGCCGGTTGAGGCAGGACAGCGCGAACTCGGGCGCGAACAGGTCGAACTGCCGGAACTTGTCGTCGAGTTCGGGCGTCGACTCCTGGTACGCGCGCACCGACTCGGCGACCGTCCGCCAGAAGTCGTCCTCGCCGAGAACGCCCTCGTCCGCCAACTGGGCGGCCAGGAAGCGGAAGAAGCAGTCGAAGACGTCCGTGAAGATCGACAGCAACTTGGTGTCCTCGGGGACTTCGACCCGGATCCGTTCGACCGCGGGCGGCAGCACCGCCTGCGGGTCCATGACCGCGATCTCCTCGGCGATGTCCTTGTAGACCGCCCGCCGCACCGCGCCGTCCTTCAGGACCAGGATGACGTTCTCGCCGTGCGGCATGTAGACCAGGTCGTAGGCGTAGAAGCTGTGCAGGAGCGGGGTGAGGTAGGCGCGCAGGTAGCGGCGCAGCCACTCCACCGGCGTCAGGCCCGACCGCTCGATCAGCGCGCCCGCGAACGAGTGGCCCTCGTGGTCGACATGGACGAGGGACGCCATCGTCGCGAGGCTCTCGCCCTCCTGGAGCGAGGGGACCGGACTCTCCCGCCACAGCGCGGCGAGCATCTTGCGGTACGGGGAGTAGCGGTCGGTGGCCGCCTCGAACTCCAGGTGCCGGTAGCCGACGGCCGCGCGCTCGCGGATGACCGACAGGCCGGTGGACTTCAGCACCGGGTCGTTCTCGACGAGCCGGGCCAGCCAGTCGTTGATGGCCGGGGTCGCCTCCATGTAGGCGGCGGACAGGCCCCGCATGAAGCCCATGTTCAGCACGCTCAGCGCCGTCTTCACATAGTGCTTCTCGGGGCTGGTCGTGTTGAAGAACGTCCGGATGGACTGCTGGGCCAGGTACTCGTCGTCGCCCTCGCCGAGGCAGACCAGGCGCCGCTCGGCGACCTCGGCGGCGAACGTCACGGACAGCTTGTTGTGCCACTGCCAGGGGTGGACGGGTATGAGGAGGTAGTCCTCGGGGTCGAGACCCTGGCCGGTCAGCGTCCGGGCGAAGCGCTCGACCGTCTTCGCACCCAGCTCGTCGCGCACGAAGGACTCGTACTCGATGCCGACCCCCGCCGTGAACGCGGCCCGCGAGCGGTGCGCCGCCAGCCACACCAGCCGGACCGGGCTCGCGGTCTCGGGAGCGTAGGCGAGGTAGTCGTGCACACCGAAGCCCAGCCGTCCGTTGTTGGCGACGAAGCAGGGGTGCCCCTCGGTCATGCCGGTCTCGATGGCCTGGAAACCGGCGCCGGCCAGCTCGCGGACCGGGATCCGCGGCTTGGTGAGTTTGAAACAGGTGCCCGACAGGGTGGAGGAGATCTCCTCCAGATAGACCGGCAGGACCTCGTCGCTCAGCCCCAGCGACTCCTTCAGCTCGATGAAGAAGTCCAGCGCGGACAGCGGGAGTTCACCGCCGTCACGGTGCCGCGTGATCGACTCGGCGGCCACCTGCCAGTGGTCGAGGGAACGCAGCACGGCGGTGAACCGGTAGCTCGTCAGCCCGTCGTCGCCGCGGACCTCGTAGCGGCCGTCCGGCAGGCTCCGCGGGGTGATCAGCCGCTCGTGGGCGAACTCGGCGAGCGCCTTGCGGACGAGGAGGCGGTTGGCGAGGGCCCAGCGCTCGGGGGACAGGTGGGCGACACTCTCGGCGGGGGTCACGCGGCCACCGCCTTCGTGAACTGCTCCCGGGTGCAGAAGCTCAGCAGCGCCTTCTTCTCGGGCTTCTGGATCTCTTCTACGGGCACGAAGCCGACGGCCTCGTTGAGGGCGTGCACGGCCTTGTTGTTCACATCGGGCTCGACGACGACGCGCTCGGTCGCCGGGTCGGCGAAGAGGTGCTCCATCACCGTGGTGATCACGGCCCGGGTGAAGCCGTGCACGGGGGTGTCGCTCGGGGCGACCAGGAAGTGCATGCCGACATCGCCCGGCTCCGGCTCGTACAGGCCGACGAGTTCGACGTACCGGGGGTCGTAGCGCTCCATCAGGAAGACGGGCTCGCCGTCCAGGAGACCGAGGAAGGCGTCGTGGTGGTCACTGGCCGCGATGGCCATGTACTCGCGTTCCACGTCGTGCAGTCTCGCCTCCTGCATCATCCAGAAGGCGGCCTTGGGGTGGGTCACCCACCGGTGCAGCACCGGCGCGTCCTCGACGGGGTCGAGGGGGCGGACGGTGAACGTGCCGAGCTCGGCTGCGGTGCTCATTGGAAACTCCTTGAGCGCATGTTCTCTACTGTGGAGGGGAGGGCGTGCGCGTTCATCAGTTCGGGTTTCAGATTGAGGAAAGCTGCGTCGTGGATTTCAGCTGGAGGCTAGCTTTCGAGATGTGGGGGAACAACGAGTCAAGCGAGCGTTCAAGTACCGCTTCTATCCGACGCCGGACCAGGCGGAGCAGTTGGAGCAGACCTTCGGATGTGTGCGCAAGGTCTACAACATGGCGCTGGAGGCGCGCAGTCGTGCTTGGGTCGAGGAGCATCGCCAGGTCAGATATCCGGAGACTTCCGCGATGCTGACCGAATGGAAGAAGCGCGGCGAGTTCTCCTACCTTTGCGACGTGTCCTCGGTTCCGCTCCAGCAGGCTCTGCGCCACTTGCAGTCGGCCTTCGAGAGTTTCTTCGCCAAGCGTTCCGGCCACCCGCGTTTCAAGTCCAGGAAGCGCTCCCGAACGTCGGCGGAGTACACGCGTTCCGCCTTCAGATGGCGCAACGGCGAGCTGACCCTTGCGAAAATGGGAGCGTCGCTGGACATTCGCTGGTCGCGTCCGTTGCCCCTGGATGCCCAGCCGACCACCGTGACAGTGTCGCGTGACGCGGCTGGACGCTGGTTCGTCTGTGTCCTGGTCGAGGACCAGCCCCTGCGAAACCGGATCACCGATGCGGCTGTGGGGATCGACGTGGGACTCCACAGCCTCGTGGCCTTGTCCACCGGCGAAAAGGTGACCCATCCCAAGTTCGGGAGGAGTGACTCCGGTCGCCTGGCGCGGGCGCAGCGAGAGCTGGCTCGCAAGGAGAAGGAATCCAGGAACCAGGCCAAGGCCCGCCGGAAGGTGGCCTTGATTCATGCGCGAATCGCTGACCGGAGACGCGACTTCCTCCACAAACTTTCGACTCGACTCGTCCAGGAGAACCAACTGGTCGTGATCGAGGACCTGCCTGTACGGAATCTGATGGGTAACCGAGCGCTGGCCCGATCCATTGCCGATGCATCGTGGGCGGATTTGCGTGGCATGCTTGAATATAAGTGTGCTTGGTATGGGCGGGAACTTGTCGTCGTGGATCGCTTCTTTCCGTCCAGCAGAACGTGCTCGGCCTGTGGTCTCGTACGCGGTCCGGTGGCTTTGGATGTCCGCGAGTGGAGCTGCGACGGGTGTGGTATCCGTCATGACCGGGACCACAATGCCGCGCAGAATATTCTGGCCGCCGGGCAGGCGGTGTCGGCCTGTGGAGCCGGTGTAAGACCTCAACGGAATTCCTCCGGGCGGGCATTCGGCGACGAAGCAGGAAAGCCCATGGCGCGAGCTGCGGGAGTCCCCGTCCCACGGGACGGGGAAATGTCAAACGGCGAACTCCTGGAACGCGATGGTCTTCTCGACCGGGTAGTACTCGGTGCCGAGCAGCTCACGGATGATGGACGCGTTGCGGTACGGGCCCATGCCGAGGTCCGGTGAGGTGATCGAGTGGGTGTGGACGCCCGCGTTCTGCAGGAAGATCCCGCTTCCCGTGGTGTCGATGGCGTAGTTGCGGGCCACGTCGAAGTTGCCGTGCGTGTCGTAGCGGAGCCGGTCGCGGACCGGTGCGAGGAACGCGGGCTCGGCGTACCGGTAGCCCGTGGCCAGGACCAGGCCGGCCGAGCGCAGCTCGTAGTCCTTGCCCTGTTCCTGCTGACGGAGGCCGAGGGTGTACGTGCCCTCGTCGTAACGCGCCGTTTCGAGCGAGGAGTTGGTGAGGAGGCGCGCGGGGACCGGGCCGCCGAGGTTCTTCTGGTAGAGCAGGTCGAAGATCGCGTCGATCAGGTCGCCGTCGATGCCCTTGAACAGGCCCTTCTGTTCCGACCGGAGGCGGTAGCGGGTCGCCTCGGGCAGCGCGTGGAAGTAGTCGATGTACTCCGGGGAGGTCATCTCCAGGGTCAGCTTGGTGTATTCGAGGGGGAAGAAGCGCGGCGATCGGGTCACCCAGTTCAGCCGGTAGCCGTGGACGTCGATCTCGCTCAGCAGGTCGTGGAAGATCTCGGCGGCGGACTGGCCGCTGCCGACCAGGGTGATCGAGTCCTTCGCCTGCAGTTCCCGCTTGTGCTGCATGTAGCGGGAGTTGTGGATGAAGTCGCCGCCGAGGTCGGCGCAGGCGTCAGGGACGTGGGGCGAGGTGCCCGTGCCGAGGACCAGGTGCCGGGCCCGGAACACCTCACCGGCCTCGGTCCTCACGACGTACACCTCGTCCTCGTACGTCACCTCCGCGACCGTCGTGGAGAAGCGGACGCTGCTCAGCTTCGACGCGGCCCAGCGGCAGTAGTCGTCGTACTCGACCCGCAGCGGGTAGAAGTTCTCGCGGATGTAGAACGCGTACAGACGGCCCGATTCCTTCAGGTAGTTGAGGAAGGAGTACGGGGAGGTCGGGTCGGCGAGGGTGACCAGGTCGGACATGAACGGGGTCTGGAGGTGCGCGCCCTCCAGGAACATGCCGGAGTGCCACTCGAAGTGGGGCTTCGACTCCAGGAAGACGCCGCTGAGTTCGGCGATCGGCTCGGCCAGACAGGCGAGGCCGAGATTGAAGGGCCCGAGCCCGATGCCCACGAAGTCGTAGGTCGTGTCCGTGGATTCAGCAAGCGCGGTCAAGGGACTCTCCCAGGTACTGCTCGGCGTGGCCGGCGATCAGGTCGAGGACGGCGGCGATGTCGTCCGTTGTGGTCTCGGGGTTGAGCAACGTGAACTTCAGGTAGTGGCGTCCGCCGACCTTGGTGCCCGCGACGACGGCGTCACCGGAGGCGAACAGGGCCTTGCGGGCGAACAGGTTGGCGCGGTCGATCCCGGCCGGGTCGGTGACCGCGGCCGGGATGTACCGGAAGACGAGGGTGGACAGCGAGGGCCGCACGACGACGTCGAAGCGCGGGTCGGCGGCGAGCAGCTTCCAGCCCTCCGCGGCCAGGTCGCAGACCTCGTCGAAGAGTTCGCCGATGCCGTCGGCGCCCATCACGCGCAGCGTCATCCAAAGCTTCAGCGCGTCGAAACGGCGGGTGGTCTGGAGGGACTTGTCGACCTGGTTGGGGATGCGTTCCTGGACCATGCGGCGCGGGTTGAGGTACTCCGCGTGGTAGGTGGCATGGCGCAGCGTCGAGGCGTCCCGGACCAGCACGGCCGAGGAACTCACGGGCTGGAAGAAGGACTTGTGGTAGTCGACGGTGACGGAGTCGGCCCGTTCGATGCCGTCGACGCGGTCCCGGTTCTTCAGCGAGGTGAGCAGTCCGCAGCCGTAGGCGGCGTCCACGTGCATCCAGGCGCCGAACTGGGAGCACAGCTCCGCGATCTCGGGCAGCGGGTCGATGGAGCCGAAGTCGGTGGTGCCCGCGGTGGCGACGACGGCCATGGGGACGAGACCGTCCTGCCGGCAGCGTTCCAGCTCGCGGGCCAGGGCGACGGTCTGCATGCGCTTGTCGTGGTCGACGGGGATCGATACGACGGCGTCGGCGCCGAGTCCGAGGAGTTTGGCCGACTTCTTCACGCTGAAGTGGCTTGCCTCGGAGGCGAAGACCCGCAGTCTGCCGAGGTCGGCCCCCGTTCCCTCGCCCTGCCGGTCCGCCCGGCCGGGCTTGGCCTCCTCGCGGGCAAGCAGCAGGGCCTGGAGGTTGGACTGGCTGCCGCCGCTGGTGAACACCCCGTCGGCGGCAGGGCCGAGGCCGATCCGATCGTTGGTCCAGTCGATGAGCCTGCGCTCGATGAGAGTGCCGCCGGCCGACTGGTCCCAGGTGTCCAGCGAGGAGTTGACGGCGGACAGGACGGCCTCGCCGAGCACGGCCGGTATGACGACCGGGCAGTTGAGGTGGGCGAGGTAGCGGGGGTGGTGGAAGTAGATCGCGTCCTGGAGGTAGATCTCTTCCAGCTCGTCGAGGACGGCCGTGGTGTCGTGCAGCGGCTTGTCGAGGTCGATCCGTTCGATGCGGGGAGCGAGTTCGTCGACCGTGACACCCGTGAACGGGCGGTCGGTGGTGGCGAGTCTGGCCGCCACCCGCTCGACGCCTTCGGTCACGGATCGGCGGTACCGGTCCGCGGTGGTGTCGTTGAGCAGGTGCGAGCGCATGTGGGGGTCCTCCGTGCGGGGGGAGAGTCCGAGCGGGACAGGAGAAAGGGCGGAGTCGCGACGTTCGGATTAGGTTAGCCTAACCTAAGTCGATCGTGCGACCCCGCCCCACCTGGGTCTTTCGTGACGCGCGCCTCGGTCCGGATCTCCGGCGGGCGTTGCCGGGTGCCTGCGAACTACTCGCCCCGCTCGCGCAGTTGCTCCTCGCTCAGCCCCTGTCGCCAGTAGCCCACGAAGGTGACCCGTCTGCGGTCGATGCCGCGCTCGTCCACGAGATGGCGGCGCAGCTCCTTCACTCGGCCGGACTCGCCCGCGATCCAGGCGTACGGGGCCTGGGCCGACGGGAGTCGATCGGCTCGCAGGGCGTCGAGGGCCATGAAGGAGCCCGGGGAGCCCAGGGAACTCGCGTCGGATTGTCCGTCCCGTACGAGCCAGGTGATCTCGGCGTCGGCCGTGGTCACCAGATCCTGGATGTCGGCGGCGTGGTGGACCTCCAGCCAGGCGCGGACGCGCATCCCCGCCGGCAGTGATTCGAGGATGGCGGAAGCGGCGGGAACGGCCGTCTCGTCGCCCCACAGGACGACGAGGTCGGTGTCGGCGGGCGGCCGGAAGCGGATGGCCCGGTTGTCCTCGACGGCCGGACCGAGCAGCACGACACGGTCGCCCGCCCGTGCGCCGGCCGCCCAGCGCGAGGCGGGCCCCGCCGGGGCGGCCGCACCCGGCTCCAGGCCGTGCAGCGCGAAGTCGATGTCGATCTCGTCGGGGCCGCGGCGCAGTGCGCGCAGGGTGTACGAGCGCATCACCGCCCTTACTTCGTCGGGCAGTTCACGCCAGCCCTGCCACCAGTTGTCGCCGAGTTCGATCGGCACGGCCGGCTCGCTCTGGCCGGGGTGCGGCAGGAACAGGGACAGGGACTGGTCGCGCCCATGGGAGTGGAACGCCTGCAGATCGGGTCCCGCGAAGGTCACCCGGAGCAGAGACGGACCGAGCCGCCGCGTCCGTACGACCTGGAGGGAGAAGAAACGGAACGGGGCGGCTACGGCCGTCGTCATGAGTGCTCCTGAGTCATCGTCAGGTGGTCACGGAGGGGGTGTCAGGCGACCTTCTTCGCGTTCTCGATCGCCTCGGCGAGGTTGTCGAGCAGCGGGGTGCACTTGTCGTACGACACGATCGGCTCGGGGGAGCGGGCGATGACCTGGCCGGCCTTGACGGCGGGCAGCTTCTTCCAGGTGGCCTCGGTGATGTCGGCCGGCTGGATGGTCGCGCTGCGGTCGTCCATGATGATGATGTCGGCCGGGTACTTGTCGACGTTCTCCCAGCTCAGGTTCTCGAACCAGCCGCCGCTGGCCTTCAGGGCCTTGGCGGGGGGCTCGACGATGTTCACACCGAGCGCCTTGAAGTACTCCAGGTCGATGGAGAGGTTGGAGCCGGAGACGTAGAAGATCGTGTCGGAGGCGGAACCGGCGAGGACCTTGATCTCGGGGCGCGCCTTCGCGGCCGCGCGCAGCCGCTCGGCGGCCGTCTCGAACTTCTTCTTCGCCTCGACGGTCTTGGCGGACTTCACGTCGGCGCCCAGCGACTCGGCGAGCGCGAGCATGCGCTCCAGTGACGCGGGCATCTGACGGTCGTAGACGGAGATGCCGACGCTCGGGGCGAGCTTGAGGATCTTGTCCTTGGACTCCTCGGGGACGTACCAGAGGGAGCCCGTGCTGTCGAACATCGTGGAGATCAGCACGTCGGGGGCGAGGGCCGCGTACTTCTCGATGCTGAACTGGCCCCAGGTGTTGCCGAGGACCGTCAGCTTGCTGATGTCCATGTCGCCGGCCTGGACGTCGGCCTTGCCGTCCTTGGTCTTCGTCGGGCCGAAGACGCCCTTGACCTCGATGCCGTAGTCGAACAGGGCGGCGGCGACACCGGTGAAGGCGACGATGTTCGCCGGGGCCTTGCCCAGCTTCACGGTCGTGCCGCGGTCGTCCTTGAACGTCCACGGGCCGGACTTCTCGGCGGCCTTCGTCGAGTCCGAGCCACCGTTTTTCGAGGCGTTGTCGTCGCCGCAGGCCGCGAGGACGGCACCGAGGCCGAGGGCGCCGCCCGCGGCGAGGATGCCGCGACGGGTGAGGTGGGTGGCACGGGCGTTGGGCATGAGTGTGACTGCTTTCGGCACGGGGCGGGGAGGCGCCCGCCGGACAGGTTTCGAAGGTAGGTTAGCCTAACCTCACCAAGTGTCCAGGGGGTGGGGCGCGTGCGGAGGGAGCCTGTGACCCGCCTGTGCGTGCGGCCGGCGCGACGGTGTCGCGGCTCCCGGTCGGACCGGGAGCCGCGACGTGTCAACTCATCCGCTGGGCCTGCCCGGTTCGGCAGGGTGACGGACGGTCAGGCCTTGCCCCTGGTGACCACCCAGCGGCCCTTGACCCAGTTGCCGACTGTCTCGTAGCCGGAGCGGAAGGAACCGAGCCAGTTCAGCTTCAGATCCGCCTCGGCTCCGGACCTGACGGGTGTGTAGCTGCTCGCGTCGTCGGCCGGGCCGCCTGTCGTGTTCGTCGCGACGTACGGGAACGGGTAGACCGGGCGGGTGGCGGTGGTGTTCCCGCCGCCGTCCACGGACTTGGTCGTCAGGCTGCTCGGGGCCTCGCCCTTGGTGACCCAGTCGGTGACGGCGGTCAGCGCGTCGAAGGTGTTCGGGCCCTGGCCTCCGCCGCAGTGCGCGACACCGGGGAGCAGGAACAGCCGGGCGAAGGCGCTGGTCGCCTCGGCGCCGCCCGTCGCCTTCTGTACGGCCTTGTAGTACGCCATCGTGCCGACGGCCGGGATGTGCTGGTCGCCCAGGCCGTGCCAGAGGATCAGCTTGCCGCCCGCCTTCCTGAAGGCCGAGAGGTCGGGGTCGGTCGCGTCGTACATGCCCTCGCCCAGCGCCATGACCTGCGTGTAGTAGGCCTTGGTGAACTTGACGTCCTTGTAGGTCAGAGTGGGCTGCGGGCTGTCGAAGATCTGGTACCGGAGCGTCTCGCGGACGAAGCTGATGTCGCCGGAGCCGCCCGTGGCGGTGGCCGGTGTGATGATCCCGGCCCAGTTCAGCTCGGAGCCGCGCAGCTGGTACCCGGGGTACAGCAGCCTGCCGTTCTCGTCCGTCGGGCCCGCGTAGATCCGGCGCAGGGTCGTGACCTGGTCCGCCGTCAGGCAGTAGTCCGCGGACGTCGGGGTCTGCCCGGCCGCGCACCGGATCGCCGCCGGGTCCCAGGTGCAGCTCAGCGGGTCGGCGATGATCCCGTCCGCGGGCGCCCCGCAGCCCTTGAGGACGGCCTTGTGCAGATCCGCGAGGTCGGCGTTGGTGATCGTGGCCGGGCCGCCGTCGAGGTAGACGGACTGGGCGGTCCAGGCGTGCGAGAAGGTGTTCAGCGCGGTGAAGTTGTTGGCCGGGGCGCCGGCGATGACGCCGTCGAAGT
Source organism: Streptomyces sp. NPDC002742 (assembly GCF_042888885.1). Taxonomy (NCBI): domain Bacteria; kingdom Bacillati; phylum Actinomycetota; class Actinomycetes; order Kitasatosporales; family Streptomycetaceae; genus Streptomyces; species Streptomyces sp. NPDC002742. Next base: position 276,801 of record NZ_JBIAQF010000003.1, read on the forward strand.
CGGTCGGGTAGCGCTGGGCCTCGGTCAGCGCCTGGTGGCCGCCCTGTGAGCAGCCGTCGAAGTAGGTGTGGGCGGCTGGCTGCCCGTAGTAGACCTTGATGATCGCCTCGGCCGCCCGGGCGAGCAGATGGTCGGACTTGTAGCCGAAGTCGGCGCGCAGGGTCGGGTCGGTGGAGAAGAGCCCGCCGCCCTGGTAGTGGCCCTCGTCGCTGGAGGCGACGGCGAACGCGCCGCTGGTCAGCGGGACGCAACCGGCGGACGCGGGAGCGTTGTTCACGCTCGTGCTGCCGCAGAGACCTCCGCAGCCGACCTGGAGGTAGTTCGCCTGCCAGCCGGTCTCGGGCAGCTTGATCTCGAAGTGGATCTGAGGGGCGATGACGCCCTTCACGTCACAGGCGGCCCAGTCGCCGAACGTGTTGGCGGAGGCCGCCAGTTCCGTGGCCGAGGTGATCTCGAAGGGTACGCCGGGGACGGCGGCGGCCAGATCCTGTGCCGCGATACCGGCACAGGGCAGGGCCGGTGCGATGCCGGAGGGGGTGCCGCTTGTGCTGGTGACGCTGGTGGTGGTGACGCTGGTGGTGCTAGCGGCGGAAGCCCAAGTGCTGCCGGTCGCGCCTGCGGCGAGCGCCACGCTCACGCCGGTCCCGAGCAGGAGGGCGGTTGCGAGGGTGGCCATGAAGGTGGCTGACTTCCACCGACACCATCTGGACAGCGTGGCCATGCTCGGTCTCCATTCGTTGGGCGATCGACGGCTTGCGCGGAACGTGCGGGGCGGTGCGGCGAGTGTGCGGACGCAACGGTCGGCACACTGGCGGGACACCGCGGTGGGCCGCGCGGATTGGCTCGCGACCGGGGCCGGCGGGGCGAGGGGGCTGGCGGTGAAGCTGCCTGACGGCTCGTCACCTCGTCCAGCCCTCGACGAAACCCTCCCTCGCCTCCTTCCGTGACTCCGGCTTTGCAGGGGCGGTACGGCGAAGGAACGTAGCGCGGTGGCACGCTCGGTGCAAGATCTGTCGACGAGATTGTTGACTATTTTGTCAGGTGTTTCGCGGCGGGATGGAAAGGTCTTGCCTCGCGACGGCGGGAACAGGGGCACCGCAGAGGGGTGTGCATGTGCTCGCGCGAACAGGTGTCCGCGGTGGTGAAGGGTGCGAAGTGCGATGGCATCGCCGCATCGTTCGCCTCGAAGCGCCCTCTACTTCAAGTGATTGGTGCTATCGTCACTAGCACCATGCTGTTGAGGCTGAACACCGCGGACAGTCGCCCCCTGCACGAGCAGGTGGCCGGCGCGATCCGGCGCGCCATCGCCGAGGGCGAGTGCGGGCCGGGAGACCGTCTTCCCCCGGCCCGGGATCTTTCCCAGGCCCTGGATGTGAACGTCAACACGGTTCTACGGGGCCTTCGGGCGCTGCGCGACGAAGGGGTGCTGGAGTTCCGGCGGGGCCGGGGTGTGACGGTGGTCGACGGGGCGGACCAGCGCTCCGTTCTACTGCACCGCGTACGCGACCTGGTGACCGACGCGGCGCACCTCGGCTACAGCAGGAACGACCTCATCGACATGATCAGGGGGATCTCGTGACCGAGCAGGGGCGCAAGGGCGGAGCGGTGTGGGGCGCTGTCGGCTACGGCGTCGGCGTCCTGGCCCTTTTGGTGGCGCTGCCGTTGGCCGCGAGCGGCCGGCTCCCGGACCGATTGGCGACCCACTGGGAAGCCGGCTCGGGCAGGCCCGACGACTCCATGCCGCTCTGGGCCGCGGCATCTTTCCCCGCGCTGATCTGGGGTGTGCTGGCGTTCGTCGTCGTGCTGACGCTGCGCCGGGCAGGGGCCGGTCGCGGCGTACCGGGGTGGGCGGCTGCGGGCCTCGGCTTCGGCGGTGTGATGCTGCTCGGCGGGCAGGCATCGGTCGTACGGGCGAATCTGGACCGCGCGGACTGGCATGAGGCGGGATCGGTGACGAGCGGGGTCGTGGTCACGCTCGTTGTGGCGGTCGCGGCGGGCGCGGCCGGTCTGCTGGCCGCGCGCCGGGTGCCGGACGAGCCTCGGCCCGCAGCGGACGGCCCGACCCTGGACATTCCCGCCGGGCAGCGGGTCGTATGGCTCGCCCGCACGTCGAACTCCTGGCTCCATGCGCTCGCCGCCCTGACCGGGCTGCTCGCGATCACCGTCGTCGTGTCGGCGCTCGCGGGTCTGGCGGACCTTTCGTTCCTGCTGGCGGCAGCGCCGTTCGTCCTCGCGTCCGTGCTGGTCCTCGGCTGCTCCTCGGTGCGGGCGCGCGTCAGCGAGCAAGGTCTGGACGTCGCCTTCGGCCCCTTCGGCTGGCCGACGCGACGCTGGGCCGCCGAGGACATCGAGTCGGCACGCGTCGAGGATCGCACGCCCGCCCAGGTCGGCGGATGGGGCTACCGGCTGAGCGGGCTGGGAACCACCGTGATGCTGCGCGGCGGCGAGTGCCTGGTCATCCATCCTTCAAGGGGCAGGGAATTCGCCGTGAGTGTCGACGACGCCGAACGCGGAGCCGCCCTCCTGAACTCCTTGAGTGCCCGCCACGCGAGGTGAGGAACAGGTCCTGGCCGGTGATTCCCCCGCATCGGCCAGGACCCTGCCGCCAGGCAGTCGATACGCCCCTGTCCCGAGCCTTTCGATCAGTCGCCCGGCAGTCGGGTCGCTCCCGTCGCCGTATGAACGTCTCGCCGGACAGCCCCCTGAACGGCGCGGACGTGCCCGAGCCACGGGGTGTTCAGGGGGCCTCGGCGCAGGCCGGCGCTCAGCCCGTGAGCCCCAGCTCCCGCGCGATCAGCATCCGCTGCACCTCGCTCGTGCCCTCGCCGATCTCCAGGATCTTGGAGTCGCGCCACATGCGGGCGACCGGGTACTCGTTCATGAAGCCGTAGCCGCCGTGGACCTGGGTGGCTTCACGGGCGTTGTCGACGGCGATCGTCGAGGAGTACAGCTTGGCGATGGCCGCCTCCTTCTTGAAGGGCTCGCCCGCGACGAGGCGCGAAGCCGCGTCGCGCCAGCCGACACGGGCCATGTGGGCCTTCATCTCCATGTCGGCGATCTTGAACTGGATCGCCTGGTTGGCGCCGATCGGGCGGCCGAACGCGTGCCGTTCCTTGGCGTACTTGACCGACTCGTCGACACAGCCCTGCGCGAGGCCCGTGGCCAGCGCCGCGATGGCGATACGGCCCTCGTCCAGGATGCGCAGGAACTGCGCGTAGCCGCGGCCCTGTTCGCCGAGCAGGTTGGCCGCCGGGACGCGCACGTCCGCGAAGGACAGCTCACGGGTGTCGGAGGCGTTCCAGCCGACCTTCGAGTACGGGGCCGCGACCGTGAAGCCCGGGGTGCCGGAGGGGACGATGATGGCCGAGATCAGCGGCTTGCCGTCGGGCTTGCGTCCGGTGACCGCGGTGACCGTCACCAAGCCCGTGATGTCCGTACCGGAGTTGGTGATGAAGCACTTGCTGCCGTTGATGACCCACTCGTCCGTCTCGGGGTCGAGCCGGGCCGTCGTACGGGTCGCGCCCGCGTCCGAGCCGCCGTCCGGCTCGGTGAGGCCGAAGGCGCCGAGGATCTCGCCGGAGCAGAGCCGGGGGAGCCACTCCCGCTTCTGCTCCTCCGTGCCGAAGAGATGGACCGGCATGGCGCCCAGCGAGACGCCCGCCTCCAGGGTGATGGCCACGGAGGAGTCGACCCGGGCCAGCTCCTCCAGGGCGATGCCGAGGGCGAGATAGTCGCCGCCCATGCCGCCGTACTCCTCGGGGAACGGCAGCCCGAACAGGCCCATGCGGCCCATCTCCCGCACGATCTCGTACGGGAATTCGTGCCGTTCGTAGAAGTCGCCGATCTTCGGTGCCACGACGTCGTGGGCGAACGCCTCCACCGTACGGCGGAGTTCCTCGAGTTCGGGGGAGAGGCGGTGGTCCAGGGACATGCGGATCACTCCTGGTGGGACTGAGTCGTTTGACCGAGTGCTTTGACGGTGCGGGACGGGCTGGGTCGGCCCAGTTGTCCGGCCATCCACACGCTCGTGGCGGTGAGGCGGCCGAGGTCGACCCCGGTGTCGATACCGAGGCCCTGGAGCATCCATACGAGGTCTTCCGTGGCGAGGTTGCCGGTCGCGGACTTCGCGTACGGGCAGCCGCCGAGGCCGCCCGCGGAGGCGTCGACGGTGGCGACGCCGTGCTGGAGGGCGGCCAGGGTGTTGGAGAGCGCCTGGCCGTAGGTGTCGTGGAAGTGCACGCCGAGCGCGCTGGTGGGCACGCCCTCCTCGTTCAGCTCGGCGAGCAGGGCCTGTACATGGCCCGGCGTCGCCACGCCGATCGTGTCGCCGAGGCTCAGCTCGTCACAGCCCATGTCCCTCAGCGCCTTGCAGACGCGGACGACCTGGTGGACCGGGACGGGACCCTCCCAGGGGTCGCCGAAGCACATCGAGACGTAGCCGCGGACCGTGAGGTTCGCGGCCTTCGCGCGGGCGACCACCGGTGCGAACATCGCGAGCGACTCGTCGACCGTCCGGTTGAGATTGGCCTTGGCGAAGGACTCCGTGGCGCTGGCGAAGACGGCCACGTGCCGGGCGCCGAGCGCCAGCGCCCGCTCCAGGCCGCGTTCGTTCGGCACCAGGACCGGAAGCGCCACCGGCAGGTCGGAGACCTGGGGGAACAGCTGCTCCGCGTCCGCCAGTTGGGGAACCCACTTGGGGTGCACGAAGCTGGTCGCCTCGATCGTGGTCAGACCCGAGTCCGCGAGGCGCCGGATGAACTCCGCCTTCACCTCGGTCGGTACGGTCCCCTTCTCGTTCTGCAGCCCGTCGCGCGCGCCGACCTCGTAGATCCGCACCCGGGCCGGCAGGTCCTGGGCCGGTACGGCCATCGGCAGGCCCAGTTCGGCCGTGCTCATTCCGTCTCCTCCGCGGGGGTGATGACCGCGAGCACCTGGTCCATGGCGACCGTCGTGCCCGGTGTGACGTCCAGCTCGCTGACCGTTCCGGCGTGCGGCGCGGAGATGACGTGTTCCATCTTCATCGCCTCGACGACCAACAGGCTCTGGCCCGCGATCACTTCGTCGCCGACGGCGACCTTCACGACGGTCACCGTGCCCGGCATGGGGGCGGTCAGGGAATCGGCGCCGGCGTGCGCGGCGCCGGTGAGCGACGCGGCCACCGGGTCGTGATCGCGCACATGCCAGGCGTCGCCGTCGCGGCCGATCCAGTCGGCGGCGCGGTGGAAGGTGTGGCGCACCCCGTCGAGGGTCACCGCGACGCGGTCGGCGGTGACCGTGTGGGTGCCGCGCGGGGTGTACTCCACGGGGTCGAGGACCCGCAGGGAGAAGCCCACCGGCCGGGGGGTGCCGCCGAGCCGCCAGCCGCTCGGCACGGAGAACGGGTCGGTCCAGCCCTCGTCAGGCGGAGCCAGCTCGGCGAGCCGGACGGCCGCCGCCGCCTCGTACACCTCCTCGGGCACCTCCGCCGGGACCAGCCCGGCCGCCTCCCGCTCGACCAGACCGGTGTCCAGGTCGCCCGCCACCACGTCCGGGTGGGCCAGCAGACGGCGCAGGAAGCCCGCGTTCGTCTGGACCCCGAGCGTGACCGTCTCGGCGAGCGCGGCCCGGAGCCTGCGCAGCGCCGTCGGGCGGTCGGGGCCGTACGCGATGACCTTGGAGAGCATCGGGTCGTAGAGGCTGCCGACCTCGGTGCCCTGCGAGAGGCCCGAGTCGGTGCGCACTCCGTCGCCCTGCGGCTCGCGCAGCGAGAGCACCGTGCCCCCGGAGGGGAGGAAGCCGCGCGCCGGGTCCTCGGCGCAGATCCGGGCCTCCACGGCGTGCCCGGTCAGGGTGATGTCCGCCTGCTCGTACGGCAGGTGCTCGCCGGCGGCGACCCGGAGCTGCCATTCGACGAGGTCGAGCCCCGTGACGAGTTCGGTGACCGGGTGCTCCACCTGGAGGCGGGTGTTCATCTCCATGAAGTAGTACGAGGACGGGTCGCCGCCGGGGACGATGAACTCGACCGTGCCCGCGCCCCGGTAGCCGCAGGACCGGGCCGCCTGGACGGCCGCCTCGCCCATCGCGGCCCGTGTGGCGGGGTCGAGGAGCACACTGGGCGCCTCCTCGATGATCTTCTGGTGGCGGCGCTGTAGGGAGCACTCGCGCTCGCCGAGGTGTATGACGTTGCCGTGCCCGTCCGCCAGGACCTGGATCTCGATGTGCCGGGGCCGGTCGACCCAGCGCTCGACGAGCAGGGTGTCGTCGCCGAAGGAGGCGCGCGCCTCGCGCCGGGCGGCGGCGATCTCGTCGGCCAGGACCGCGAGGTCGCGCACCAGGCGCATGCCCTTGCCGCCACCGCCCGCGCTCGGCTTCAGCAGCACCGGCACGCCGATCTCGCGGGCGGCCGCGATCAGCTCCGCGTCCGTCAGACCGCTGCCCGAGGAGCCGGGGACGACCGGGACCCCGGCCGCCTTCACGGTCTCCTTGGCGCGGATCTTGTCGCCCATCAGGGAGATCGCCTCGGGGGACGGCCCGATGAAGACGAGTCCGGCCTCCGCGCAGGCCCGCGCGAAGGCGGCGTTCTCGGCGAGGAAGCCGTAGCCCGGGTGCACCGCCTGGGCTCCGCTCCGGGCCGCCGCCTCCAGCAGCCGCTCCACCGACAGATAGCTCTCGGACGCGGGCGCCGGTCCGATCCGTACGGCCGTGTCGGCCTCCCGGACGTGCCGGGCGTCCGCGTCGGCGTCCGAGAAGACGGCCACCGAGCGCACGCCGAGCGCGCGAAGGGTTCGGATGACGCGTACGGCGATCTCACCCCGGTTGGCCACAAGCACCGTGTCGAACATGGGTCCCCTCACATCCGGAAGACGCCGAACTGGGGGTCACCCAGGGGCGCGTTGGCACAGGCGGTCAAGGCGAGTCCGAGGACCTGCCGGGTCTCCATCGGGTCGATCACGCCGTCGTCCCAGAGCCGGGCCGTCGCGTAGTAGGCGTTGCCCTGCCGCTCGTACTGGCGGCGGATCGGGTCCTTGAAGTCCTCTTCGTCCGAGGCCGGCCAGGACTCGCCGCGCGCCTCGATCTGGTCGCGCTTGACGGTCGCGAGGACCGAGGCGGCCTGCTCGCCGCCCATCACGGAGATCTTGGCGCCCGGCCACATCCACAGGAAGCGCGGCGAGTAGGCCCGGCCGCACATCGAGTAGTTGCCCGCCCCGTACGAGCCGCCGATCACGACGGTCAGCTTCGGCACGCGGGTGCAGGCGACGGCCGTCACCATCTTGGCGCCGTGCTTGGCGATGCCACCGGCCTCGTACTGGCGCCCCACCATGAACCCGGAGATGTTCTGCAGGAACACCAGCGGGATGCCGCGCTGGTCGCACAGCTCGATGAAGTGGGCGCCCTTCTGGGCCGACTCGGAGAACAGGATGCCGTTGTTGGCGACGATCCCGACCGGGTGGCCGTGGATCCGCGCGAAGCCGGTGACCAGGGTCTGCCCGAACTCGGCCTTGAACTCGGCGAAGCGCGAACCGTCGACCACGCGCGCGATGACCTCGCGCACGTCATAGGGGGTGCGGGAGTCGACCGGCACCGCGCCGTACAGCCCGTACGGGTCGACCTTGGGTTCGGCCGACTGTTCGACGGACCAGGGGAGCGCCCCGCGCGCGGGCAGGGTGGCCGCGATGTTCCGGACGATCCGCAGCGCGTGCGCGTCGTCCTCCGCGAGATGGTCGGTGACACCGGACACCCGCGAGTGGACCTCGCCGCCGCCCAGCTCCTCGGCCGTGACGACCTCGCCGGTGGCGGCCTTCACCAGCGGAGGCCCGCCCAGGAAGATCGTGCCCTGGCCGCGCACGATCACGGCCTCGTCGCTCATCGCCGGGACGTAGGCGCCGCCCGCCGTGCAGGAGCCGAGGACGGCCGCGATCTGCGGGATGCCCGCGCCGGACATCCGCGCCTGGTTGTAGAAGATCCGCCCGAAGTGGTCGCGGTCCGGGAACACCTCGTCCTGCATGGGCAGGAAGGCGCCCCCGGAGTCGACGAGATAGATACAGGGCAGGCGGTTCTCCAGCGCGACCTCCTGGGCGCGCAGGTGCTTCTTCACCGTCATCGGGTAGTACGTGCCGCCCTTGACGGTGGCGTCATTGGCGACGATGACGCACTCGCGCCCGCTGACCCGGCCGATCCCGGCGATGACGCCGGCGGCCGGGGCCGCCCCGTCGTACATCCCGTCGGCGGCGAGCGGCGCCAGTTCCAGGAACGGTGAGCCGGGGTCGAGCAGGGCGTCCACACGGTCGCGGGGCAGCAGCTTTCCGCGCGCGGTGTGCCGGGCGCGCGCCTTCTCGCCGCCGCCGAGCGCCGCCGCGGCCAGCTTCTGGCGCAGCTCCTCGCCCAGCGCGCGGTGTGCCGCCTCGTTGGCCCTCCAGGCCTCCGACGCGGGGTCTGCCGCGCTCGTCAGCTCCGGTGCCTCTTGCATCCTGCGGTCCCCTCACCAGGTGATCGACCAGTTAATGAGCGTTAACGCAACTCCTTCAGGTTAACGACCGCTAACCGCCGTGTCTAGAATTGTTTTCATGGCCACCAGAACCGACGCCCCCACCCGGCGTGAGCAGATCCTCAGGGAAGCCGCCCGGCTCTTCGCCGAGCGCGGTTTCCACGGCGTGGGAGTGGATGAGATAGGAGCGGCGGTCGGCATCAGCGGGCCCGGTCTCTACCGGCACTTCGCCGGCAAGGACGCGATGCTCGCCGAGCTGCTGGTGGGGATCAGCGGGCAGCTGCTCACGGGCGGCAAGCGCCGGGTGGCGGAGGCCGAGGGGGGCGCGGAGACGCTCCTCGACTCGCTCATCGAGGGGCACATCGACTTCGCGCTCGACGACCGCCCCCTGATCACCCTGCACGACCGCGAGCTGGACCGCCTGCGGGACAGCGACCGCAAGCTCGTGCGGCAGCTCCAGCGCCAGTACGTCGAGCTGTGGGTGGACGTGGTCCGCGAGGTGTATCCGGAGCTGACCGAGCCCGTGGCCCGTTCGGCCGTGCACTCGGTCTTCGGTCTGCTGAACTCGACCCCGCACCTGGGACGGCCGGGCGCGCTCCCGGGGCGTGCCGGGACGGCGGAGCTGCTGCACCGGATGGCTCGGGGCGCCTTCGGGGCGGCTGTCGTGGCTCCTGCGACTCCCGGGGTGGTGGCGGTGGCTCCCGGGGCTCCCGTGACCCCCGGGGCGTGACGAGCGTCTCGGGGGGCGACCCCTGGACGGCGCTCGTGACCGACGGGTAACCTCGTGTCTGAGCAAGCGCTTAGAAGTGACCCAGGTATCCAGGCGGAGGTGGCGGCGGTGCGCCGTACTGTGTTCAACGAGGACCACGAGGCGTTCCGGGAGACCCTGCGCGCCTTCATCGAGGCCGAGGTCGTCCCGGTCTACGACGAGTGGTTCGCCGCCGGCCAGGCGCCGCGCGACTTCTACTACAAGCTCGCCGAGCTCGGCGTCTTCGGCATCCGCGTGGACGAGGAGTTCGGCGGCGCCGGCATCGACTCGTACAAGTTCGAAGCCGTGATGTACGAGGAGACCTCGCGCGCGGGTGTCCAGTTCGGCGGCTCCGGTGTGCACGTGCTGCTGGGCCTGCCCTACATCAAGATGCTCGCCACCGACGAGCAGAAGAAGCGCTTCCTGCCGAAGTTCGTCAGCGCCGAGGAGATGTGGGCCCTCGCGATGACCGAGCCGGGCACCGGCTCCGACCTCGCGGGCATGAAGACCACCGCCAAGCTCTCCGAGGACGGCACGCACTACGTCCTCAACGGCTCCAAGACCTTCATCACCGGTGGCGTCCACGCCGACCGCGTGATCGTCTGCGCCCGCACCTCCGCGCCCACCGCCGAGGACCGCCGCCACGGCATCTCCCTCTTCGCCGTGGACACCAAGTCCGAGGGCTACTCCATAGGCCGCAAGCTCGACAAGCTCGGCCTGAAGACCTCCGACACCGCCGAGCTGGCGTTCGTCGACGTGAAGGTGCCCGTCGAGGACCTGCTCGGCGAGGAGAACAAGGGCTTCTACTACCTCGGCCACAACCTCGCCTCCGAGCGCTGGGGCATCGCCTTCGGCGCCTACGCGCAGGCCAAGGCCGCCGTCCGGTTCGCCAAGGAGTACGTCCAGGAGCGGACCGTCTTCGGCAAGACCGTCGCCTCCTTCCAGAACACCAAGTTCGAGCTGGCCGCCTGCCAGGCCGAGGTGGACGCGGCCGAGGCCGTCGCCGACCGCGCCCTGGAGGCCCTCGACGCCGGTGAGCTGACCCCGGCCGAGGCCGCCAGCGCCAAGCTGTTCTGCACCGAGGTCGCGCACCGCGTCATCGACCGCTGCCTCCAGCTCCACGGTGGCTACGGCTTCATGAACGAGTACCCGATCGCCCGCCTGTACGCGGACAACCGCGTCAACCGCATCTACGGCGGGACCAGCGAGATCATGAAGACGATCATCGCCAAGGACATGGGCCTGTAAGGTCCGCGAAAAGACTGCGCGGTACAACTGCCTTATGAGCGAGGCACTTCAGTCCCTCCTCGATCTGCTCGACCTCGAGCGGATCGAGGAGGACATCTTCCGCGGCCGTTCCCGGTCCGCCGTCGTCCCCCGGGTCTTCGGCGGACAGGTGGCGGCGCAGGCCCTGGTCGCCGCCGGGCGCACGGTCCCCGAGCACCGGCTCGCCCACTCCCTGCACGCGTACTTCCTGCGGATCGGCGACCCCGGCGCACCCATCGTGTACTCCGTGGACCGCATCCGCGACGGCCGCTCCTTCACCACCCGCCGGGTGGTCGCGGTGCAGCACGGGCAGCCGATCTTCCACCTCTCCGCGTCCTTCCAGACGTACGAGGAGGGCATGGAGCACCAGGCCCCGATGCCGCCCGCGCCCGATCCGGAGTCGCTGCCCACGGCCGCCGAACTGCTTCCGCTGTACGCCGACGTCTTCACCGACGCCGACGTCGTGGAACGCATCCTGGAGGCCCGTGAGTCCGTCGACCTGCGCTATGTCGACGCGCCGCCGTACGCCACCGTCGGCGAGGCCCGCGAGCCGCGCTCCCAGGTGTGGTTCCGCACCAACGGCAAGCTCGCGGACGACCCGCTGCTGCACGTCGTCCTCGCGACGTACGTCTCGGACATGACGCTCCTCGACTCCATCCTGCTCGCGCACGGGCGCGGCGGCTGGGTGACCGGCGACGTCGTCGGCGCCTCGCTCGACCACGCGATGTGGTTCCACCGCCCGTTCCGCGCCGACGAATGGCTGCTGTACGACCAGGAGTCACCGTCGGCGTCCGGCGGCCGGGGCCTCGGCCAGGCCCGGATCTACACCCAGGACGGCCGGCTGGCCATCTCGGTGATCCAGGAAGGCGTGGTCCGCGTCCCGCGTTAGCGACGCGTTCCCCGGTCCGGACGTGTTCCTCGGTAAGACTGAGGCATGACCGAAGCAGCGGCACAGGACGAGGACAGCGGCGAGGACAGCGGCGAGGGCGGCGACGGAGGCGGCGAGAGCGTCTCCACGGTGATCGTCGCGGCCGCCGCCAATCTCGGGATCGCCCTCGCCAAGGCGGTCGCCGGTGTCATCAGCGGCTCCAGCGCGATGCTGTCGGAGGCCGCCCACTCCGTCGCCGACACCGTCACCGAGCTGCTGCTGCTCACGGCCCTCAAACGGAGCGAGAAACCGGCCGACGAGGACCATCCGCTGGGCTACGGCCCCGAGCGCTACATCTGGGCGCTGCTCGCCGCCGTCGCCACCTTCGTCGGAGGCGCGGTCTTCTCGATCTACGACGGAATCCACACCCTGGTCGCGGGGGAGGAGCTCGGCGACCCGCTCGTCTCGTACATCGTGCTGGCGGTCGCCTTCCTCCTGGAGGGCTTCTCCCTGCGGACGGGGCTGCGGCAGGCGCGCGGCGAGGCCGCCCGGGTCGACGCCCCCTTCAAGACCTACCTCCGGCGCACGCCCGACACCGCCGTGAAGGCCGTCGTCATGGAGGACTCGGCCGCGCTGGTCGGACTGGTGTTCGCCGCGGGCGGCCTGCTGGGCGGCCAGCTCACCGGATCGGGCGTCTGGGACGGCATCGCCTCGCTGCTCATCGGGCTCCTGCTGCTCTACGTCGCCTGGGTGCTCGGCCGTTCCAACGCGGAGCTGCTGATCGGACGGCCGCTGCCCAGGCCGATGCGGGAGCGGATCCGGGCGGAGCTGCTGGCCGTGGAGCACGTGGAGGCCGTACTGGAACTGATCACGCTCGTGCAGGGGCCGCGCGAGGCGCTGATCGCCGCCAAGGTCGACTTCCGGGACGCGTCCACCGCGGCCGAGATCGAGTGGGCCTGCGAACAGGCCGAGGACCGGCTCCGGGCGGTGTTCCCCTCGGTGAGCAGGGTGTACCTGGACCCGACACCGGGGTACGCCCAGCGGCGGTCCGAGGGACTGAATCCCTGGCCGTGAGGCGCGGTCGGGGCGAGCCGCCGTACGGCCGGTCCGGACGTCCGTCCGGATGCCGGCCGGATGCCGTCCCCGGGTGACGGCTCCGGGGACGCGCACACGCCGGACGGGTCCCCCGGGCGGGACGCCGGTGTCCGGCGCGGGTTCACGCAAGGCCCGCCGCGTCGAGCAGATACGCCGTCATCGGGTCGTAGTGGCGCGGGCTGAGGACGTGGTCGTCGAGCGGGACCACGACCTGGAGGGTGCCCTCCGACTCGGCGAGGAACAGCGCAGGGTCGTTGCTGTCGGCGTATCCGACGGAGTCCAGGCCCCGCTGGCCCGCGAAACCGGCCCAGCCGTGGTCGGCCACGACCAGGTCGGGCAGCGGACGGCCCGCCCGCTCCAGGCCGTTGAGGATCGCGCGCATCGGCTCGCCCGAGTGCGTGTGCCACAGCGTGGCGCCGTGCTCCAGGACCGCCACGTCCGCGAACTGCATGACGTACCCCTCGTCCGTCTGCAGGCCGTCCGGGATCACCACGATCTCGCAGCCGGCGGCGCGCAGCGCGGCGGCCGTCGCGCGGTGCACGTCCAGCAGGCCGCCCGGGTGGCCGGTCGCGAACAGCACCCGCTGCCGGTCCTCGGCCGCCTTGCGCAGCCGGGCCGCGAGACGGTCGAGCGCGTCCACGGTCAGCTCGGGGTCGATCGTGTCCTGGCCGTACCGGTACTCCGGGTCGTCGTTGACGCCGGCCCGCTCCGCCATCACCGCGAGCACGTCCTGCTCGTCGCTCCAGCGGTCGCCGAGTTCCAGACCGAGCCACCAGTTGCGCTCGCCGTTCGCCAGTTTGCGGTAGTGGGAGAGGTTGTTCTCGCGGGGCGTGGCGACATCGCCCGCGATACGGGTCTTCACGAGATGGTCGACAAGTTCGGCGCGGCTGGGAGTCCCGGGTATCGGCATACCCCCATTGTGCCGGTGCCCTCCGGCCGGGGGCGCGGCCGTCCCCGTCGCTGGGACGTGCGTCACTCGGGTGTGCTGATTCCGGGGGGCTTCTGCCTTCAACCGTCCCGGAGCGCGAACCACAACTCCATCCGTACGTCCGGGTCGTCGAGGTCCGCTGCCAGCAACGCCGAGCAGCGGGCGATGCGTTGGCGGACGGTGTTGCGGTGGACGGAGAGTGCCACCGCGGTGCGGTCCCAACTGCCGTGCAGGGAGAGCCAGGTGCGCAGGGTCTCGGTCAGGGCGGGGGTCCCGGCGACGGGCGCGAGCAGGGCGTGGGCGTGAGCCTCGGCGTCGGCCGGGGGCACGAGGTCGGCGAGCGCGGGACGGTCGCCGTGGCGGACCAGGGGCGCCCGGGTGGCGCGGGCGCGGGCCAGCGCGCGGGCCGCCTGGGTGTCGGCCGCCGCCCACGCGTGCGGGCCCGCGGGGGCGCTGACCCCGCAGATCCAGCCCGGCTGCGCGACGGTCTCGCGGTCCCCGGGGACGAGGACGCGGACGACGTCTCCGCCGACGTCCACCAGCGCGGAGCCCAGCGCGGCCGCCAGCGCGGACGCGGAGACGGCGTCCGGGGCGGGGCCGTCCCCGGCGGGGCGCGCGTGCACGACCACCCACCGTTCGCCGCCGAGAAGCGGCGCCACCGTCTCGGGTGCGGCCCCGAGCAGCAGCCGCACCAGCGCCGCCGACCGCGCGGCCCCGCTCCCGCTCTGGTGCTCCCCGGTGAGCAGGGAGAGCAGCACGGAGGCGACGGAGGCGATCGTGTGGTCACCGGGGTCGCGGCGCGGCGCGGCGACACCCAGGACGAAGCCCTGGCCGCTGCCGAGGGCGTAGGCCGCGAGATGGACGCCGCCCACGGTGTCGGTGGCGGAGGACGGGGCGGGCCCGTGAGCCCCGCGGGGCCGCACGACACCGGCGAGCCCGGCGAGTGCCTCCTCGGTCCCCTCGGGAGGCACCGTGTCCGCCCCGTCCGCCGAGGGGGCGGCCGGAGTCGTCGGTCCGGACGGCGGGAGTCGCCCTGCGTGGGCCAGTTCCGTGCCCTCCGGGCCGTACAGCACCGCCCGGCCGCCCACCCGCTGGGCCAGCTGCCGGAGCACCGCCGGTACCGGATCGGGGCGGGCCGCGGCGGCGGCCAGGCTCTGCTGGGCCTCGGTCACCCGGCGCAGTTCGGCCAGCCGGGCCTGGGCCATGAGCTGCCACACCGCGCGGGCGACCCCGGAGAACGTCGTCTGGGGCGGGACCTCCAGCAGGGGCAGCCCGTAGGTGTCGCAGGCCTCGACCAGGGCGCGCGGGACCGTGTCGTGGACCGGCGCGAGGCCGAAGCCCAGCGCCGCGCCGCCCGCCGCGACGATGCGTGAGACGTAGTCGTCGAAATAGGTGCCCGAGCCGGCCGCCTCGGGGATGTGGACCCCCGCGGACAGCAGCAGCTCGCCGCCCAGCAGGTACGGGTAGGGGTCGGCCATCTCCGAGGTGTGCGCCCAGTGGATCACCGTGTCGGGTTCCGCGGGACCGGCGATCAGGCGCAGGGCCAGGTCCTCGCGGGCGAGCAGCGCCGACAGCGGTACCGGAGGGGTCGGCGGTACGGCCGGGGCGGAAGGCGACTGGGGGGCCGGCACGGTGGACGGTTCCTCCATCCCGTTCGGATCGAATGGATGAAACGTACACTTCGCAGCCGCTTTCCGGCCACCTAATGTCGGTCCCGACCGGCAGCCACGGGTACGGGCGGATGTCCCCGCGATCAGTTGCCGGCTCGTCCCCCACATCCCCGCACGACACGCCACCGAGGGCCGGAGGAGACCCGTGGCCGGCGGGAGCGGCTCGCGGGCCGTGACGCCGAACCCCTGTCCGAACCGGTCCCGGTTCACCAGTAGAGTCGTGTTACTTGTACTTAGTTGTACATACGCGACGAAGCGTAGGAAAGAAGGCAACACCCCATGAGCAGCAACGAGACGCCCCGCGGTCCCGTCGACTCGTCCCGCGTCCCGCGGTACGCCGGCCCCGCGACCTTCGCCCGGCTGCCGCGCCTCGACGAGGTCGGCACCACCGATGTCGCCGTCGTCGGCGTGCCGTTCGACTCCGGCGTCTCGTACCGGCCGGGCGCCCGCTTCGGCGGCAACGCGATCCGCGAGGCGTCCCGGCTGCTGCGCCCCTACAACCCCGCGCAGGACGCCTCCCCGTTCGCCCTCGCGCAGGTCGCGGACGCCGGTGACATCGCGGCGAACCCGTTCAACATCAACGAGGCCGTGGAGACGGTGGAGGCCGCCGCCGACGAGCTGCTCGGCACCGGCGCCCGCCTGATGACCCTGGGCGGCGACCACACCATCGCGCTGCCCCTGCTGCGCTCCGTCGCCAAGAAGCACGGACCGGTCGCGCTGCTCCACTTCGACGCGCACCTCGACACCTGGGACACCTACTTCGGCGCCGAGTACACCCACGGCACCCCGTTCCGCCGCGCCGTCGAGGAGGGCATCCTCGACACCTCGGCGCTCTCCCACGTCGGCATCCGCGGCCCGCTGTACGGCAAGCAGGACCTCACCGACGACGAGAAGATGGGCTTCGGCATCGTCACCTCGGCGGACGTCTACCGCCGCGGCGCCGACGAGGTCGCCGACCAGCTCCGCCAGCGCATCGGGAACCGCCCGCTCTACATCTCCATCGACATCGACTGCCTCGACCCGGCGCACGCGCCCGGCACCGGCACCCCCGAGGCGGGCGGCATGACCTCCCGCGAGCTCCTGGAGATCCTGCGCGGCCTCTCGTCCTGCAACCTGGTCTCGGCCGACGTCGTCGAGGTCGCCCCGGCGTACGACCACGCCGAGATCACCGCGGTGGCCGCGTCCCACACCGCGTACGAACTGACCACCATCATGTCCCGCCAGATCGCGGAGGCCCGAAGCAAGTGACCCACGACCACGACCTGGTTCTCCGCCCGTCGGCCGCACAGACGGAGGCCGCGCTCAACCCGCCCCCCGGCCGCAACGGCGGAGACCTGGTCGTGGAGACCCTCTCCGGTCTCGGCGCCACGACCGTCTTCGGACTGCCGGGCCAGCACGCGCTCGGCATGTTCGACGCGCTGAGCCGCTCCTCGCTCCGGTACGTCGGCCTGCGCGTCGAGAACAACGCCGGGTTCGCGGCGGACGCCTACGGCCGGATCACCGGTGAGGCCGCGCCGCTGCTGCTCTCCACCGGCCCCGGGGCGCTGACCTCGCTCGCCGCTCTCCAGGAGGCGCGCGCCGCCTCGGCACCCGTCCTCGCGATCAGCAGCCAGATCCCGACCGCGGGCCTCGGCGGCGGACGGCACGGCTATCTTCACGAACTCCCGGACCAGCAGGCCTCGTTCCGGGGCGTCGTGAAGTCGGTCCACACGGTCCGTGCGCAGTCCCAGATCCCCTCCGCCATCGCGGCGGCCTGGGAGTCGGCGCTGACCGCCCCGCACGGACCGGTCTGGGTGGAGATCCCGCAGGACGTCCTCCTCGCCGAGACGAGCCTGCCCATGGTGACGCCGATGGACGCGACCCCCGAGGACGTCGTCCCGCGCCCCGAACTGACCGCGCTCGCAGCCCACTTGCTGTCCTCGGCGGCTCGCCCCGCGATCATCGCGGGCGGCGGTGTCGTACGGGCGGACGCGTCCGGCAAGCTGCGCGCGCTCGCCGAGAGGCTGAACGCGCCGGTCGTCACCACCTTCGGCGGCAAGGGCGCCTTCCCCTGGGAGCACCCGCTGTCCCTCCAGTCCTGGCTGGAGGACCGGTACACGACCGACTTCCTGGAGGACGCCGACGTCCTCCTGGTGGTGGGCTCCGGTCTCGGTGAACTCTCCTCGAACTACCACACTTTCAAGCCCCGGGGCCGGGTGATCCAGATCGAGGCCGACCTCGGCAAGCTGGAGTCCAACCACCCGGCGCTGGGCATCCACGCGGACGCCCGCCTCGCGCTGTCCGCGCTCCTGGAGACGGTGGAGGAACGCCCCGACCCGGCGGCGGCCGACCGTGTGAGCGGAGTGCTCGCCCGGGTGGCGGAGCGCATCGCCGCCCAGGAACTCACCCTGGAACAGGACGTGCTGGCGTCCGTCCGGCGGGCCCTGCCGGCCACCTCGCCGTCCTTCTGGGACATGACGATCCTGGCGTACTGGGCCTGGTCGGCGTTCGACCCGCGCGGCGCCAACACCATGCACTCCGCGCAGGGCGCCGGCGGCCTCGGCTACGGCTTCCCGGCGGCGCTGGGCGCGGCGGCCGCCGACCCCTCCCGCCCGGTCCTCGCGGTCTCCGGCGACGGCGGCGCGCTGTACTCCATCGCCGAGCTGGCCACGGCCAAGCAGTGCGGTCTCCCGGTCACCTGGCTCATCGTCGACGACGGCGGATACGGCATCCTGCGCGAGTACATGACCGGCGCCTTCGGCCGGGCGACCGCGACGGAGCTGTCCCGCCCGGACTACGTGGCCCTCGCAGAGTCGTTCGGCGTGCCAGGGGTCCTCACGAGCCCCGAGACGCTGGCGGAGGACCTGGCCAAGGCCCTGGTCACCCCCGGCCCCTCGGTGGTCGTCCTCCCGGCGGTACTGCGGATGTTCGCGCCGACGCATCTGGGCTGAGCGCCCACGCCCGCCGGGGCCGGGAGTCCGTCCCGGGACCCCTCCCACGGGGAGAGGTCCCGGGCACGGGGGACCGCCGGGTCGGCCGGCCCGTCTACCAGATCGCCTCGACCCACTCCGGGTGGTCGATGAACGGGTTGCGGTTGTGCTGGTAGCTGTCGTAGATGACCTGGTTGCGCTTCTCCTCGAAGGCGCTCGGCGGGTCCGCCTCGTTCCAGGCCTTGAGCACGGACAGCTTGCCGATGTACGGGGCGCTGCCGTTGTTGACCTTCTCGTCGGGCTCCAGGTTGGCGAAACCGTCGTCGCCCTCGTAGCGGACCGCCATGTAGAGGATCATGCGGGCCACGTCGCCCTTGTCGGCGTCGCGCGGCTCGAAGGAGTCGGAGTCGACCTTGCTGCCGCCCCCGTTGGTGACCGCGCTGCCGCCGTTGTCGAAGTCCAGGTTGCCGCGGATGCTGTTGACCTGGACGTCCGCGGGGCGCAGATGGTGCAGGTCGGTGCCGGGACCGGTCACCTCGCCGAAGTCGCCGTGCGACTTGGCCCAGGTGTGCTCGCGGTTCCAGTCGCCGACGTCGCCGCCGTTGAGGGACTTGGCGCGCGAGACGCCGCTGTACAGCAGGATCACGTTGTTGCTGTTGTTCGGGTCCTGGTCGGTGGCCATCAGCGCGTTCCAGACCGCGGAGTACGAGATCTTGGTCTGGCTGCTGATGATGGTGTGCAGCGAGGACTTCAGGCTCGTGCCGGACTTGCCGATCGCGTTCTTGTAGTACGTGCTGTCGTACGCGGTCGTCGTGGCGCTCGCGGGGGTCGCGGTCATCGTCGGCAGGGTGAGGCCGACGAGGACCGCGGAGGTACTCAGCGCCAGGGTCTTCCAGCGGCGTATGTGCGTGGCGGGCATCGTGGGGTGTCCGTTCTACGCGGGTTGAATGGAGCGGGTAACCGGGATAGTGACATGGACATGAGGTTCCTGGGGTTAAGGAGAAGTGTCGGTTCCGTGTCGGGATTCAACAACTCGCCCGACACTCGCGAGACATGACAGAACGGGCGGCCCCTGACCGGGTGTACCGGGTGTGGTCAGGGGCCGCCGGGTGTCGGGAGCACGGTCAGCCGAGGTCGGAGGGGTCCAGTCGATAGAGCGTCGAGGCCGACTGGCCGTTCTGGGCCTCGGAGCTCGAACCCGACTCTGACGTCGTGGTCTTGCTGTACTCGCTCTCCTTCACCGCCGTGGCGTTCTTCTGCACCCAGGCGGTGACCGCGGCGCTGGCGTTGTCGCCGCCACCCATACCGCCGCCCATGCCTCCGCCGCCGACCTGGATGTAGTGCAGCTCGCCCTTCTTCACCAGTTCCTTGAGCTTGGCGACCGTCATGCCGTTGTCGCTGCCGGTGAAGCCGAACATGGAGATGACGGGCTTGTGGGTGCTCAGGATCAGCTGTCCGGCGCTCTGTGAATTGGACACCGCGAGCAGCCACTCGGCGCCGTCCTGGTGCTTCTCCAGGTACGAGATCAGCTCACTGCTGGTGCCGCCGCCCATGCCGCCACCGCCGCCGAAGCCGCCCCCACCGCCGGGCTGACCGCCCGAGCCGTTCGGGGCCGTACCGCCGGGGGCCGTGCCGCTCTCGGCGCCGGGGAAGCCGCCGCCCTGGCCGTTCTCGCCGCCGCCCGGGAACCCGCCGTTCCCGCCGCCTTGCGGGGCACCGCCGGGCGTCGTCCGACCGCCCTCCTGACCGCCTTCCTGGCCGGTTGCCCGGCCGCCCTGCCGGGTGCCGCCGGGCAGCTCGCCGCCGCCCGGTCCGCCGCCGCTGCCGCCAGGGCCGCCACCGCGGCCACCGAAGCCGTTGCCGGTCGACGGACCGGCGGTCGGGTTGCTGCCGCCCATGCCGCCCCCGCCCGTACTCGCCGGAACGGCGACCGCGTACGCCGTCGGACCCGCGAGGGCCGCGACGATCGCGGCGGTCACGGACGCGGCCAGCAGCCGGGCGCGTCGGCCGGTACGGAAGAGGACCAGGCCCGTGATCGCCAGCACCATGACCACCGCGACGGCGGGCCACAGCCAGACGTTCCAGTCGGTGGCCCGGCGCAGCAGCACGACCGCCCAGACGCCGGTGACCGCGAACCCGGCGGGCAGCACCCACGACCAGCGCACGTCACCGCCCCGGAAAGCGCGCAGCAGCATGGCGCCGCCGCCCCCGCAGAGCACCGCGATGCCGGGGGCGACCGCGGTCGTGTAGTACGGGTGCATGGTGCCCTCGGCCATGGCGAACGTCAGGTAGTGCAGGAGCAGCCAGCCGCCCCACAACACCAGCGCGGCGCGCGTGAGGTCGGTGCGCGGGGCACGGCCGCACAGCACCAGTCCGCCGATCAGGGCGATGGCCGCGAAGGGGATCAGCCAGGAGATCTGGCCGCCCAGGATGTCGTTGAACAGCCGGCCGAGACCCGCGGTACCGGAGAAGCCGCCGCCTCCGCCCCCGCCGCCCCCGCCGTTGCCCTCGCCGCCGAGGACCCGGCCGAGGCCGTTGTAACCCATGATCAGGTCCCAGGCGGTGCCGTCCGTCGAACCGCCGATGTACGGCCGGTCGTCGGCGGGCACGAGGGAGACGGCCGTCGCCCACCAGAAACTGGAGACGGCCAGGACCACGCCCGCGAGCAGCAGGTTCACGATCCGCTTCCTGAGCCTCGGCGTGGCCGCGTAGAGGTAGACCGCGAAGACGGCGGGCAGCGCGATGTAGCCCTGGAGCATCTTCGTGTTGAACGCGAGGCCGAAGCAGGCGGCCGAGCCGAGCAGCGGCAGCAGCCTGCCGTTCGTGGTCGCCCGCAGGGCGAGCGCCGCACCCGACACCATGAGGAACACCAGCAGGGTGTCAGGGTTGTTGTCCCGGTTGATGGCGACCGTGATCGGGGTCAGCGCCAGCACCAGCGCGGCGACGGTCGCCGCGCCGTGGCCCCACACCCGCTTCACGGAGGTGTGCAGGATCCAGATCGTCGCCAGTGCGACGAGGATCATCGGCAGCATCATCTGCCAGGTGCCGAAGCCGAGGACCCGGCAGGACAGGCCCATGACCATCAGCGCGAACGGCGGCTTGTCGACGGTCATGAAGTTGCCCGCGTCCAGCGAGCCGAAGAACCATGCCTTCCAGCTCTGGGTGCCGCTGAACACGGCGGAACTGTAGAAACTGTTCAGGCCGGAGCCGGACAGGTTCCAGGAGTAGAGGACCGCCGCCAGGATCAGGATCGCGATCAGGGCGGGGAGCGACCAGCGGGGCGACCTCTCCGGGGGCGCCGCGGGCGTGGCCGGCGGCGGCGAGTCGGGGGTCGCGGTCGGGTGGGGGTGTGGGTCGGTGGCAGATGTCACCACTGCACCGTGCAGGCGCCCGATGGGTGACGGCTGTGCCCAGGCTGGGGGCAGCCTGTGGATGACCGAGCTGCTCGGCAGTGGTGTCCGGCCCGCCGATCTGGCGACGTAGTGACGTCCACCGCATCGCGGAGAGCCGGGGGCCCGCTTCTCCGGGCCCGGGAGCGGTGGTGAACCGGGGCAGGGGGGAGCCGAAGAGGCCGGCACACGGATCAACGGGCCGGGCCGGCGGCGCCGTTCGGTCAGCGGGTCAGCGCGAAGCCCGCGAACAGCAGGGCGACCACGACGACGACGCAGAACACGAGGTGTGAGCGAGGGTGGTCGAACCGGGCGGGTGTCACCCCGTTGTCGATCTCGTGGGCATAGGCCATGAACAGCTTGCGGGTCGGGAACAGCCCGATGGTCAGCCCGATGAGGGTGAACGCGTACATGACCAGCATGGCGGCCGGTCCGAAGTGGGACAGGCCGACCGCGACCGCTCCCGCGCCGCAGCCGACCATGACGAACGGGTACGCCACCCGGAACCTCCGGACCGGGATCCACGTGGCCATGGCGGAGCAGTGGATCACGGTGGCGGCCAGGGCCAGCAGCCACAGCCATTCGATCGGGACGGACGAGAGCACGGGATCGGTGTCTTTCCGGGAGGAGGGCGCAGGGGCCGGTGACGGATCACCAGCCCCTGCGGGTTGTTTCACGTGGTGGTGCGACGGCGCGATGGTGCGTTCGTGCCGTCGCCCGGGAAACGCGTCAGAACAACGACAGTATGCCGATGGCCGGGGATACCAGGTCGTGGGCGAGCGTCACGATGCGCCTGGCCACCGGTACCACATCGCCCCCGAGCTTCATGCCCCCCGAGAGCCCCGTGGACATGCCGAAGGTGATCAGGCCGACGCCCGTGCTCGCGGCGGACTGTACGAACTCCTTGCTGTGGATGCCGTATTCGAGGCCGGTGCACACGGTGCTGACGACCGAGGTTCCGACGGATACGCAGCCGAGGACCATCGCGGCGGTCTCCAGGACCGGGGCTGCAGGTGGGCAGACGAGGCAGCCCACGTCGAGAACGACGGAGGCAGTCCCGGTGGCGATGCTGATGTAGTTGAACGCGTCCGCGTAGAAGCCCGCGTCGGTGTACCACTCGTCGTTGCTGCCGTTGCTGCCGTTCGAGTTGACCTTGTCGTGCGTGGCGCTGTCAGCCGGGTCGGTTCCGTTCGTCCGGTTCCTCTGCGCCTCCTCGGCCGCCTTCTTCGCGGCCGCGGCCACCTCCGCCTGCCGCTTCTCGACGACGATGTTGCGGGCGTCGGTGGCCGCTGCCGCCGCCGTCTTGGCGTCCTTGCCCGCCGCGATCGAGGACGCCCGTGCGTCGGCCGCCGAGGCCTTGGCGCTGTAGGCGGAATTCAGTGCGCTGCGGGCCGAGTCGATCGCCTTGTTCGCCGAGTAGTTCGCCGAACGGGCGGCGCTGTGAGCGGTCGCCGCCGCCGCCTTGGCCTGGTCCGCGGACGCCTGGGCCGCGGCGGCGGACCGGTCCGCGTCATCGGCGTTCTGCCGTGCCTGCGTGGCGTAGGTGGCGGCCTGGTCCGCCGAGGCCTGTGCCTTGTTGGCCCACTCCGCCGCCTCGGCCGCCGCCTGGCGGGCCTCCGCGGCCGCCTTCGAGGCCAGCGCCGCGTTCTGCTGCGCCTTGTAGGCGATCTTCGCAGCCGCGGCGATAGCGCCGTTGATCGCCGCGATGTGGGCCGCGGAGTCGTAGTCGAACTGTGCGGTCCTGTACTGCGCGATGCCGACGAGGTTCCGGCGCATCCACGTCGGGCCCTCCATGGCCACCTCGGCGTACGCCTTGGTGTAGGGGCCGCCGGAGTTGAGGAGCGTCGCGGTGGCGACCCCGTCGTCCTCCCGTATGGCGGCGGGGTACGTGTTCTGGAAGAAGTCCAGCAACGCCGCCGGGGTGTTCGTGTCGAGCGCGGACTGGGCTGCCGCCTTGACGGCCT
Organism: Streptomyces sp. NPDC002742; assembly: GCF_042888885.1. Taxonomy (NCBI): domain Bacteria; kingdom Bacillati; phylum Actinomycetota; class Actinomycetes; order Kitasatosporales; family Streptomycetaceae; genus Streptomyces; species Streptomyces sp. NPDC002742. The sequence continues at coordinate 300,102 of NZ_JBIAQF010000003.1, forward strand.
TGCCGGGGCCGGTGCCGAGGATGCGAACCACCTGGACGCGGTTGTCCTCCGCGGCGGCCCGGACCACGCCGTCGGTCAGGAAGTCTCGTGCCGCCTCGGGCTCGTCGCTGGTCAGCGCGGTGCTGGCGGCCACCGCGATCGAGGGGGAGGATACCTGGGCGAGGTAGAGGGCGGTCTCCCGGTCGTCCTGGTTCTGCGCGACGGTCCGGTCGGTGTCGATCCAGGCGTGGGTGTCGGCGTCCGTGCCGGACAGGGCGAACTGGGCGGCCTCCCGGGTCCAGGAGCCCTTCGAGTCCAGCAGGCCGACGGCCGCCTTGCGGCCCAGGGCGGCGGCCAGCGTCAGATCGTCGCCTGCCAGGGCCTGTTCGGCCTGGGAGATCAGATCCTGGAGCGCCTGGTCGGTCCGGGCCTCCTGAGTACGCTTGTTCTCGGACTTGACCAGCTCGTCCGCCTCGTACTGGGCGAGCTGTCCGGCCTCGTCGACGCCGCGCAGCTTGTCCGTCTCGATGCCCGCCAGCTCCGCGTCCCGGGCCGCCTGTGCCACCGCGAGGGCGTCCGTGACGGCCTTGGTGGCGATGTCGGCGGCCTTGATCGCCTCGGCCGCGTGGGCGGTGGACTTGTTGGCGTAGTCGAGTGCCTGCCCCGCGTACTTCACGGCCTCGTCCGCCGCGTCCGCGGCCTTCTCGGCATGTTCGGCGGCGGAGTTGGCGGCGTCGCGCGCGGTCCTCGCGGCCGACGCGGCCGAGTTGGCCAGCGCCTGTGCGGTGGAGGCGGCGTTGGTGGCCCGGTTCGCGGCGGCGTTGGCGACGGCCGCCTGGTGCTTGGCCTCCGCGGCCTCCGCCTGAGCCGCTCCCGAGGCGTTCGCCGCCTGGGCGGAGGCGTTGGCCGCGGCGGCGGCGTTGCGGGCCGCGGAGGCGGCCGCGGAACCGGCGTTCGCCGCCTGCGCGGAGGCGGTCGCGGCGGAGTCGGCGGCCTTGGCGGCCGACCGTGCCTTGGCGGCGGCGTTGCGGGCCGCGACCGCGGCGTTCTTGGCCGTGCTCGCCTTGGTGGCGTCCTTGGAAGTGGCGATCGCGGCGTTGTAGGCGGCGGACGCGGCCGACCCGGCGGTCGCGGCGGCGTGCGAGGCGCCGGTGGCGGCGACGGCGGCGCGGCGGGAGGCGTTCACGGCGGCCTGTGAGGCGCAGATGGCGTTGCGGGCGGCATCCGCGGCCCCCGCGGCGGCACTGGCCGCCTTGCGCGCGGCAGCCCCGGACTTCTGTACGTCGTCCTTGGCCGCCTCTGCCTCGGCCGCCGCCTTCTGGGCGGCTTCCTTGGCCTTCTCCGCGGCGGCCTGGGCCCGCTCGGAGGCCTCCACGGCGAGGTCGGCCTCGGCCTGGGCGCGCTTGCCCTCCCGCTCGACCACCGCGACGAGTTCCTCGATCGTCGCCGACTCCTGGTCCCGGGCGCGCGCGATGTGCTGGCCGGTGTCGAGGAACCACTGGATGTCCGACTCGGTGCCGTCCAGGGCGCGGCTCGCGTACTTCTGCACCTCCGGGCCGGCCTTGACCAGCATGGCGGTGACCTGGACCCGCATGTCCTCCAGGCGGGCGTCGAACTGATCCTCGGTCAGGAACGCTTTCAGATCGGCCTGTGCGCCGGAGTCGAGGGCGGCGTTGGCCGCTTTGGTGACCGCCTTGCCGCCGGTGCTCAAGACGGTGGTCGTGGCCACCCGGAGGTCCTCCTCGACGGCGGGTGTGAAGCCGCCGTCGAGGAAGTCGGCGATGGCGCTGTCGCCGTTTTCGAGGGCGGCGGAGCCCGCGCGGCGCAGACCGGTTCCGGCGTTCACCATGCCGGCGAGGAGGGCGGTACGCCTGTCATCCGCGATCGCTGCCGGCAGGCGTTCGGTGAGGAAGGAGGTGATCTCGGTGTCGCCGCCGACGAGTGCCGTGGCCGCGGCCGCCTTGACGGCCTGTCCGCCCGTCAGCCACGCCTTGACGGCCTTCGCCCGGTCGGTGTCCGGTAAGGCGAGCGGGTCGGCCCCGCCGGTCTCGTCGGCCGCCGCTGCCGGTGTGGCGACCGCCAGGTCGAACCCGAGGGAGGACACCGCCACCATCGCGGTGCTGCCGGTGACGACCGTGCGGAGGAAGTTCCGCCTGCTCCACTGCTTCACGCGCATTGTTCGACCACGCCCCCGTGTCTGCGGCCGCAGCCGTTGTCTCGCATCACTGTATGAACCCCCTGGGGAGTACCGAAAGGCGCCCGCGAAAGGGGTAAGCGGCGCAAAGGTTTCACCCTGCCTCCCCGAAACAGGTGCCGATGCCATCGATTACCGGCGAAAGGATTGCATAGATCTCTCGGGTGAATTCATGCGTTCGGCAAACGCGTCCGCTTTATCCCGCATAGAGGTGATCGAGGGCGTCAAGCGGACATAAGGGATTGGCGGGCGTTGCCGGTGGATCGGAACGCTCGCTGTTCGTGTTCCGGTTACGCGCCGCGCGGATGGCGGCCATCTTCGAGTGATGTACATCACGGACAAAGCCGGGTGTATATGTCTTTTCGGGAAGAGCTCGATGGCTGGACAAAAGGTAGACGATGAGATTTCATGGCGCGGTCAAAGAGTTCCGGTCTGGGACGCACAAGCGCTTTCACGGCCTGTTGCCCGCGAGGCTCTGTGCTTCTTCGATCTCTTGTCCCAAGTCGTGCGACAAGGCGGGCGGACGGGACCTTTGGGTGATTTTTTCTGGGCGGGAATCGGGGCTTTGAAAGCCGGGGGTGAGCTCATGGATATGCGCATGCAAGCTGTCGTTTCGTTATGCCGAAAATTATTTTTCCGCACATTGTCCAGCGTGCCCTCACCGCTGGGATCGGCCTCACGCTCGCCTTTCATTCCGAGTTCCGGAGTGTCCCCGGAACCGACGAAAAAGGCTGTGAGACCAGACTGTGATGAAGGAACGTGTGCGTACCGCGCTTCAGGCGCGGCCGAGCCGCCGGAGACTTGTGCGGCGTGTTCTGGGCCTCGCTGCGACGGCCGCCGTGGGCTGGCTCGTCGTGGCGCAGGGTGTGCCGGGCGGCGGTGCCGGGGCGGCCCCGTCCGCCGGTGCGGTACCCGTCGCGGGCGAGGCGCCCGGCTATGCGGTGGAGGACTTCAACTACCCGCAGGCCGACAAGATCCTCGCGGAGCAGGGCATCGTCCTCAAGCGTGGTGACGGCCACATCCTCCTCGCCGACTGCGCGAGCCAGACCGGGCTGATGGAGGTCTGGGCCCGCAGTTCGGCCAAGGTCTGTTTCCGGGTCACCGGCAACTCCGGCTATCTGACGCTGGAGATCCCATCGGTCTACGCGATCCGGGGCAACGACTACGCGGCCGAGGTCGACATGACCGTCGCCGACGAGCAGCAGTCGTACGACGTCGCCAAGAACACCTGGACGGCCGTGGGCGAGAGCGCGGACGAGCAGGGGCGCGAGTTCATGCTCGTGGAGATCAGGACCTCCAAGTAACCCGCCGTCGGTGCCCCGCGCCAGAGCCGCCACGCTCCGCCGGGCACAGGCGCCGCACTCCTCCCACCAAGGAAACCGAAGGTCACATGGGACACCCCAGACGTCACCGCCTCACCACGTCGCTCGCCGCCGCGCTCCTCGCGGCGCCGCTGGCGCTGACCGCCATGCCCGCGAGCGCCGTCTCCGGCCCGGCCTTGAGCGACAACTCCCTCGCCTTCACCGCGCGCCTGGACATCGGTGATGGCCAGAAGGCGTGTTCGGGCGCGCTGGTGGACCGCAACTGGTTGCTGACTGCCGCCAGTTGCTTCGCCGACGACCCGGCGCAGAGTCTCGCCCTGCCCGCGGGCGCCCCCAAGCTCAAGACCACCGCGATCATCGGCCGCACCGATCTCACGACCACGGCCGGTGAGACGCGCACCATCGTGGACCTGGTCCCGTACTCGTCGCGGGACGTGGTGCTGGCGCGGCTCAGCCGGCCGGTCACCACCGTCACGCCCGTCGGCATCAGCGCCGCCGCCGCCGCGGCCGGCGAGGAGCTGACGGTGGCCGGCTACGGCCGGACCCGGACCGAATGGTCCCCACTGGGTCTGCACAGCGGTACCTTCACCGTCGACTCGGTCGCCACGGACGCCGTCGGCATCACCGGCAAGGACGGCGCGAGCGTCTGCATGGGCGACACCGGCGGTCCGACCGTGCGCATGGTGGGCGGCAAGCCCGAGCTGGTCGCGCTCAGCAGCAGGTCCTGGCAGGGCGGTTGCTTCGGCATCGACCCGGCCGTGACGCAGACCGGGGCCGTCAGCGCCCGCGTCGACGATCTGCGCGACTGGGTGGCCTCCACCGTCGCCGTCCCCCGTGTCACCGACTACACCGGTGACGGCAAGTCCGACGTCGCGTACCTGTACAACTACGGGGTCAACGCCGACGGCACCAACCACACGGGCCTGTGGCTGCAGACGTCGACCGGCAGCGGCTTCGACGGCCCGGCGAAGCCGTGGGACTCCGGTGCCGTTTCCTGGGACTGGAGCCGCAGCAAGCTGGTGTCGGGCGACTTCAACGGCGACGGCCTGGCCGATGTGGGCGTCCTGTACAGGTACGACGACACCTCCGATGGTCGTGGTCATTCGGCGCTGTGGACCTTCACTTCCACCGGTGCCGGGTTCAACGCGCCGGTGAAGGTGTGGGACTCCGGTACCGGTTCCTGGACCTCGGACAGCTCCGCTCTGGTGTCCGGTGACTTCAACGGTGACGGCCTGGCCGATGTGGGCGTTCTGTACAAGTACGGCAATACCTCGGACGGTCGTGGTCATTCGGCGCTGTGGACCTTCACTTCCACCGGTACGGGCTTCGGCGGTCCGGTGAAGAA